>JAITDA010000092.1 GCA_031282805.1 Holosporales bacterium
GGTCTTTTTTGCTTCTGACAACGCCTTTCCTGTCCCAAGAACAACACAGTTGAGTGGATTATTCGCAACTCTGACCGTGACCCCTGTTACGTGGTATATAATAGTATCAAGATTGCTTAAAAGGGCCCCCCCTCCTGTTAGTGTAATCCCATTATCAATAATGTCAGCTACAAGCTCAGGAGGCGTTTTTTCAAGAGCCTCTTTTACACCATTGGCGATTGTTGTAATTGGATCCATCAACGCTTCAACAGCGTGTTTCTGAGTAATCTCAAGATCTTTCGGATTCCCATCGGTAATGCTTCTTCCTTTCACGACCATCTTGATGTCCTTGCTTGTCTGTGTACAGATTGCTGATCCTATTTCTTTTTTTACAGTTTCTGCCGTAGCTTCTCCAATTAGTAAGTTGAAATTTTTTCTAATGTACGCAGCGATTTCTTCGTCCATCTTATCTCCTCCGACCCTTATTGATGAAGCATACACAATACCACCGAGTGAGATCACCGCAACTTCAGTCGTTCCACCACCTATATCAACAACGATGGATCCCCTTGGTTCAGCAATTGGCAGATCAGCACCAATTGCTGCAGCCATTGGTTCTTCGATTAAGTATACTTCCCTTGCTCCGGCGCCTTCAGCTGATTCTTGGATAGCCCTCCTTTCGACTGCTGTAGCTCCATATGGAACGCAGATCACTATCCTCGGAGAGGTAAATAAACTTCTATTGTGAATTCTTTTGATAAAATACTTTATCATTTCCTCGGCAATTTCGAAATCAGCGATGACTCCATCACGCAGTGGCCGAATTGCCTGAATATGTCCGGGAGTTCGCCCCAACATCTGCTTGGCCTCATTGCCGACGGCGAGGACTTCCCGCCGATTATTAACATTTGATACAGCCACGACAGATGGTTCGTTTAAAACAACGCCTTTACCATTGACGTAGACCAACGTGTTGGCCGTTCCGAGATCTATGGCCATATCTGTCGATAAAAACCCAAGCAAACGATTGAACACTGAAGTCTCCGCAGCAGACGAAACTACGTGGCGGATTATATTCTATCAGGTGAGCAATTTCTATAATGTTTTTATTTAAAACCATTTTAGTTACAGAACTCACAAAAGAGGATATGAAATTTGAAACGAGAAATCGGCAGCTGAGAGCGTGCAAATTTTCGAAGTTTATTAATAGAGATGCACTCAATCTCAACATTTCAATGTAATTGCTGTGATATTCATTCCTCTTCGTAACGTAGCATGTCCAAGCCGAGAGATCATTAAGTCAATAGCAGTGAGTTCAATTTCTGCAGATCATTTTGCAATTCCTTGTGAAACGTCAAAAATTCTCGAGTAAATGGATGAAGTATAAAAGATCACAATAAAGTTGAATGGTTACAAAGATAAGCGTAATAAAAATAACGTTCTACTTTTCAAATATGTATCGTCAACACTTCCACATGACTCAACAATGGCAGCTTATCGTAAGCAAATCGTCTGCCGAATTTGAATCTATTGGGAGTGTCAGTGATCTAATTCACGCAATTCAAGTACAAAAACAACAACAGAATATTGTATAAAATATTTTAAATTGATGCTATTCTCTACCGAAGTATGCTGAAGATGTGCTCGAATTACGATGGGTAGTAAATTCATTTTGTTGATTTGTTTTCCTTTATTCACTGCGTTTAATGTGATGGCCGTCGAAGATAAAACTAAAACTGGAGATAGCAATACTGTCACTGCCACAGAGAGTGGAAAGAATCCTCTATTTGCAGCTTTAGAAAGTGCATTGAGGAACAACAGGGAGATTCTATCAGCGCAGGATGAGTTGATGGCTTTACATGAAAATCATGTTTCTGCGTCGGCATCGTTTAGGCCGACTGTGTCAGCCAATACGCAGTACCAATCTGTTGATAAAAAAATGTGGAGATCGAAGTCTTCTGGAGATGGAGCTCGAAATAACGTGCGTTCGTATGGTCTTACACTGAAACAGAATATATTTCATGGATTTGCTGATGTTGCCGCTTTAAATGAAGTTGATTTTAACATCAAAGCTAAATGGAGTGCATATGAGACGACAAAGCAAAATGTTCTGAGGAATGTGGCGATCTGTTATTTTGTTGTGATTGCGAAAAAACAAGAAATTGTGCATTTGAATGTTTTACTTGATTCAAGAAAGGAAAGTATTTCAGTGGCAACTGAAATGCATAGGACGGGAGTTGCAAAGTACCTTGATGTGGCTCAAGCTGAAGCAAGTTACGCTGAAACAATGTCTAAACTAGCAAAAGCTGAAGCTGAGTATGCCTCGTATATGGCTCAATTTGAAGAAATTTCAGGCTATAAGATGCCTGATGGAGCGGTTGCACCTGGCAAATTGTTTGATGATGCGATGTCTGAAAAACAGGCACTTGACATTGCTGTGAAACACAATCCTGGGATTATTGCGGCTACAAATGTGCTGCAAGCGGCGAAAGCTGCAGTAAAGAAGATTAATCCTGAATTTACTCCTTCACTTGACATGACGTGTTCATTTGATCACTCTGTTGAGCTGACAAAAAGAGGAAGCGGGGAAAACGCTGATCAAGCAAAAAATAAATATAACACAAGAGGGTGCACTTTCGGGGTGGCCCTTACTGTTCCGATTTACGATGGTGGGGCTGTGAGAGCGGAAAAAAGAAAGCATGTAAAGATGGCGTCAAAAGCTGCGGTTGATCGTGAAAAGGCGATTGAAGAACTAAAAACTCAAATATCGTCAGTTTGGGCTTCTATAACTGCAGCGAAAAAGAACTTGGTGGCTGCAAAATCTGCCGTTAAAGCGAGGGAATTAGCTCTTCATGATACAAATGAGGAATACAAGGCTGGCGTAAAAATTATGAAGGATGTTTTAGAAGCCCAGGGGCAGCTATTTGAAGCGAAGTATCTTGAAATACAAGCAGAGCAAGAGTATTTTTCCAATCAATGCAAGGCGAATGCTTTGGTTGGAAGGATGGATGCTAGGTACTTAAAGGTAAAAGACGGTGATTTTAGTTACAAAAAGCACTTTGCGGAAACTAGCGGGAAATTTTAGTATAGGAGAATTGTGCTATGAGCTTTCCAAAAGACAATGAAGAAATGTCAATGGAGGACATATTGTCATCCATAAGGAAATATGTGTCGGAGGGAGACAATAAATCGCAAGTTGATCAGCAACTGGAAAATGAGGTATGTTGCGACAACGAAAAGGTAGTTGAATTGAATGAGGCGAATGTTGTGAATGCAAATGAAGCCGATAAATCGGCTATCAACAAAGTTTCCAGTGTTGCAGATATTCCTGTTAGTTATGAAGAGGTAAGCACTTTGTCGAGGAGTGTTTTTAGTGAAAAAGGCAAGATGCCAAGTCCATTTGATCAGTTGACAAATGCACTTAATGCGTACGGAAAAAACAAATCTGATGTCGGCAAACAAAATAAAAAGGGGGTAACAGTTGATCAGCTGTTTGCGTCAATTGCCGAAAAAGTGATAGTGGAATGGGTTGATGCGAATTTGAGATCAATTGCCGAAGAGATTGTTCTCAGAGAAATAGAAAAGATAAAGGCTGAGTGTTAGAATGACGATTGAAGTGATCGAGTTGAATAAGTTGAGAGAAATAATAGCAGGTGGTGGTACTGTTGTGGTTGATTTTTGGGCACCATGGTGTGGTCCATGTAGGATGCTTTCCACCGTTGTGGAAGATTTCGCGCGAACTACTCAGGATGTAACAGTCGTCAAAGTTAACGTTGATGATGCCAAAGAAGTTGCGGCGGCTTATGATATTCAAACATTGCCAACACTCGTTGTCTTTAAAGATGGAAAAGATGTAGTGTCTAAATCGGGCTTCATGTCAAAAGCGGCATTAATCAATCTAGTTGAAAGCAATAAGTGACAGTTGTTGCGTAGTTTCACTGATTGTTTCCAAAATAAAGCGCTGTTTTTAGATAGAGATGGCGTGATAAATGTGGATTACATAGATGTCCATAAAAAGGAGCAGTTTCACTTTGTTGATGGTATTTTTGATCTCTGCAAAGCGGCGAAGGCGAGGGAGTATAAAATAATCGTTATTACCAATCAATCAGGAGTTTCTCGTGGAATATTCACGCTTCATGATGTAGTTACGCTTCATGACTACATGCGTGGTGAATTCATGAAAGTTGGTGCGGAACTTACCGACATATACATCTGTACTTCACGTGACAATGCTCATATCGATAGAAAGCCAAATCCTGGAATGTTGCTGAAGGCGATGGAACAGCACTTGATAAATATGAAAAAATCAATAATGGTTGGTGACAAGGAGCGAGACATTTTGGCGGGGAAAAGTGCTGGGTGTGGAAAAAATATAATGTTTTCTGATGGGTTATTTGATACAAAGGCGGACTTAGTTGTGAAAGATTTGAGAGATATAATTGATTGTCTTTAATATTTTTTTGCTACCGGCCAAGATAGTATTGACGTTTTTTTGGAAAAATAGTAGCATGTTGCTACAAAGTTTGGTGTGTTTTAGCCGAGATAAGTCGGAAGCGTGTTAGTTTTAAGAAAGGGAATATGCCTACAATTAACCAGTTAATTAGAAATCCAAGGAAGCCGAAGGTTGTGAGGAACAAGGTTCCTGCGCTGGGATCGTGTCCTCAGAAGAGAGGGGTGTGTTCACGTGTTTTTACTACAACTCCTAAAAAGCCGAACTCTGCTATGAGAAAGGTTGCTCGTATTCGTTTAACGAATGGGTATGAAGTTACTGGGTACATTCCTGGTGAGGGGCATAATCTACAAGAGCACTCAGTTGTTATGATAAGAGGCGGACGTGTCAAAGATTTGCCGGGTGTGAGGTATCACGTCATAAGGGGAACTTTGGATACTCAAGGGGTAAAAGATAGGAAGCAGGCTCGCTCCCATTATGGTGCAAAGAAGCCTAAATGATGTTTGTGTAGGAGTAAAAAATGGCGAGACGCAGAGCGGCTGAAAAAAGAGAAGTTTTAAAGGATCCAAAATACGGTGATGTGGTGGTTACGAAGTTTATAAACTGCTTGATGTATGGTGGAAAGAAGTCGGTGTCCGAGAAGATTTTGTATACAGCCTTCGATAGGATTCACGGAAAAAATGGGAGGAATTGTTTGGAATTATTTACAGAAGCGTTGGCGAATGTCAGACCTACTCTAGAGGTAAGGTCTCGTCGCGTTGGTGGAGCTACATATCAGGTTCCAACTGAAGTTGCGCCAGATAGAGCGCAGGCCCTGTCGATCAGGTGGATGATTAAGGCAGCAAGGTCTAGATCGGAAAAAACCATGGCAGAAAGGCTTGCTGCAGAGGTTTTAGATGCCGCCGCTGGTAAGGGCGTGGCAGTGAAAAAAAAGGAAGATACTCACAAAATGGCGGAAGCAAACAGGGCTTTTGCGCACTACAGGTGGTAATAAGGGGATATTAATATGGCGCGTGTTACACCAATTGGGCATTACCGCAATATCGGTATTATGGCGCATATCGACGCTGGAAAAACTACAACTACAGAGAGAATTTTGTATTATACCGGAAAATCCTATAAAATCGGAGAGGTTCACGAAGGTGGGGCCACGATGGATTGGATGGAGCAAGAGCAGGAGAGGGGCATTACAATTACATCCGCCGCTACAACATGTTTCTGGCGCGATCATAGAATCAATATTATAGATACACCTGGGCATGTTGATTTTACGATCGAAGTTGAGAGAAGTTTACGAGTTCTGGATGGAGCTGTTGCGGTGTTTGATGGGGTTGCGGGTGTCGAACCACAATCGGAAACAGTCTGGAGACAAGCAGATAAATATTATGTTCCGAGGATTTGCTTTGTAAACAAATTAGACAGAATGGGAGCCAACTTTTTCCGTTGTGTTGATATGATAGTTGACAAATTAGGAGCAAGGCCTGTTACGCTAACTTTACCGATAGGATTAGAAGCGGAATTTACTGGAGTCGTCGATGTTGTGCAAATGAAAGCGTATGTATGGAGAAACGATGATCTTGGTGCCAAGTATGATATTGAAGAAATTCCGGCAGATTTAAAAGCCAAAGCTGAAGAATATAGACATAGGATGTTGGATACCATAGTAGAGGTGGATGATCGTGCAATGGAGGCGTATCTTGACGGAAAAGAGCTCAGTGTAGATTTGATTAAAGCCTGCATTAGGAAAGGAACAATTAGAGGAACGTTTGTTCCTGTTATTTGTGGTTCGGCCTTCAAAAACAAAGGAGTTCAACCACTTTTGGATGCAATTGTCGATTATTTGCCGTCTCCTTTGGACATAGGGGACGTTCGGTGCAGTGATTTGGATGGCGCTGAAGTTACAAGAGCTCCAGATGATACTGCACCATTTGCAGGTTTGGTTTTCAAAAATATGGCGGATCAATTTGTTGGAAATTTGGCTTTTCTGAGAGTATATTCGGGTGTTCTTGACGCTGGTACGTCTGTCATAAATTCCGTGAAAGATAAAACTGAGAGAATAGGACGTATGTTGTTGATGCATGCCAATAACAGAGAAGATATCAAACAAGCAGTAGCTGGTGACATCGTTGCTTTATGCGGATTGAAGTACACAACTACAGGAGAAACGCTGTGTTCGCAAACACATCCGGTTGTTTTGGAAAAAATGGAATTTCCGGAGCCAGTTATCGAAATTGCCATAGAGCCAAATACAAAAGCCGATCAGGAGAAAATGGGATTGGCACTTTCAAAAATGGCATCAGAGGATCCGTCATTTAAAGTTGCGTCGGATCAAGAAAGTGGTCAGACAATTATAAAGGGTATGGGAGAGCTGCACCTTGAAATTAAGGTAGATATATTAAAGAGAGAATACAAAGTCGATGCAAAAATCGGCGCTCCTCAAGTTGCGTACAGGGAAACGATTACGAGACAAAATGAAATAGACTATACACACAAGAAGCAATCCGGAGGAGCTGGACAGTTTGCAAGGGTAAAGATAATCTTCGAACCTTTGGAGCCAGGCTCTGGTTTTATTTTTGACAATAAAATTGTTGGCGGGGTTGTCCCGAAGGAGTATATTCCAGGTGTACTCAAAGGGCTGCAATCAGCCATGGATGTTGGAGTTATTGCTGGATTCCCAATGATTGATTTCAAAGCGACGTTAATTGATGGTGCGTATCATGATGTTGATTCTAGTGTTTTAGCCTTTGAAATTGCTGCGAGAGCAGCATTTAGGGAGGGAATTGCAAGGTGCGCTCCTAGATTACTTGAACCAGTTATGAAGGTGGATGTTGTGACTCCTGAAGAGTATATGGGGGATATCATAGGAGATTTGAATAGTAGAAGGGGGCAGATTTCTGGAATGGATCAAAGAGGGAATGCCAGAGAAATTTCAGCACTGGTTCCCTTAGCGAATATGTTCGGCTACGTCAACATATTACGGTCCATGAGTCAAGGTAGAGCGCAGTTTTCTATGGTTTTTGATCATTATGCTCAAGTTCCACAGCAAATAGCTGATGAAATTAGAAATAAAATGTCGTAGAATGGCGAATGTGTTGTTGATTTATCGAAAATAATGGAGAGAAAATGGCGAAGGAAAAGTTTGAAAGATCTAAACCTCATTGTAACATTGGGACGATAGGACACGTTGATCACGGTAAAACTACATTAACAGCTGCGATCACGAGTGTATTGTCGAAATTAGGAAAAGCAGAATTTAGAGCGTACGATCAGATAGATGGTGCTCCAGAAGAAAAAGCGAGAGGTATAACTATTTCAACGGCTCACGTCGAATACGAAACTGATCAAAGACATTATGCGCACGTCGACTGTCCGGGGCATGCTGACTATGTAAAAAATATGATTACCGGTGCTGCTCAAATGGATGGAGCGATTCTTGTTGTTTCTGCAGCAGATGGCCCAAAGCCACAAACGAGGGAGCACGTACTGTTGGCGCGTCAAGTTGGTGTTCCAGCCTTAGTTGTTTATCTGAATAAAATGGATTTGGTGGATGATCCAGACTTGGTTGATCTTGTTGAGATGGAGGTGAAGGATTTATTGAATTCGTATAATTTTCCTGGTGATGATACTCCAATTGTCCGTGGTTCAGCTCTTGCGGTGCTTGAAAATGGAGATAAGGCACTAGGCGAAGATTCAATTATGAAGCTGATGGAGGTAATTGATAGTTACATTCCACAGCCGAAGAGAGCTATTGACAAACCATTTTTGTTGCCGATCGAGGATGTTTTTTCAATTTCTGGTAGAGGAACCGTTGTGACTGGGCGTGTCGAGAGAGGTATGATTAAAGTCGGTGAAGAAGTGTAAATTTTTGGAATTAATCCGACAAAAAAAACGACTGTAACAGGTGTTGAGATGTTTAGAAAACTTCTCGATCAAGGAGAAGCGGGTGATAATATAGGCGCTCTTTTGAGGGGGACGAAGAGAGAGGAAGTCGAGAGAGGCCAAGTTTTAGCGGCTCCCGGATCTATAACACCGCACACAGAATTTGAGGCTGAAGTTTATGTTTTGACGAAAGAGGAGGGAGGGCGCCATACTCCGTTTTTTGCAAATTATAGACCGCAATTTTATTTCAGAACGACTGATGTAACTGGAACTGTTTCACTGCCAAGTGGTGTTGAGATGGTGATGCCGGGAGATAACGTAAAAATCAAGGTTGAACTCATTTCGCCGATTGCTATGGAGGAAAATCTCAGGTTCGCTATTCGTGAAGGTGGGAGAACGGTTGGGGCCGGTGTTGTCTCTAAAATAATAAAATAGAAGGAATTGCTCAGGATGGATAACCGAAGTATTCGAATTAGATTAAAAGCCTACGATCACAGGTTATTAGATAGGTCCGTGAGAGAAATTGTTGGTGCGGCAAAAAGGACTGGAGCAGAGGTTGTAGGACCAATTCCTCTCCCTACGAGTATAGAAAGATTTACAGTTAATCGCTCGCCTCACATCGATAAGGAGTCTCGGGAGCAATTTGAGATGAGGACTCACAGAAGGTTGATAGATATCAAAAATTGGTTGCCGCAAACCGTTGATGCATTGATGAAATTGGAGTTGGCAGCAGGTGTCGACGTTGAGATTAAGTTATAGGTTTATCTATGAGAGTTGGTTTGATAGCTGAAAAAATTGGAATGACTCAGGTGTTTGCAGACAGTGGTGTGCAAATTCCTGTTACTGTTATCAAGGTAAATCAATGTTCGGTTGTCTCGTTGAAAACAAAGGGAAAAGATGGATATGATGCGGTTCAACTTGGAGCTGAAGAATGTTCAGAGAAACACATCAAAAAGCCGCAGCTCGGCTCTTTTAAGAAATTGAATTCGAAGCTTTTTAGGTTCTTGAAAGAATTTAGGGTCGAGGATTCAACAAAATACAATGTTGGAGATGTTTTCGATGCAAGTTATTTCGAAAGTGGCCAGTTTATTGATGTTACTGGTATAACTAAGGGCAAGGGATTTGCTGGTGGAATGAAGAGACACGGTTTTGGAGGATTAAGGGCTACGCATGGAGTTTCAATTACACACAGGTGCCATGGGTCTACCGGTAACAGAACGCTTCCTGGTCGTGTTTTCAAAGGAAAAAGGATGGCGGGACATATGGGAAACGAGAGAGTAACAGTTTTAAATTTAAAAATTCACTCTGTTGACAAAGAGAAGGGTGTGATTTTGATTCATGGTGCGGTGCCCGGCTATAGATCGGGTGTTGTTTACATTCGTGATGCGATAAAAAAGAAAACTAATTAGGATTGTGGTTTTGTCATGAAATTTCAGATATTAGATTGTAAAAACGAGGTATCGGGTGAAGTGGATTTTTCCGATTTTGTCTTTGATGTTCAGCCGAGGAGAGATATCCTGTCGAGAGTTACGCTGTGGCAATTGGCAAAAAGGAGAGCAGGAACTCATACGGTGAAGGGGAAATCAGATGTACACGGTACAACGCGGAAGTTTGTGCGTCAAAAGGGTTCTGGCGGAGCTCGCCACGGTTCTAGGAAAGCCGTACAATTCAGAGGGGGCGGAGTTATTTTTGGTCCAGTTTTTAGAGGTCATGGGTTTGCTTTGCAAAAAAAGGTCCGTAAATTAGGGCTGAAAATGGCACTTTCTGCCAAAGCCCGCGACGGAAACCTTGTTGTTGTTGATTCGCTAAATTACGAACAAAAGGTAAAAACTAGGGATTTCAAGTCACGTTTTCAAAATGTGAAGTCAGCGCTGTTTATTGATGTCGGGCATAATGATAATGTTTTATGTGCTATGTCGAATATTGTTGGTTTTGATTTCATTCCGCAAATTGGTGCGAATGTTTACGATATAATGAGAAAAGACGTTGTAGTTGTTTCGGTTGATGCCATGAAGGCGTTGGAAGGGCGGTTGGTTTAATGAAGAACAAAGTAAAGGCAATGTCCAAAGATTATGACGTTGTACGGTATCCAGTTATGACCGAAAAATCGACGATGGTACTTGAAAAGGCGAACGCCTACGTTTTTGCCGTTGATAAGCACGCTACTAAGCCAGAGATAAAAAAAGCAATCGAGGGAATTTTTGATGTAAAGGTTGTTTCCGTCAATACGATTCTCAATAAAGGTAAGCGTAAAGTTTTTAGGGGTCATCGGGGACGAAGAGCTGATTTGAAGAAGGCCGTCGTGAAATTAGAGCTAGGAAATAAAATAGAACTGGGTACAGGAGTATAAAATGGGTTTGAAACACTACAAAGCGGTTACTCCTTCTCAAAGGCAGCTTGTCAACATTGATCGATCGGAGCTATGGAAAGGGAAGCCGTTCAAAAAATTAACAAAGGCTAAGATAAACAGAGCTGGTCGGAATAATCATGGACATATTACGGTTTGGAATAGGGGAGGTGGGCACAAGCAGCGTTACAGGGTGGTTGATTATTTGCGTGATAAAAAAAATGTCGAAGCGATTGTGGAAAGAGTTGAATATGATCCGAATAGGAGCTCGTTTATCGCATTGGTTAAATATACTGATGGTGAGCGCAGGTATGTTATAGCTCCACTAAAATTGAAAGTTGGAGATTCGATCGTTGCATCCGATAAGGCAGACATCAAGCCAGGTAACGCTATGTTACTGAAAAATATTCCGATTGGAACGGTCGTGCATAATGTAGAACTGAAAGTTGGCAAAGGTGCGCAATTAGCGAGAGCTGCTGGATCTTCAGTTCAAATAGTTGGACGCGATGGGGTGTACGTTATTTTGAGATTGCCTTCTGGGGAGCAGAGACTTGTGAGTAGTATGTGTTCTGCGACAATTGGCGCTGTTTCAAATCCAGATCATCAGAATAGGAGCTACGGAAAAGCAGGGAGAAATAGATGGTTGGGAAAAAGGCCGTGCGTGAGGGGAGTTGCGATGAATCCAATAGATCACCCACATGGTGGGGGTGAAGGAAAGACTTCTGGTGGAAGACATCCGGTTACTCCATGGGGAATTTCCACAAAAGGCAAAAAAACTCGTAGAAATAAGCGTACAACTCGGTATATAATATCTGGGCGTAAGTAAGGAGAGTTAAATGCCGAGATCAATTTGGAAGGGGCCTTTTTTCGATCGATTTCTTTTAAAGAAGGCGGAGGCGGTAAAGTCCTCTGGGCGTTCTGATGTCATTAAAATTTGGTCCAGGCGTTCGACTATTCTTCCACAATTTGTTGGCGTGACGTTTGGTGTTCACAATGGTAAGAAGTTCATACCAGTGTCTGTTTCGGAGAATATGGTCGGACACAAATTCGGGGAATTTGCTCCGACGCGGACGTATTACGGTCATGGCGCTGACAAGAAAGTGAAGAAATAGGTATGAGCGTTGGTACTGTTAAAGCTGTCTTAAAAAAGATTAGGGTCAGTCCGAGAAAACTCAATCTTGTTGCTGCTATGATTAGGGGGATGAAGGCAAAAAAGGCATTGGATGTATTGATATATTCGAAAAAAAGAATAGCGGACGATGTTAGAAAAACGTTGGCTTCCGCAGTTGCTAATGCAGAAAACAATAATGGTTTGAATTCTGATTTATTGGTTGTTAAGGAAGCGTATGTTGGATACAGCATTAAGTTGCGAAGGTTTCATCCAAGAGGCAGAGGTAGGGGAGGCGCTATAACGAAGCCGTTTAGTAACCTCACCATCGTTGTGTCAGAAGAGGTTTGAGTGGAGATATGGGACAAAAGGTAAATCCAGCTGGATTAAGATTGGGAATACTTAGAACCTGGGAATCGAGATGGTTTTCCGGTAAGAGTTATTCGGAATTGTTATTCAAAGACATAGAAATTAGAAGGTATATTCAAAAAAAATACAAGTCAGCTGGTGTGGCAAAGGTGGTGATTGAAAGACCCGCGAAGATGGCGTGTGTTGAAATTTATACCTCAAGGCCAGGTATGCTAATCGGAAAAGGTGGGGCAGATCTTGAAAAGCTTAAGTCTAAGTTGTCTAAAATTGCAGGTATTGATGTTGCTGTCAATATAGTTGGTGTTAGGAAACCGGAGCTCGATGCTTATCTGATCGCAGAAGGTATTGCTCTTCAGATAGAAAAGCGAGTTTCGTATAGACGTGCCATGAAGAAAGCGATGCAATCGGCAATGAAACTTGGCGCTCTAGGAATAAGGGTGAATGTTTCTGGTAGGTTGAATGGAGCGGAGATCGCGAGGACGGAATGGTATAGAGAAGGGAGAGTGCCACTTCACACATTGCGTTCTGATGTTGATTTCAACATAGGGGTGGCGAAGACTACATACGGCACATGCGGAATTAAGGTTTGGGTATATAAGGGGGACTACGAAGTTGGAGACGTTCTGTCTAGGGATAAGAAAGTTTAATGTTGGAGTTGTGAACTATGTTATTTCCTAAAAAGACGAAATTCAGGAAAGCGTTTAAGGGTAGAATAAAGGGGCATGCTTCAGCTGGAATTGAGGTGAGTTTCGGAAATTTCGGTTTGAAGGCGGTTGAACCAGCAAGGATAACAGCTAGGCAAATAGAGGCAGCTCGAAGGGCTATTTCTCGCAGTATAAAAAGAGCTGGGCGTATGTGGATTAGAATTTTTCCTGATATTCCGATATCTAAAAAACCTGCGGAAGTTCGCATGGGTAGTGGAAAAGGATCGCCGGAGTATTGGGCTTGTAGAGTTAGACCTGGGCGGGTAATGTTTGAATTGGATGGCGTTTCTGAAGAAGTTGCAAAAAATGCTTTCGAGTTGGCTGCTGCTAAGTTGCCGATTCACACGAAATTTGTTAAACGTATTGTTTGATGAATTATGGCTGGTGCTTTTGTGGAGTTGTTTAAATCGTGATGAGAAATATGGTGTGTTATGAAGTTTGTTGACTTATTGAAGAAGGATTCTGATGAGCTTTGTCGCATGTGTGTGGATTTTAAGAGAGAATACATGAATTTGAGAATGTTGCAAAAAACGACTCAAGATCTGAAAACACACACCATTAAGCAGTGTAAGAGAAATATAGCTAGAGTAAAAACTCGTTTAACGCAGTTGAAAGATAGGACGTAGGAGATAGGATATGCCGCGCAGAGTATTACATGGTGTAGTTGTGAGCAGTAAATGTGATAAGACTGTACACGTAAAGGTTGAAAAACGTGTAATGCATCCAATATATAAGAAATACGTTAAGCTTCACAAGAAGTATGCTGTTCATGATGAATGCAACGGGTGCAAAGTTGGTGATTCGGTGAAAATTATAGAATCAAAACCTATTTCAAAGACTAAGAAATGGGAAATTTGTACGAATGTGAAGGAGGGAGCGTAAATGATTCAGGCAGAATCTAGGATGAGTGTTGCTGATAATTCAGGTGCGAAGGAAGTTTTGTGCATTAAGGTTCTTGGCGGTTCCAAGAGAAGATATGCAGGAGTTGGGGACGTTATAGTTGTTACAATAAAGGATGCGATTCCTCGAGGAAAAGTTAAAAAGGGGGATATCCACAAGGCAGTGATAGTGAGGACCAAGCATCCGGTAAGAAGAGCGGACGGGATGCAGATATCGTTTGATAGGAACGCTGTTGTTTTAATCGATAAGCAAGGGGAGCCAATAGGAAGTCGAATATTTGGACCTGTTACCAGAGAATTAAGAGGAGCTGGTTATATGAAAATTATCTCGTTAGCGCCGGAGGTTATATAGCATGATGCAACCGAAGTTTAAGATTAAGAAAGGGGACAGGGTTCAGGTCGTTACAGGTAAGGATAAGGGGAAGAAAGGCGTGGTAAAGCGTGTTTTTCTTGACGAAGCTAAGGTGATTGTCGAAAATGTTAGAGTAGTTGTCAGAAACGTTAAGCCTGATTATAAACATCCGCAAGGATCGTTCACAAAAGAGTTGCCGATTGCGATTTCCAATGTATCATTGGTTGATCCGTCAACCGATGGGCCGGCAAAGGTTGGTTACAAGATGGATGACAATGGGAAAAAGGTCCGCTATTTTAAAAAGTCTGGAGCCGTTTTGTAGGTAAAGAGTGGTATGAGTTATTCAAAAAGTAAATATTTTTCGGAAATAAGGCCAGCTTTGAAAAACGAGCTTGGTATTCGGAATGATTTTATGCTTCCAAGGTTGGACAAGATTGTCCTTAATTGTACGTCATCTGAAGCTGTACAGGACGGAAAGGTTATCAAAACTATTCTTGACGAATTAATGGCCATTGCAGGGCAAAGGCCTGTCATTACAACAGCGAAGAAGTCAATTGCTGGATTTAAATTGCGTGAAGGAGTAAAACTTGGTGTGAAGGTTACATTGCGTAAGGATAAAATGTACGAATTCATAGATAGATTAATATACATAGCGCTCCCAAAGGTTAGGGATTTTAGAGGAATATCTAGCAGAAGCTTCGACGGTCAAGGCAATTTTTCAATGGGGATAAAAGAGCAAATTGTTTTTCCGGAGATTAATTATGACAAGCTTGATAAGGTGAGGGGTTTTGACATTACGATATGTACAACAGCGCGGGATGACGCAACTGCGTTAGCTTTGCTCAAAGCGTTTAAGTTTCCGTTTACAAGTTAGATTAAGGGATTGATATGGCAAAAAAGAGTTCAGTGGAAAACAATGGTAGAAGAAAAAGAATGGTTGAAAACAGGAAAACAACTAGGTTGTCGCTGAAGAAGGCTATAATGAACAAGGAAACGAAATTTGAAGATAGGATAGCCATGGTTCATAGGTTGGCTGAAATGCCGAGGAATTCCTCTTGTGTTAGGGTGCGGAATAGATGCGTACTTACAGGAAGACCAAGGGGATTTTACAGAAAGTTTGGGATGTCGAGAATAGCACTGAGAGAACTCGCATCAGCTGGGTTTCTCCCCGGCGTAATAAAAGCAAGTTGGTAGGTAAGTATGAGTATTGTAGATCCAATTAGTGATTTAATTACAAGAATTAGGAACGCGCAGATGGCGAACAAAAAGGTTGTAGATTCTCCGATGTCTAAGCATAGAGAAGCGGTAGTGAAAGTTCTTTTAAACGAGGGATATATAAGGGGATATTCCGTTGCTAATGGTGAGAAGACTGGGCATAAAATCCTTAAAATAGAGCTCAAATACTTCGAAGGCCAGCCAGTTATAGCTGAGATTAGTATGGTGTCCAAGCCTGGTAGAAGGGTTTATTCTTCAATTAAAGATCTTTCTTTGATTAAGAACGGCCTTGGAATTAATATAGTTTCTACGAATAAGGGAGTTATGTCTGATACAGAGGCCAGAAGGCAATCACTTGGTGGTGAGGTTCTATGTTCTGTTTTCTAGGGAGAAAGTGATATGTCGCGCGTCGGTAAGCACAGAGTCGTTGTTCCGGTTGGTGTTGTTGTTACATGTGTGGAAAATACTCTAACGATAAAAAAAGGAGCCCTCGAAAGGATTTATGATGTGCCACGTTGTATAAAAGTGGAAGCATCGAATGATGGGATATTGTTCACGCCTTTGAATCAAGAGAGACTGACCCGTTCAATGTGGGGAACGTCACAAAGGAACGTAAGTAACATAATCGAAGGTTTTGACAAGGGATTTAAGGTAGAATTAGAAATGGTTGGTGTTGGATACAAAGCGTCGGTTAATGGTAGTAAATTGGTTATGCAACTTGGTTTTAGTCATGATATAGAGTTTGAGATTCCAGAAGGTATCACCATTGTGTGTTCGAAACCAACGTCAATTACTGTTAGTGGGCCGTGTAAAAAACAAGTAGGAGAGGTGGCTGTTTTTTTGAGGAGCTACAGGAAACCTGAGCCATATAAAGGGAAGGGAGTTGTAAGGGCTGGCGAGTTCGTGTATAGAAAAGAGGGGAAGAAAAAGTAAAATGAAAACACCAGTTCAATTGCGTCAAATTCGCAAATCAAGACAGCGTTTCAAACTTGTTAATATGTCCAAAGGGCGGTGTAGATTGTTGGTTCACAGATCTAATAACCACATTTATGCACAGATACTAGATGAGTCAGGAAATAGTACGGTTATGAGCGTTTCCACGTTATCGAAGAACGTTAGAGGTGCGATAAAAAATGGAGGAAACAAAGCAGCTGCAGCGCATGTGGGGAAAGAGATTGCGCTCATGGCCAAGAAGAGGGGCATATCAACAGTTGTTTTTGATAGATCCGGTTTTCTATATCATGGAAGAGTGAAGATTCTCGCTGATAGCGCGAGAGAAAATGGGCTAGATTTTTAAGGTATAAGAATGGCAAAAGCGAATGAAAATAAGGGGCGAGATGGTGACACTCAAGAACAACTGATTGAAAAATTGGTTAGTGTCAGGAGAGTCACCAAGGTTGTTAAAGGTGGGAAGAACATGCGTTTTTCAGCCTTGGTTGTTGTTGGTGATGGTAAAGGAAGAGTTGGATACGCATCCGCAAAAGCGAGAGAAGTTCCCGATGCTGTGAAAAAAGCAGGGGAAAAAGCAAAGAGGTCTATGATGAGAGTTTCACTGAGAGAAGGGAGAACAATTCGTCATGATGTTTCTGCCCGAGTTGGAGCTGGCCTTGTTTTTCTGAGAACCGCTCCAGCAGGTACTGGTGTCATTGCCGGTGGGCCGATGAGAGCAGTATTTGAAGCGTTGGGTGTACAGGACATAGTGAGTAAATCGGTTGGTTCTGGAAATTATCACAATATGGTGCGGGCGACATTTGATGCCCTGCGCGGAATTCTTCCCCCAAAACAAGTGGCAGCAAAACTCGGAAAAAAATTGACTGATATTCTCGAAAGACGATATATTGGTCAAAAGGGTGTTTCCGCTAAAGATGGCGCAGTGCAAGATTGATGAGTGAGTGATGGCAGAAAAAATTGGAAAGATCAAAGTGAAACAGATTGGAAGCCCAATAAGACGAGATAGGAAGCAAGGGTTGCACCTTAGGGCGCTTGGTCTCAAAAAAATTGGCTCGGAACGGGAATTGATTGCAAGTAACTCAATTTTGCAGTTAATTGAGAAGGTTCGTCATATGATTAAGGTTATATCGTGAGGTTAAAATTAGTATGAGCGGCGGTCTTAAGTTGAATGACATTCGTGACAACATTGGAGCTAGGCGGAAGTCGAAGCTTCTCGGTCGTGGTATTGGTTCTGGACTTGGAAAAACAGCAGGAAGAGGCGGCAAAGGGCAGACTGCCCGTTCTGGCGTGCGCCTGAACGGTTTTGAAGGTGGACAAACGCCGATCTATAGGAGGCTTCCAAAGCGAGGGTTCGTCAATATCCACAGAGCAAAGATGTACGAATTGGATTTTTTTAAAATTGCGAATCTTTTGAAGAATGATCTCATTAAGAAAGATGGAGTGATTAACAAAGAGTTTTTGATGAAAATTGGGTATATGTCGAAGTCGGCCGATGGTATATCACTGATTGCGAATGGAAAAATAGATTTTCCGGTGAAGCTTTTTGTCACAAGAGCAAGCGCCAAAGCAAAGGAGATGCTTGAAAATGCCGGTGGAACATTGACGATAGAATAGGGCAATTCATGGCTTCTCCCATAGAACAACTTGCGAAAAATTTCAGCTTCTCTTCTTTCAAAAAAGCGGAAGATTTGAAGAAGCGCATATGGTTCACGGTTTTTATACTGATTGTTTATAGGTTTGGGACGTATATCCCGTTGCCAAACATAAATCCAGCGGTGGTTTCTGAGTTTACAAGGAATCATGCCGGTGGGTTATTTGGTGTTTTGGATATGTTTTCTGGAGGGGCAATTGGGCGTATGACTGTGTTTTCACTGAACATCATGCCATACATTTCTGCAAGTATTATAGTGCAACTCCTAACATCTATGTCTCCGCAGTTGGAGGCTTTAAAAAAAGAAGGGGAACCAGGTCGAAGGAAGATTAACCAGTATACAAGGTATGGTACTGTGGCGTTGGCACTACTTCAGGGGTATGGGATAGCCGTCGGGCTGGAACGTATGATGGGAAACTCAGGTTGCGCTGTATTAGATCCAGGTTTGTTATTTAGATTTACGACGATGATATCGTTGACAGGTGGTACATTGTTTATAATGTGGCTTGGTGAGCAAATATCTTCAAGAGGAATTGGAAACGGATCCTCGATTATAATATATTCCGGCATTGTCGCAAATTTACCGGCGGCCCTATTTAATGCATTTGCCATGGGTAAACAAGGCGCTATATCGATTACAGCTTTGCTTGCTCTTCTCGTGATGGTTGTAGCCGTTATAGCATTTATCGTTTTTATGGAAAAAGCCAACAGGCGTATTCCGATTCAATATCCAAAACGGCAGGTAATGGTCAATATGCCGGCGCAACAGCATGGGACGCATCTTCCATTAAAGCTGAACAATGCAGGTGTTATCCCGCCGATATTTGCTTCTTCCATACTGTTATTACCGATGACTATAGCTGGCTTTGGAACAGTCGAGCCGGATTCTGTTTTAGGACGGATTTCTCATATTTTTAGCCACGGGCAGCCGCTGTATATGTTTTGTTTTGTTGCTGCCATAATATTTTTCGCTTTTTTCTACACAGCTATCATGTTTAATCCAAAGGATACAGCGGATAATTTGAAAAAATCTGGGAGTTATATTCCTGGAATTAGACCAGGAGATTTAACGGCAGATTATATTGATGTAATTTTGACCAGACTCACGCTCATTGGAGCGATATATTTATGTTTGATATGCATATTGCCTGAGATTTTGTTATCGCAGGTTTCTTTACCTTTTTATTTCGGCGGGACAAGCCTCTTGATTGTTGTTAATGTATCTATTGATACTGTCGGTCAATTTCAATCCCACATGATAGCTCAACAGTATGAAAAATTATTTAAAAGAAGCAAAATGAGGGGAATGTAATTTTATGGAAAATGTGTCAATTGGAAAATGGGGCGTTTTGCTTGGTGTACCAGGGAGTGGAAAAGGAACGTTGGCGGAGTACCTTTCTTCAAGCAAAGGGTTTATTGTTATCGCAGTTGGCGAGATATTGAGGCGTAATAAGCTAAAAAAGATCGCATCAAGTGGATGTACGATAGGTGAAATAATAGATAGCGGAGCTCTATTGCCTGATGAGGTTGTGCTGGATTACATAAAGTATGAACTCAACGAAGTTGATTCTGTTACGTCGAAAAATGTATTATTTGATGGGTTTCCGAGGACGGTTGGACAGGCAAAAGTCCTTGCTGACATTGCAATGACGTTTGGTAAGGAGATAGGTTACGTTTTAAACTTTTCCGTTGATCAAAAAATCATAGTCAAGAGAGTTCTCGGTAGATATAAATGTTCTAAGTGTGGTAGGATGTACAACAATTTTTTTCTAAATCCGAGAAAAAATGGGGTTTGTGATGTTTGTGGAAGCGTGGAGTTTGACAGAAGAGTTGATGACAACGAAGAGTCTTTGAATAGGAGGCTTTCTGAATATCACAGAGAGACTGTGCCTCTGATTGATTTTTATTCACAGGCTGGTACATTAAAAAATATAGATGCTGGTGCGGATATTAAAAGTGTCAGAAATTCCGTTTTGAAAAGTTTGGGTTTGGACATAGGAGAATAGATAGTGGCTCGTATTGCTGGGGTTAATATCCCTACACAAAAGAAGGTGATCGTCGGTTTGACGTATATTTTTGGTATAGGTAAGTACAATGCTGAATGTATTATGAGGAAAGCCGGAATTGCTGAGAGCAAAAGGGTTTTTGATTTGACCGATGCTGAAATTTTGAAGATAAGGGAGCTAATAGATAGCGATTATAAAGTAGAGGGAGATTTGAGACGTGAGATATCTATGAACATCAAGAGAATTACTGATCTCGGATGCTATCGTGGTCTCCGTCACAGGAAGGGTTTACCTGTAAGAGGGCAGAGAACTCATACCAATGCAAGGACGAGAAAAGGGAAGGCGATTCCGATTGCCGGTAAAAAGATAGCAACTAGATAATTTGAGGTACGAAATTTATGGCACAAAAGGTTGTTGGAAGGATAAAAAAGAGGGAAAGGAAGAACGTTGTGAACGCAGTTGCGTATATTAATGCCACGTTCAATAATACGATAATAACGATATCTGATGAGGCTGGTAATACCATTGCTTCTGGATCTGGTGGTGTCGTTGGTTTTAAAGGTTCGAGGAAATCGACACCTTATGCTGCTCAATTAGCTGCTGAGGATGCAGCAAGGAAGGCAGCGGAACATGGCGTTAAAAATGTGAGGGTTGTAGTCAAAGGACCTGGAGCTGGGAGGGAAACGGCAATTAGATCACTGCAGGCAAGTGGCTTCGTCCTCACATCTATAAGTGATGAGACGCCACTCCCACATAATGGCTGTAGACCGCCAAAAGCCAGGAGAAATTGATAATATATTCGCGTTTTATTTGGAGTGACTTTAGTGAATACATGGAAAGTGCTGATGAGACCAGGCAAAATTGACGTTAGGTATTCTGATCCTAAGTTAAGAGAGGCCATTATTGTAATAGAACCTTTAGAGAGGGGATTTGGGACTACGCTTGGAAATGCGTTGAGGAGAGTTTTGCTGTCTTCTATTCCAGGTTCAGCCGTAACTTCGGTAAAGATCGATGGTGTAGCTCATGAGTTTTCAGCTGTATCAGGAATAAGGGAGGATGTTCCTGAAATAGTCTTGAATTTGAAATCTCTTAGAGTGAAATTACATTCTGATAGACCGAGAAAGGTTAAGTTGTCTGCTAGTGGCCCAAAAGTTGTGTGTGCGAAAGATATAGAATGTTCCAGTGAAATTGAAATACTAGATCCAGATCATGTTATTTGCAATCTTGAGGTTGGTGGAACACTAAATATGGAGTTGACGATTGATTGTGGAAAAGGGTATGTTCCGGCCGCAAAGCAAACAGGGCAGGGCAATGTGATTGGAAATATAGTAATAGATTCCATATTTAGTCCGATAAAACTAGTTGATTTCAAAGTTGAACAAAATAGGGTAGGGCAAAGGACTGATTACGATAAACTGATACTGAAGATTGTGACAGATGGGGCAATTAGACCAGATGATGCAGTAGCTCAAGCCAGTGCAATTTTGAGGGATCATTTTTCATGCTTGGTCAATTTTGACGAAAACCAAATGCAGGATTGCAAAGAGGAATCGGAGGAGTTTCCGTTTAACAAAAATCTTTTGAAGAAAGTTGATGAGCTCGAGCTCTCCGTTAGATCTGCAAATTGTTTGAAAAATGAGAATGTATTTTATATAGGTGATTTAATTCAACGGACTGAGGCTGATATGCTGAAGACACCAAACTTTGGGCGAAAATCTTTAAATGAGATAAAGTCTTTATTGAGTAGTATGGGATTAATGTTTGGAATGACTGTTCAAGGATGGCCTCCTGAAAATTTGGATGAATTGTCCAGGAAGCTTGATGATCAGTATAATTAGTATTGGAGGATATGTATGAGACACGGTTTTGCCAAGCGCAGATTGAACAGAACAACTTCACATAGGAAAGCAATGTTTAGAGCTATGTCTTGCTCACTCATAGAGTGTGAGCAAATCAGAACGACCATCCAGAAGGCAAAGGAATTAAGACCGATTGTGGAGAGGTTAATTACAAGGGCAAGAAGTGGTTCGTTGGCTGCAAGAAGGATATCCATTGCGAGATTGCAAAGTGAGAAAGTTGTGAAGAAATTATTTGACGACATTGCTCCGAGATTTTTAAATAGACCGGGTGGATACACGAGGATCATAAAGGCTGGATCTCGTTACGGTGATGCGGCGTCAATGGCCGTCATAGAGTTTGTCGAACGGAGGTCAAATCCATGCGCATCGAAATCGAAGAAGCAGGATGATGAAGAGGAAGCGCTATAGTTGTTTGATATGGCAAATTTCAAAGTTGTTTCTTTTATGTGCGTCTTGTTTTGCCTGACTGCGTGCGAGACTGTTGTGATCAATCGTGGTTATATTGTGGATGCGGCTGATTTCGGCAAAATTGTTATTGGCAAAGACAATACTGATACTGTTTTCAATAAATTTGGCTCGCCTACGATAAGATCCTCTGTCGTTGCGAATGATGGTAGTTATCGCTGGTATTACGTTTATAAAAAAACTGAAAAAAGAGGATTTTTGGATGCAAAAATTATTGACCAGAAGACTAAGGTAATTTTGTTTGATAAGGACGGGATAGTACGTGCTGTTACCGAAAGTAGCTACGAGAAGCCAATCTCTACCGTTAGTGAAACAACAAAGAGTGGTGGAAAAGATGCTGGTATAATTGGAGAGACCTTCGGGGGGCTTGGGAAATATATGAAACGGTACTCAGAAAAAGAAAAATAACGACGCTGCATTTTCGAATTTTGTATTCTACTGGATGTGTTTACTGTTTTTCAGGGGTTTTCATGAGAAGTTTGCTTATGCGGTCCGAATAGTCAAATGAGTTGTCAAATTTAAAAATTATGTTGGGAATGAACTTAAGTTTCATTTTTTTTGCCATCAATTCCTTAAAATGATGAGTTTGTAACTCAAAAAACCTTAAAGATTCAATTTTTTTAGTACCACCAAGTGGCATAAAAAATATTGTAGCATTCCGCAAGTCTTTTGATAAATTGACGTGCGTCAGCGTAATTGGGCACGGTAGCTTCGACTCTTCTTCGTGATTAGGTAGTAGTGGAAAATCACCTCGAATAAGTGCGAATGAAAAGCATTCTCTAATTTGCGCTGCAATTTTATCATTCCTCAAGCTAACGGTTTTTTCCTTTTTATTGACGAATAAATTAAGATGACTCATTGAAACAAATACATTACTCAAATACACATGATGTTAATGTATCATAAATTTGGTGATTGGATGTTGCATTTGTTGTAAAATTCTCGCGAAAGATCAATTTCGCAAACGTAAGTCTCTATGAAATTTTGGAAAAAGTTTTTTGCGATAATTGGCACAATTTTTGTGTTTCTCGTCCTTGAACTGTATTCCAATGAAGTGTGCAGGATTGAATTCAAGGTTTTGGAAAGGAATTTTTCCATCGGCTTTTACGTTGCATTGCTCGTTGTGTTATCGTCATGGTTAGCGCTATTTTCGATAAAATCGTTTTTCACATGGTTAATATCTATTTTTTGCAAAGATAAAACCGCAGGGGAAATGAAATCCATTCTCGGTATTGCGAAGCTCATAATGTCAAGCGACCGTGATTTTAAAAACCTTTTTGAAAAGACTGAGGTCGTTGAAAGTATGCAATTACTAAAGATGGTTTTAGCCTTGAAGCGTAATTTATTTAAGGATAAGTTTATCGAAAGAACAGGGATTCCATCTGTAGATATCCACATATTGAAAAACACCATCAGACAGAGTATCGAGAAAAATGAACTTAAGAAAGCAGTAGATTTGGCTACCAAAATAAGTAAAAGCTACCGTGAGGATGTGAATGTTGTAAAAGATGAAATGTTGGAAGTTGCAAAGTTGGCGCGAGTGAATGGTTTGCTTTTTGACTTTAACCCAGCAAAGTTTAAATATGGATTACCACGGAATTTCGTAGATGAATATTTTATATCACTTAATCTTATGGATTTTGAATTGGAACAAGATCAAGAAAAAAAGCGTAAAATTATCGAAAAAATTCAAAAAAACAACTCAACAAACATTGATGTTTTGAAAAAATTTTGTGATTTTTTCCTTAAAAATACAGAGTTGGAATGTGATGAGAAGAAGTTGTTAAATGCAATAAATGGAGTAATTTCGACAAATCCACATAGGGAAGTAGCATATTATATGCTTAAATTGAATAGGAAAGATATTTTTGAGGTTGCACAGCACATGATGATGGCAGTAAAAGATTGTAATTTGGAAAAGCTTTGGTTACTCCTGATAATCGCGACAAGAATGAATTTCGTGTCCAAAAGTAAGGAGCTAATAAGAAGTATTATGAAAATCGATAAGAGTTACGATATTTTGAAGTTTTATATTGGAAACATAGGTGCATTGTCAGTAGATAAAGAGATAGTTTCAGCAATTTGCGGTGTACACGAGTGAAGATAAGTTTCAAAAAATTGAATGAAAAGGCCGTTGTTCCAACTTACGGATCAAAAGATAGTGCGGGAGCGGATATCAGGGCATGTATAGATCACGAGATAGTAATCTCTCCTGGAGGTATTGCCGTCGTTTCGACGGGAATAGCAGTTGAAATACCAGAGAATTTTTTCGGAATGATGTGCCCAAGGTCTGGCTTAGCGGTAAAAAACGGAATCACGTTATTAAATTCTCCTGGAATCATCGACAGCGATTACAGGGGAGAGTTGAGAATGGTCCTGATAAATCACTCAGATAAACATTTTACGGTGGAAGATGAAATGAGGATGGCACAACTCATAGTTGTTCCATTTGTTTGTGTAGATTGGGTGGAGTCTGTTGAGTTGTCGAAAACAAATCGTGGAAGTGGAGGCTTTGGCTCCACGGGAGTGAAGTAGTGGATTATTATTTTGATTTTGTGGTGATTGATCATGGCAGCAGTTAAAAATCTCGTTGTTGGAGCAGGACTTTCCGGCTCTGTAGTTGCACGTAAGATCGTGGAGGAATTGGATGAGTCAGTTGTTGTTATTGATTCAAGAAACCATATTGGTGGTAATTCGTATGATTATCGTGACGATGTCACTGGCATTGTGGTTCATAAATATGGTCCTCACATATTCCACACAAATAACAAAGAAGTTTGGGATTTTATTTCACGTTTTACAAAATGGCGCCCATATCAGCATAAAGTTCATGGGTTTGTTGATGGTCAATTCGTTCCAATTCCATTTAATCTAAATTCACTCCGTATGGTGTTTCCACGCGTGTTGGCGGACAAGATTGAAAATAAGTTACTAGATAAAATCGGATTTAACAAGAAAGTGTCAATCCTGGAACTACGCAAAGTAAATGACAAGGATTTAGAATTTTTGGCGCAATACATCTACGAAAAAATCTTTTTGGAATACACAATAAAACAGTTGGGCCTGTCGCCAAATGAAATCGATTCGTCAGTTTTCGGTCGTGTTCCAATTTACATAAGTCGTGATGACCGCTATTTTCAAGACAAGTATCAAGGCATTCCGCTTAATACTTATACTGAAATGTTCCGCAAAATGCTCGAGCATCCGGACATCAAGGTTGAGCTGAAAACTCCATTTGACAAAGCAATGAAATACGAACGACTATTCTGGACTGGCAGCGTAGATGAATTTTTTGATTACACATTCGGTGTTCTTCCGTATCGCAGTGTTGTTTTTGATTTTCTGACATTCAATCAAGAAAAATTCCAAGCGGTAGCGTCGGTTAATAACTATCCGACAAACTATGACTTTACACGTATGACGGAATACAAACATTTTTTGGCAGATTGGTCGGATAAGACGATTGTTTCGTGTGAATATCCAATTGATTTTAGTATTGGCAAAAACGATCGTATATATCCTATTGCAAATAACGACAACATTGCGCTTTGTGAGAAATATATTGATCTTGCAAAAAGATTACCAAATGTGTATTTTTTTGGACGACTCGGTGATTACAAGTATTATGATATGGACGAAGCGGCTGAGCGCGCTTTTGAGGTGTTCAAGAAGATTAAGGAAGGTAGATAGCATTGAAAATAATACTTGTCACTGGTGGTACTGGGTTTTTAGGCAGTAATCTTTGTATTCGTCTCGTAAATGACGGAAATCGCGTTATTTGTGTGGATAACAATTACACAGGAAAAAACGAAAATGTAGCCGAAATTGCGAACAATTCAAATTTTAAGTTCGTATATCATGATATCATTAACACATTGGAAATTGATGAACCAATTGATGAAATTTACAATTTTGCTTGTCCTGCTAGTCCTCCTGCATATCAGGGAAAACATTCTATCACGACCACAAAAACTTGTGTTCTCGGTTCGTTAAATATGCTGGAATTAGCAAAAAAACACGGAGCACGCGTTTTACAGGCTAGTACAAGCGAGGTTTATGGCGAACCACTCGAGCATCCGCAGCGTGAGGTATATCGTGGTAATGTAAACACAATTGGAATTCGCGCCTGCTACGATGAAGGAAAACGTTGTGCAGAATCGCTGTTTTTTGATTATAATAGGCACGAAAACGTTGACATCAAGGTTGTTCGTATATTTAATACATATGGCCCGAAGATGAATCCAGATGATGGGCGTGTTGTTTCAAACTTCATAGTCCAAGCCCTGATGGGGGATGATATCACAATTTACGGTGACGGTTCTCAGACTCGCAGTTTTTGTTATGTCGACGATTTGATAGAGGTTATAGTTCGTATGATGAATAGTCCAGTAGATTTTACAGGGCCAGTGAATATCGGTAATCCAGGAGAGTTTACTGTGCGTGAATTAGCCGATAAAGTTTTAAGAAAAGTTGGAGGTAGTTCAAAATTTGTGCAACGTCCATTACCGAGTGACGATCCAACACAGCGGTGTCCGAACATAACGCTTGCCAAAACAGTTCTCGGCTGGGAACCACAAGTTACATTGGAGGAGGGATTGGACAAAACAATTGAGTATTTTAGAAAAGTTGTGGTTAAAAAATGAAAATTGCGATTATAGGAACTGGATATGTAGGATTGCCGACAGGAGTTGGTTTCTCTGAGCTTGGGCATGAGGTTGTTTGTATCGATAAAGTTGCCGAGAAGATTGCTGACTTAAATGCGGGTAAAATCACTTTATTCGAGGAAAGTTTGGAAGAACTTTTTAACAAAAATCGTGCTAACGGTCGTCTGAGTTTCACCACCGAAATGCATGCGGTTGCAAATGCGGATTTCATCATTATTGCTGTCGGTACGCCACCACATCCAATAACGAAAGAAGCGGATATGAAATACGTCTATGCCGCAGCTGAAGAATTGGCTCCACACCTTTCAAGATATGCCGTAATTGCGAACAAGAGCACCGTTCCGGTCGGTACTGGCGACAAAGTTGCGGAGATTATAAAATCCAAAAATCCTTCTGCTGATTTTGATGTGATCTCAATGCCAGAATTTCTGCGGGAAGGATTTGCAGTTCATGATTTTTTTCACAACGACAGAGTTGTCATCGGCACTGATTCACAAAAAGCGAAAAAAGTTGTTGAAGAGCTTTACCGGGTTTATCCTGAGCGTCCGAACATTTTATACGTTGAACGTCGCAGTGCAGAATTGATAAAATATGCGAGCAACGCTTTTTTGGCCATTAAAATCCACTACATAAATGAAATTGCCGATTTTTGCGAGAAGGCAGGAGCAAATGTGCGTGAGGTTGCAATGGGAATGGGCTTGGATTCACGCATTGGAAGCAAGTTTTTGAATCCTGGTCCTGGATATGGAGGTTCGTGTTTGCCTAAAGATACGAATGCATTGGCATGTATGGCACGGAGTGTTGGGGCGAATTTGTCACTTGTTGAATCAGCAATTGTTGGCAATGACACTCGTAAGTCCAAGATAGCAATGCGCATACTAACGTCTGTTAAAGGCATTGCAAATCCCAAAATAGCCATTTGGGGACTCGCCTTTAAGGGAGGGACTGACGATGTTCGAGAATCACCGGCAATTCAGATTATCGAAGAGCTGGTCAGCAAAAATGCAAATATTTTCGCATTCGATCCGAAGGCGATGAAAACTGCACATATGGTTTTGGGAAAATCAATTAAATATGCTGCCAGTGCTGTAGAAGCAGCAGACGGGGCAGACGTTTTGGTAATTTTGACTGAATGGGCAGATTTTGGTAGTATTCCACTAGAAAAGTTGAATATGCGACGCAAAAATATCATTGACATGCGTAATGTGATTAATGCTTCAGTAGCTGCGGCGGCAGGGTTTTACTATGAAGGAATCGGGCAGTGAAAAATATATTGGTTTTTGGTGGGGCTGGTTATATTGGTAGTCACACTGTGTGGCATCTGTGTGAAAACGGTTATAATGTGGTTGTTGCTGACAACCTCATTTATGGGCATGCAGAGGCGATACCAACCGATGTTCCACTGGAACACGTCGACCTAATTGATGCCAATGCACTCGGTGAGTTGTTTGCAAAATATACATTTGACGCTGTGATTCATTTTGCGGCATTTGCATATGTTGGCGAGTCTGTAGAGCATCCTGCCAAATACTATCGTAACAACGTTGTCGGGACATTGAATTTGTTGGAAGTCATGCGTATAGTGGGTGTGAAAAATATCGTATTTTCATCCACATGTGCAACATACGGTGAACCAATTTATACTCCAATTGATGAGGAGCATCCGCAAAATCCGATTAATCCATATGGACAGAGTAAATTGATGATTGAGAAAATTCTTTCTGATTATGAGAATGCATATGGATTACGCTGGGTAGCGCTCAGGTATTTCAATGCGGCTGGCGCCGGTTGGAATATCCGTGAAAGCCACATGCCAGAAACACATCTAATTCCACTCGTATGTTGTTCGATTACAAATGGTAATCCAATAAATATTTTTGGAACTGATTACGATACACCTGATGGTACATGCATTCGCGATTATGTACATGTTATGGATTTAGCGAATGCGCACAGACTCGCCTTGGAAAAGTTAGAGGATTTTTCTGGGGTTCTCAATCTTGGAACCGGAATTGGAAAAAGTGTGAAGGAGATTATTGTGATAGCGGAAAAAGTCACTGGAAAGAAATGCCCTGTTGTTTTTACGGTGCGGCGTCCTGGCGATTCGACACGGCTATTTGCGGCAAACAAAAAGGCTCATGAAATCCTTGAATGGTTTCCAGAGTATGGCATTGAAAAAATCATAACCGATGCTTGGATGTGGGAAAACAACAGGAGGTTTTAAAATGAAAAAGTTTGGTTCAATGTCAACAAGTTGCCTGTATAACGAAGTGGATCCATTTGCCAGTAAAATACTTCTTTACGGTGGCGGATTCTTTTTGTATAGTGGGGCATCCGGAACGGAGAGCATCAGTGGTTGTGGTGGTATTTGCGCAGATCACAGGGAAGAAGTTGAAATCTCGAATTATTTTTAAATGAGGAATGAAGTGAAATTGAAAAAAACTACCGCAACAAGTAGACGCCCATCTGTAAAGGTGCTTGTCGCTTATCATAAGCCAGATCAGCTCGTGTCCGGAGGGTGCTTTGTTCCAATCCATTTGGGACGTGCGATTGCACTTGAAAAACACAAAGATGGAATCAATACTGAGGCCGATGTGAATTGGATGTTAGAAAATCTCATTGGCGACGACACTGGCGATAATATATCAACAAAGAATCGTTCTTATAATGAAATAACGGCAACTTATTGGGCATGGAAAAATTACGATAAACTTGGAGATCCTGATTATATAGGCTTATCGCATTACCGCAGATTTTTTATTGCGAATCAGTCGTATTCTATGTCGAGAGATGATATGTCTTGGCGTTCTGCGCGTGCACCGAGATTTGGGGTAATTGACAATTTTTTCGAGAACATGACAAAGTTCCGAGACGTAGATAAAATTGCATGTCATTATGATCTTATTATCCCGCGTGAAACAATGATTTGTCTTGTAATCAATAATGCGATCACGGTCGAAGATTTTTTTGCAGAGGCATCTTGTAGGCCTGGAGATCCTGAATGGATTTATGATTTGATAAAAAAAGATTTTCCACAGTATATGGAAGCAGCCAAGGAATACCTGTTTGAATCTATGTTGTGGATTCCATTCAATATGTTTGTGATGAAAAAGAAAATGTTTTTTGAGTATGCCGAATTCTTATTTTCTGTCATAGATAGATATCAGGAGTTCATTTTATCTGGAAATACAGAGTTGCTTAGGTTGCAAATGTGTAGACCTGTAGCGACAATGGCGGAGATTGTTACAGCTATATTTTTCAAACATCAAATGAAAAATCCGGAATTGAGAGTTAAAAAGCTATTCGTAGCGTATTTAGAGCCTTTTGAAGAGCAACCCACTGCAAAAATTGTTGCTCCTAAAACTGTAATTCGCAGATACAAGCGGAAAATCTCCAAATACAAACTTCTACAATTTCTCACTTGTGGTACGGTGGATGAGTTCAAAAAACGCAAAAGTGGTTATCGCGTGAAACTACGTGCGCTGGAGGTGTAAAATGTGTGTATCATTTTCTCCCAACCTTTACAGCGTGAAATCCTGGAATGGGTTCCAAAATATGGCATAGAAAAAATCTAATTGCTATGCTACGCTGGATTCCGGCCAATTTTCTACAATTTTCGCTGTCGCACCAGCTACGAAAAACTCCGGCAAATTTAACAGCGCCTGCCCTACGTGCAAATACGCTAATATGTTAAATATTAGGTGTGGCCTTAAACAAATGTACATCATGAATAACTCTTTGAATTTTAGGACAAAAAGTACAACAGCTTACTTCAATTGACTTTGTCCGCATCATCAAACAACGTATTTTATTCCCGCCTTTAAACAACGTGGTGGTATTCATTATTTCATGTGGTGGATTTAACCAGCAAATCGTTTAATATACGTAATGCATCGACTGGAATATTTTCAATTGAGCAACCAGATACAAAAATCTGTTTTAATCGTGATCGTGCGCCGTGCTCAACAATAACGCTAGTTTTTGAAACTCTAAACGAAGAGGCAATGAATTCTATCATAGAGCGATTGGCCTTGTTATCAATAGGACGCTCCTGCACAGAGATTTTAATGGCAAAGCCACGATCTTCTGTATTTACAATCGCCGTCATTGCTTCATTCTTAGCGCCGGGCGTGAGATATACAAAAAATCTTATACCACCTTGCATCTCTTTGAATACCTTACTCAGCACTGGTTACTACCTCCCTCACCTTGCTAATTAAATTTTTCAAAGTAAATGGCTTCTGCAGGAAATGAATATTTGAATTACTACCCACATCCTGCCTAAACGAATCTTCCGTATATCCTGAAATAAATATTGTTTTCAAGTCCTTGATCGACTCATTAAGTATTTTGCTTAAAGTTGGGCCATCAATTTTAGGCATCACAACATCCGTTATGAGTAAGGTAAATTTTTCACTCTTCGAAATCTCAATTGCTTCCTCTCCGCATGATGCTTCCAAAACCTTGTATCCTTTGTCACGAAGTGCTCTAGCGGAAAACATTCTTACAGCATCTTCGTCTTCAACGAGTAGTATAGTTTCGGAGCCACTTAGGTCCCTTGATACCGACTCAGCCGTTAAGGTTTGAATTTTTTCTGGCCCTGTATATCGTGGAAGGTAAATTTTGAAATTGGAACCTTTACCAACTTCAGATTCAACATTTATAAACCCGCCAGTTTGATCGACTATACCATAAACAGTCGACAAACCAAGTCCCGTTCCTGAACCCGAAAACTTGTGTGCCAAAGCCCGTTTTTTCGAAAAAAATGGCTCAAATATACTTTCAATTATGTTTGTCTCAATTCCACACCCAGTATCAATTACCTCAACCAAAACATAGTCACCAATCTTTGCTGTATCGTATACGCATTTAAATTCCCTATCAGCGAAATAGTTCTTAGTTCTAATCATTAACTTTCCGCCATTTTCCATGGCATCTCTGGCATTTACAACTAAGTTCATGATAATTTGCTCGAATTGACCATGATCAACTTTGACTGGCCAAATATCACGGCCGTGAATAACCTGAAATTCTATATCAGCTCCAACGAGTCTTTTCAGAAGCGACGATAAATCAACCAAAATATCGGTGAGAGAAACAACCTTTGGTTTCAAAGTTTGTTGTTTTGAGAATGCCAGTAATTGACGTACAAGATGGGCGGCTCTCCCGGCATTTTGCTTGATTTGAACGACATCGCCATACGATGGGTCGTTCTGCGTATATCTCTGTAAAAGCAAATCACAAAAACCTATCATCGCAGTCAATAGATTATTAAAATCGTGCGCTATGCCACCTGCTAACTGTCCTATCGCTTGCATTTTTTGTGACTGTATGAACTGTTGTTCAAGTTTCTTTTGGCCTGAAATATCTACAAGTTGTATCAGTAACAAGTTATTTTTGCGACTTCCCTTCGAATACATTGAATCTATTTTATTTATATAAGCCATGGCAATCGCACTACCACCCGCAAATTTTATTTCTATTGGCTTTGATCTCTCCGCAGAAAAACTGATACACCTTAAGTGGTTAGCAACGTCATTTTTTACGTCCTGGTAAATGAAACTTAAAAAATTGGTACCAGGTTGCATTATTTTATCTTTTTCAAGAATGACATTATCCTGAATCATGGTTGCAAACGCTGGGTTCAATGCCTTTATTTCACCATCAATAGTCACTATAACAGATGGAATTGGGGCAAAAACAAAAGATTCTTGTCCAATAAATTCATTGAAATTCTTTTCCACAACTTGTTCCACTGGCTCGCATTTAAGAACCAACCATGGCCGAAACGATGAAGCTATATTCACCGAAACTTTTAGAAGTATGGCTTTAAATTCCTTTGAAAAATTCGGAGTTATAACAATATGAGTTTGTTGGGGTAACTTTGCTTTGTTATCGAAATTCTTGATAAACTCCGTTATCGGTAACCCAATGATCCGTTCCTGAGTTAAGTTGATGAAGTTTGCGAATGTCGCATTTGTTCCAACTATTCTTCCAACATCATCAATATAGAATATTCCAAGTGGCAGGTGATCCAAAAAATCTTCAAGACGTCTGTATCCTATCAAAATTTTCTCATTATCCCTCAAATGTTTCGAGATGTCGCTTATTGTAATGACAGAAATCGCTTCACCTACCAGTGAATCTTCCGTGGTTGAAACAACATTGTCAATATCCCACTTCTTAAACTCATTTTTTAATCCAGATCCTGCTCCATTTAGTAGCGTCTTACACGCTTTCTTTGCCTCAAAACACTTATAAAAATCTTTAAATTCGCACGATACCATCACCTTATTCATCAGATTTTTAAAGAAGCTATCCTTGTCGCCGTATAAATGCGGATGAGTTGTATAGATTATTTCATCATTCTCGTTAAATGCCGTAATTTCATGTTCCTTAGATATAGCCTTCGATACCGTCCTTATGACCCTCAAAAAATATTCTATCTTTTTACGTTTTTTTCGGCTCAGAATGAGCAGGTATGCCAGAATTGCTGAGACAAACAGCAGAAACAATGTGGCAATGCACAACAAATCATTCCCAGTTAGCTGCTGGATACCAACAGCATTCAAAAAATCTTCTGGGCTTTTCAGCAAAATTGAGCCACAACTAAACTCTGACAGAGAAGATTATAACAAAAAATTTGAACACGTATCAGAAATGTTGTACCATCCCGGCCGTCGGATTGTCGGAAAAAGAACGTTACATATGACGAGGTTTGTTTTTGGATATTGTCTGATTTTATTGGTAGCCTTCTTGCTTCGAGAAAAGAAAGCTCTAAAATTCGACAAAAACTTTTTGGTAGTTGTTTATGGTGTTATATTCCAAGTGCTGGTGGCCTTTGCGCTCACAAATTTACCGCTTTTTACAACTGGTCTCGAAAAAACAGCAGCTGGAGTAATGAAGTTGAGGGATGCCGCGCTTGAAGGAACAAAATTCGTGTTTGGGTACATAGGTGGTGGAGAGGTACCATTTGATGTGAAAAACGGAACTTCCACTTTTGTTTTTGCATTTCAAGCACTTCCGACCGTGATAATTATCGGTGCATTATCAGCGATATTGATGCATCTCAGAATCCTTCCATTTTTAGCCAAAACGATCGGCTATCTGTTTAAACTCATTTTTAAGGTAAGGAGTTCCGTTGGTATGGTGGCGGCCGCAAAGGTATTCTTTGGACAGTTTGATTCAGCGCTCTTGATCAAACCAATCCTTCCACACCTTCCAAAATCAGATATTTTCATTATTTTGGCACTTGCATTTGCCACTACTTCAGCGGCTACAATGCCGATATACGCGGATGCATTGAAGGATGTTTGTCCGAATGCTATGGAACACATAATAATGTCAAGCGTAATTTCTGTAATATCTGTATTGATCATCTGTTCAATTGTTATGCCAGCAAATGGAGAGAAATTTCTCGATAGTAGCATAAATAGCGAAGGAAAAAGACCGTACGACAGTTTCATGGAAGCTATACAAAAGGGATTATCGGATGGAGCTTATGTTTGGTGGTGTATAGTTGGAATACTAATAGGCATGACGGCTTTAATCGCATTTATAAACTATGTACTAGATGTATTTCCTAACTATGCTGGTATGCCAGTTACACTACAAAGAATAGTTGGGTTTTTTATGTACCCATTTTCTTGGATTATCGGAATACAAGAACAAGATTTGGCGTCAATTTCACAGATATTGGGAGTAAAACTAGTGCTTAATGAAACGATAGCGTTTTTTGATTTGGCTAAAGCTGATGTTTCAGGTGAAAGCGTTGTTAAGGCTATTTATGCAATTAATAATTTTGGTAATTTTTCTTGTATTGGTATGACTGCTGGTGGAATGCTTGCTTTAGCTCCAAACCAAAAATGTATTACTGAGTTAATCAGTAAAGCGTTTGTTGTTGGGATTCTCGCAACATTTTTGACATCAACGCTTATGAATATCTTTATTTCTTTTTGAGGGAACGTATGATTGATAAAAAATTTCTGTGTTGTGATGATGCGTGGCGTGATGAGGAAATTTACAAAAAAATTTATGAATTTTCGATGCAAAATCCGGAAAAATATTGGGAGGCACAACTTGATCGTCTCTCTTGGACGAAAATACCACAAATTGTAGCTGAAAAAGAAGAGAGTGGGCTTACGAGATGGTTTCCTGATGGGAAGATAAATGCCTGCTACAATTGTGTCGATCGGCATGCCGAAAAAACTCCATACAAAACGGCGCTCATATGGCAAAGCGAGGAATTAGAAAATTATGAATACATATCTTTCAAAAAACTGAAAGATGAGGTTTGCAGGTTTGCCAATACCTTGAAAAAGTTCGGATTAACTAGTAAAGATTGCGTAACAGTTTACATGCCGATGGTTCCTGAGGGGGTATATGCCTGTCTCGCATGTGCAAGACTTGGCATTCCATATTCTGCCGTTTTTGCCGGGTTTTCACCAAATGCAATTGCACTGAGAATGGATGATTGTAATTCAAATTTTATAATTTCATGTGATGCCAATCGCAGGGGAGGAAAATTATTCCATCTGAAGAAAAACGTTGATGAGGCGAGGAAGATATGTGGCAGAAATGTGAGAGCCCTCATAGTCAGGAGGCAAAATGTTGACATAGACTGGAATGACGAATTCGACATAGATTACTACATTGAATCAAGAGATATGCCAACTGATTGTGGGATTGCAGATACTGACTCGTTATCGAGGCTTTTTATATTATACACCTCAGGTTCTGTCGGGAAACCAAAGGGAGTAGTGATGGGAACAGGAGGTTTCTTGCTATTTTCAACGTTGACTGGAAGGTATTTTTTCAATCTCTTTGAAAATGAGATCTTTTGGGGATCTGGTGATATCGGATGGATGGGGGGGCATGCCTATGCTCTTTATGCAGCGCTTTGCAATGGAACAACGTCACTGTTTTTTGAGGGAATTCCGACGTATCCTCGAAACTCAATATTTTGGGAAGTTGTTGATAAACACAAGGTGACGACGTTTAATACGGCGCCTACAGTAATTCGTGCAATGATGAAGCATTCGGTTGAGGCATTGGCAACGAGCTCAAGAAGCTCACTAAAGTATCTTGGTGTTTTTGGCGAAATTCTGAATAGAGACGCATGGCTTTGGTACTTTCATGACGTCGGTGGAGGAAGGTGTCCAATAGTTAATATGTGGGGACAAACGGAGCTTGGTGGGGTTCCTACTGCTCCACTCAGTAATCTCGGTGATATGAAGACATACGGACATATAGGAAGACAATTTTTTGGATGTCAATTGGTATTAAAGGATGAGGATGACAAAACGATTACTGCTCCAAACGTTCCAGGTGCATTGTTCATTAAATATCCACTACCTGGAATGCTAATCGAAATCTTTGGCGATGAAGATGCTATGAAAAAAATATATTATTCAAAATCTAAGGATGGAATCTATTTTACTGGTGATGAAGCTTACTTTGACTGTAATGGAAATCACTGGATTACAGGAAGAATAGACGATGTTTTAAATGTCTCTGGACACAGAATAAGTCCGATAGAGATAGAAGAAGTCATTGCAGGTGTTGACATAGTCGCTGAAGTGTCCATCGTCGGATTTCCTCATGAGCTGAAGGGAGAAGGAATTTTTGCCTTTGTTGTACTAAAGAAAGATATTACTGAAATTCAGAGGGGGAATGCGAAGAGTTTAATTTCGGACAAGGTGCGAAAAGTAATTAGCCCAATAGCGAATCCGGATATCATCTCTATAGTGAACGACCTGCCAAAAACTCGATCAGGGAAAATTATGCGAAGAATTTTGAGAAAAATCGCATCAAACGATACAGACGACTTTGAAGATTTAACCACAATATCTAACCCAAATTGTATTCAGGATATTATGCAAAGCATAAAGGGAATTTAGAGTTGTAGTAAAAGTCAGTAAACTTTTGGGCAAATGAATATTCTCATTAGAGAAACTCGTTTGTAACTTAACTTGTCGTGTAACGTACGAAAAACACTAAATCGTTTGTGATACTATCTTGCAGTTTCAACCTGCCTATACATAGTGACTTCTATCACGTTTGATTGATAGTTCGTCACAGATCTAATACTTGATGGACTCTCGTACTTTGTGCTAGCATCGGAGTGGGGATTGTGATGGATCTCGTTCAAAGAGAGTAGCGTGCTAAATAGGGCTGTGCGAAAAATACGAAGTATGCGCTTTTTAAAGGCGTACGTTGGGATATTGCCGTACATAAAACCGTATTCATTCAGGGCTATGCTGGCTGTTACGCTTTGTATTCCAATAGGTGCTCTCGATGCGGTAATCGCGTTATCGTTGAAACCATATACGGATTCGGTGATGATTGAAAAATCAACTCAAGCAGCGTGGTATATTCCATTTGCCATCGTGAGTTTTGCAATCATTCAGGGTATTTTGAACTATTTTGCTACATATTTGAATACATGGGTTGGAGGAAAAATAACGAATGATTTAAAGTTTAAGCTTTATAGAAAACTTTTAACTTTCGAAACAGCATTTTTTGATAAAAATTGCTCCGGTGATGTGGTTTTCCGCTTTAATGCAGATGCCGACGCAGCAAGCTCCGGATTATTGGTGAAATTAAAGATGGTAGTTTCCAGATTTTTTTCATCCATCTCCCTCATAATAACACTTATATACAATTCCTGGCAATTATCTGTTATTGCGGTTGTTATTCTTGGAATGATCTTTATTCCGATAACCAGAGTTAGGGCAAAAGTAGAAGAAACAGTTTCGAAGTTCACTGCAGCGGCCTCAAGCATTGTCACTGTATACAATGAAAGTTATACCGGAAATAAAACAATTTCTTCCTACAATTTGGCTCCTCACCAGGAAAATAAGCTATCTTCGATTTTGAAGCTTATGTTCCGCCTAAATATAAAGATGACACAAAGATCTTCGTGGCTCTCTCCCTTAATGCACATTATAGTTTCAATTGGTATTGGTCTTTCGATAGCCTATGGCAGCTATTTAATTACGACCGATCAAATTACCAATGGGAATTTCGTTTCATTCATTACGGCGCTTATCATGCTTTACTCTCCAATTAAGGGACTAAGTGGTAATGTCAAGGATTTTCAAATGACGCTCATGGCCATCGAGCGTGTTTTAAAAATTCTTGGTAGCGAAACTAAAATTAAAAATCGAGTGGGAGCAATTGAGTTGCAAGGGGTAAATAGTGGTATTGAGTTTAAAAATGTCAAATTTGGATACGTGAGTAGGAAGCAAATCCTTAATAACTTTAGTTGCAAGATTCAAAAAGGAGAAAAGATTGCATTTGTTGGAAAATCTGGAGGGGGCAAGACGACAGTAGTAAACTTATTGCCAAGATTTTACGATGTTATCTCTGGCTCTATCAAAATTGACGGTGTAGACATCAGAAATTATACGCTTGAAAGCCTCAGGAACAACATTTCTGTCGTCTTTCAAGATAATTTTCTGTTTTCAGGAACAATAAGAGAAAATATTTTACTCGGAAAGCACGACGCAATAGAGGAAGAAATCGAAAAAGCCCTGCAAATAGCGTGCCTTGAAGAATTTATAAAGTCCTTGAAAAATGGCCTGGATACGCAAATTGGTGAAAGGGGAATTTTACTATCTGGCGGGCAAAAACAGAGAATCGCAATTGCCAGGGCATTTATTAAAAATGCACCCATCATCATTTTGGATGAGGCTACTTCTGCATTGGATAATAAGTCAGAAGAAACTGTACAGAAAGCTATAGACAATTTGATGGTCGATAAAACAGTGATATTTATTGCCCATAGGTTGTCAACAATAAAAAATGCCGACAGAATTGTTGTTATAGACGATGGTTGCGCAGTAGAAATTGGAACACACGAGGAATTGATGGCAATTAAAAATGGGCTGTACAAATCTCTCTATAAAATACATCTTAAAAATGGTAAAAAAAGCTTATCGTATCAACATCAAATGGTGAATATCAAAGATTCCAAGAAAGCAAACGAGCCAGTTTTCGAAAACTTTTCGCATCTATAAAGATAAAAGCTACGGCTCCTGACGAGCAAAATCTATTATTGGGAGCCAAGAATTTGGCTATCAGAGGAGCTAAAAATTTTCCCCTGTGATTAAATCTAAACTTACACCACATTCAAATGCAATATGAAAGATTCACTTGATAACCCATTGAACTTAGTGATTCCCCTTTTGACAAAACCACACTTCAGGGGAATGTTCCACTCTCCTCTATAGGTATAGCCTGTTTGTTCCAATCTTTCGACGGCATTTCTGCGATCTTTTGCTATAGCGATGAT
>JAITDA010000007.1 GCA_031282805.1 Holosporales bacterium
ACACTTGAAGGAGACCGAATGGCGTTTTAATCATAGGCATGAAAATATTTATAAATTGTTGTTAAGTAGGCTAAGAAAATCTCCTCTCTAATCTACTCTTGAACCTAAATTTTTTCGTCGAGAAAACATTTTGACTGCTGGAACAAATTTTCCAGACAACGCTATTTGTGAAGATACCACATTTACCATAGTTAATCTTTGTGCGGCCAAAAGCATACGCTTTCTCGATCGAGAGTTGTACACCAATCACCGCGAGAACTCGCATTTATCGCTGGTAAGTGACGAACGACGCCTACTGGTACTGTCAGCTATGAACATATGTGAAGAGTGGCTGAGACAAAATTGTGACAATCCTGATATTTGGGCTTCTTTTTACGTTTGTAAAATGCATAGTATTATGTCCAATTACGATCAAGCAGAAAAACATATTCGCCCACAGATAAAATCATATATTAATGACTATTTGCAATCATTTGACCAGGGCATATTTGTTCGACTGTTGCATCATCCGTTTTTCAGCAGAGGAGCGAAACAGCGAATGCTGGAGCTGCATAGTTCAAAAATTAATCTGCAAAAAACTCAAGATAGCAGCAAGAGCCGTGGTCATAAAACACCGTTTATAAGCGTAGTGATTCCGGCCCATAATGCGGAAAAAACGTTTTGGCGCTGCATTCGATCGTTGGATGCTGCACTGGGCCAAGTAGACCACGAAATCTTGGTCATAGATGACGCTTCTAGCGATAGGACCGCTGCTATAGTACAAAAATTAATGGAAGTGTACGAAAATGTATATCTAATCCAGCAACAAAAAAGGCAAGGGCTAGAGGCAGTACGCAATCGAGGATTGAACGAAGCTTGCGGTAAGTTTCTGTGGTTCGTGGATGCCAATGATGAAGTATTAGTAAAAAATTTCAAAGATTTAGATATACGTCAAGCCTGTAACGATCACGATGTTGTAATGTTTCGTTACAATCAGAGCATTTCTGGTACCGAAAGAGCTCCGTCCTGGAATTACAATGCGAAAATTATGAAAAAGCGTCCAGCAAATGATTTTACAGTTGCAGAATTCCCACTGGTTTTGATTACATATAATTCCACTTGCAATAAATTTTTCCGTCGAGAGAGTATTTTGAATGCAGGGATAAATCTTTTGGACAACGCCGTTTGTGACGATGTTACATTTACCGTAGCCAATCTCTGTGCAGCAAAGAGCATATATTTTCTCGATCAAGAATTATATATCTATCATAGCAGAAATTTGCATTTATTGTCGGCAAATGATGAACAGAGCTTACCAGTGTCAGTCTTGGATAACATACGACTTACTATACTTAGACGAAAAAATCATGAATCAGCACTGAAGTCGTCCCTTCACGCTTGAAGTACAACAGAGGTAAAACGTGAAATTAGAGTGCTTTACGAATTAACAGTTGTAAACATAATCTATTGAAAAGAGCCATGAGAAGAAGTTAATCTCGACCTTGTATAAAATAAAGGAAGTTAACATGAGCTAAAAAAGCTATCACCATATGACTCGCGATCAACGCTCTGTAGATTCTGAACTCAAAGAGGCTGTCCTAGCGAGTTTATCATGTTCTGATTTTACGAATTCGCATAGAAAATCCAATTTACGGCAAAGCAAAAATTTCGATGATTTTGCGTCGCGATTATGGCCTGAATCTGAGTGAAAGCCCCGTCGGACGCATGCTGAAAGCCCCATCATAGAGGGAATTGATGCAAAAGTCTGCGTCTGCTCCAAAGAAAAAGAAAATCAGAGTCTTCGATAAACACGCTCAGCCTCGGACTTTCAAGGATTATCAGACTATAATCATTGGCAAACGTATTCAAATCGATCACATGACCGTCGAGAAAAATAGCTCAGAAATGAAGGAATTTCATGTTTGGAAACGAAAATCGAGATATCTTTCGATGAGCATTTTTGAGGCGGCAATGGCAGAAAATGAACAATAAATTGCATCAATATATCGAAAATATAACAACGTTCGATCTCATAACCGCTTGCACAGCATGATCTCAATGAAGTAAATTAACTCAGCTTATGAAAGCCAAATCAGCCTCATATGTCGTGAGTATTACAGTTTTTAAGGAGATTTTGGAGAGATGATATGAAATATATTTTAGTTGGTATACCAAACGCTGGAAAATCAATGCTCGGGAAACGTGCCACAGAAATATTAAAACTGCCTTTCTACGATACGGATAGTCTCTCGTTCAAGAAAATAAATCCTAAGCGTTTTCACTTTTTCAGTCCATCGTCTAGCCATCGTCTTATCGAAGTGCAAAAAGAGGTTTTGTTTGAAATTATTCAAAAAGACGAGAGTGCGATTATTGCAACAGGCGCAATACTTCCGGTTGATGGCGGACTTAGTGACATACTACCGAAAGTCGGAATTGTTATTCATATCGAGCGCAGTATAGAACTTGCTCGCGCCAGTGCGCTTAAGGAAAAAGGGATAATTATGGTTCAAATCGGTGAAGATAGGAAACCACTCCCTGGAACGGAAATAAATATGAACGAAAAAGCAGTTGAAACATACGCAACAGACTTGCCTGTACTCAAAAAAATCTCTCACTTTGCCATTGAAAACAATGACGACATCGAGAGCAGTGTTGAAAAATTAGTTAAATTAATAACGCAAACTATGAATTAAATTTTAGTTAAAAAACGGACCAAAAAGTTTGGTTTTCAGGCTTACCTCATCGTTTTTCAATAGGACGCAAAAATATGTCTAATAGAATGCAGAAATTGAGTCGATGAATATCTTTATAATACAGGCAGAGATGATCGCGGAGAGTGCCTCGTGCCAGCGGGAATGAGAAAATTTAAAAAACGACAGGTGATCAGCTTTCATTTTTTCTCCTTTTGTTTATACTGGAAAATCATGGAACGCTCTTGATCACTTTCAGCTTTATACGCTTTGCTGCCAGAGTTTCATATACATGGCTCACTATGATAGTGCGTAGTATATGGCATCATCTAGAGAAGTGAATTTAATTTTTAATGATCTGATTTTTCTTTTTAACCAACTCCAGAAGTGTTCGATAGGGTTCA
>JAITDA010000097.1 GCA_031282805.1 Holosporales bacterium
AGCAGAAAGAGGGAAAGAAAAGAATGAAACAGTTCGGAAGCGTTGAAATTCCGCACAACGCCTTCATTGAAGCTTTAAAAATTTCAGATGATTAATAAACAGTTCAATAAATCGGAAAACTCATCAATGTGGCTGCAATTGAACTTCCAGCGAGTCCAATAACGTAAACATTGCGAAGTTTTGAAACAACAAAAGATCAGTGAAGTCTCTTAACGAGGCTGCTACGTAATGAGGTGTTTTCGAAAAAAAATTTGAAGAAACGCAGCGCAGAACCACGGAGTACGCGCGATGTATAAAGATTCCGGCAATAAATTTCGATGCAGTAATTTCTGAAAATCTATTATGCAGCTCGATGCAACTCTACCATCGAGTTACTCCTTCATGGTAGCTATGGAAAATATATGAATGGTCTTTCATTATCTATTCATCTCAGCTGCGAAACGGCGCCATCCTCCCATTTAAAGCAAAATTAGGAACTTTATCTGATTCAGTACTAGCCATGCATTACATCTTCCTGGTTGGCGTCAGATTCTAATTGGTATATTATTGAATAGGAATCTTTGAATCACAAGAATTTGCAAATGTTCAGTTGTTTGGCCAGATTGTTTGGTAACTATAATACTAGAATAATAAGTGGATACTCTAAAATTGTTACCCTCATAAACAGCTATGAAAAGACATTAGCAAAACTTTCTGATGATGATTTGTCACGTAAAACAGCGGAGTTTAAAGGAGCGCTTTCGCGAGGAAAGTCATTGGACGATATTTTACCAGAGGCTTTTGCAGTCGTTAGAGAAACCTCGAAACGAATATTAAAAATGCGTCATTTTGATGTTCAATTATTGGGCGGCATAACGCTTCACAATGGACAGATTGCTGAAATGAAAACTGGTGAGGGAAAGACGCTGGTTGCCACACTTGCCGCTTATTTAAATGCCCTAACAGGGAATGGTGTACACGTTGTTACTGTTAACGATTATCTCGCAAAGAGAGATGCTGATTGGATGGGGCAAATTTACCGATTTCTCGGGTTGTCTGTATCCAAGATAGTTAGTGGAATGCCTGATTTTCAAAAAAGGGAAGCATATCTCGCCGATATTTGCTACGGCACAAATCATGAACTTGGCTTCGATTACTTGCGCGATAATTTGAAGTTTAGCGAAAAGGATATGGTAATGCGACCATTTAATTACGCTATCATTGATGAAGTTGATAGCATTTTAATTGATGAGGCCAGAACTCCACTTATCATATCAGGAGCAGACGATAATGCCTCCACACTTTATATCGTAGTGAACTCTACTATAAAAAATATAGCAGATGAAGATTTTGAAAAGGACGAGAAAAACAGAGTCGTAACGCTAACGGATAAAGGAGTGGAAAAAATAGAAAAAGGCCTATTTGAAGTAGGATTAATGAAAATTCCTGCATTATACGATCCCAGCAATATTTCGTTGGTTTATCACGTTAATTGTGCATTGAAAGCTCATAAATTATTTGCAAGAGATGTTGATTACATTGTGAAGGATGGGCAAGTACTCATTATCGACGAGTTTACTGGACGTATTATGGATGGCCGTAGGTATTCAGAGGGACTTCATCAGGCGATTGAAGCGAAGGAAGGAGTTGAAGTTCAAATGGAAAGTCAAACCGTCGCCACGATCTCCTACCAAAATCTGTTTAGATTATATCCAAAACTAGCTGGAATGACTGGAACGGCAATGACAGAGGAAGCTGAATTTGATGAGATTTATAAATTGAGAGTCGTAAGTATTCCGTCACACAAACCGGTAATTAGAAAAGATCTTGAAGACTCAATGTTTGTAACACTAGCAGAAAAAGACAGAGCAGTTCTTGCTTTTATAAAAGAATGTCACACAAGAAATCAACCTGTACTAGTTGGTACTACTAGTCTTGAGAGGTCAGAATATTTTTCAAAATTACTAAACAAAGAAGGAATCAAACATAATGTCTTAAACGCCAAACAACACGAACGAGAGGCGCATATTATTGCTGAGGCTGGAACACCCGGTGCGGTCACTATTGCAACAAATATGGCAGGAAGAGGAACAGACATTAAACTTGGTGGAAGTTTGGAAATGCGCGTTGAGCACGAGTGTGCTGACATTGTAGATCCGCTTGAACGTGAACAAAGAATCGCTAAAATTGACGAAGAAATTTCAGTTGCGCATGCTGAGGTCGTAAAGATTGGAGGATTGTGTGTCGTCGGAACCGAAAGAAACGATAGTAGGAGAATTGATAACCAGCTAAGGGGACGTGCAGGAAGGCAAGGAGATCCGGGAATGTCAAAGTATTTTATCTCCTTGGAAGATGACCTCATGAGGAAATTTGGCTCACCAAATTTGATAAATCGATTCAGAAAAATATGTAAGAACGATGAAGAGTTATCCTTTAGGTGGATATCAAGGGCAATAGAAAAAGCTCAACAGAGAGTTGAAGCTTACAATTTCGATATAAGGAAGCAGCTTTTACGCTTTGATGATGTCATGAATGAACAAAGAAAGATGGTGTATGACCTGAGGAGGGAGTTCATGAAGTCGGACGATATTTCCGACTACATTCAGGATATGATTGACGATATTCTCGATGATGCAGTATCAAAAATATCTCCACATGGTTCCAGTACTTTAGAATGGGATATGGACGAGCTAACGACAATATCAAAGGGTGTATTTAAGATTGAAATTAATTCCGAAGAAATTACGGACAATCCCGCAATGACGTCAGATCTTTTAAGACAGAATCTCAAGTTCCTCATCGATTCCAAACGTCAAGCGAAGTTTGAACGATACGGAGCCGATATGATGAAGCACGTCGAAAAAGACACGGCATTAAAGACACTCGATATTGCATGGAAAAATCATTTGATCGTTTTAGAGCACCTGCGTAAAGGAATTAATTTGCGCTCATACGCTCAGAAAAATCCGCTTAATGAATACAAATTTGAAGCGTTTAATCTATTTCAGGAGATGATACGTGGAGTAAAAATCGATATTCTTACAAATTCGTTTAGCTTTGAAATAAATGATGAGGCTCTGTGTAAGATCAAAAAAGCAACTGATGAACTGAATTTTCAATCTGAATCTAGTGATTTTATAGAAGTACCCGCATTGAGTCGAATTCCGGAGGATGAAAACGTCAAAGGAAATATGAGTATTTCGAGAAATGCTTTATGCCCATGTGGTTCTGGAAAGCGCTATAAGCACTGCTGTGGAAAAATATCTTCATCAAAATACACGTTTAGTAGTACGCTGATTCAAGCCAATAAGTACGAATCGGATAAATGAATATGAATTGCGAAAAGAAGCCATTATTCATTTATTTTGAAGCAATGAGATCGTCTATTCTTCACGATTACCATTGAAGAGGACATGTAATTATGTTACCTTGTTGTGCGGGATTATGCGGGTATAGCTCAGTGGTAGAGCACAACCTTGCCAAGGTTGGGGTCGAGGGTTCGAGTCCCTTTGCCCGCTCCATGTTGATTTTTTGAAGGATTAGTATATGGCTAAAGGACCTGTTATTACAATTAAGCTGCTCAGCTCTGCTGGGACAGGTTATTTTTACGTTACGAAGAAAAATCCGAGAACAATGACTGAAAAGCTAGAATTGAAAAAATACGATCCGAAGATCAGAAAACACGTTGTCTTTAAAGAATACAAGATAAAGTAATGTATGGGATTTAGTTGCGGAATTGTGGGCCTTCCGAACGTCGGGAAATCCACTTTGTTTAATGCTTTAACGGCAACTATTGCAGCGGAATCTGCGAATTATCCATTTTGTACAATTGATCCGAATGTTGGGAAAATCGCTGTTCCGGATGACAGATTGCAGGAACTTGCTCGTATAGCGAGTTCTGCGAGCGTTATTCCAACATTGTTAGAGTTTGTTGATATTGCAGGAATAGTTGAGGGAGCGAGTAAAGGAGAAGGCTTAGGTAACAGATTTCTAGCCAATATTCGCGAAACAGACGCAATTCTACATGTGGTACGATGCTTTGATGATGACAATATAACGCACGTCACTGGCGGAGTTGTCGATCCCATATCCGATATTGGTGTTATTGAGACGGAATTGCTCTTAGCTGACTTGGAAAGTGTCGAAAAACGAATTGCTGGTCTGGAAAAAAAAGCTAAATCTGGAGATAAATTTTCAAAGGATATTTTGGATGTTTTATTAGTGGTTTACGAAGTCCTTAAAATTGGAAAGCCGGCAATTGCAGCAGACGTGGAACAGGATAAGAAACACATATTGAAACAATTGCAACTAATTACTGCAAAACCTGTAATGTACGTATGTAATGTAGGCGAAAATGACATAAACTCGAATCATCACGTTGAAAGAGTGCTGCAAGCGGCAAATAACACACCTGTCGTTGTGATATCTGCAGTCATCGAATCTGAAATTGCGCAAATCGAGTCGGAAAAGGATAAATTAGAATTTCTAGAAAATCTCGGAATAAATTCAAGTGGACTCAGTAGGGTTATTAAAGCTGGGTACGATCTCCTAAATCTTTTAACATATTTTACCGTTGGACCGAAAGAAGCGAGAGCGTGGACAATTGAAGCAGGAACTAAGGCACCAAACGCTGCTGGCGTTATACATACCGATTTTGAAAAGGGTTTCATTTGTGCAGAAACTATTTCCTGGCAGGATTACGTAGCATGTGGTGGCGAACAAAAAGCTAAACAGGCTGGAAAATTGCGACTGGAAGGTAGAGAGTACATCGTGCAAGATGGGGACGTAATGCATTTCAGATTCAATATATAATATTATCCATTGCTCACTCGCCCACTGTATTCACAGATATTTCAATTGTTTTTCCATCCGGCATCGTTAATACTACGGCGTCTTCCGAAACTTCATCTATAGAGAAATCTTTTTTTTGTCCTATGGAAGAATATGGTATGCCATCGATCCAAATTGTCCAATTCAGATTGTCTATGTAAAAAATTCCAGAAACGTTCAATGCTTTTGTCTCACTATTGTCGTTTTTACTCTTTTTCAAAATTTTGAGTATTTGGTCTGTCTCTTCGTCTGTAAAGAAAAAGGATTTTTCGCCAACGCAATGCGAGGAAAATAGTGAAATCAATGTTATGGCTTTTGAAAAAGTTCGCATACTATGTCCACTTTTAACACAGGTTTAAGTAACGACATTTCAGCAAATTTGCATATATCGACTGATAGAATCCTCAAAAAACCAGGACTAAAACTCATTAAAGTATTGAGAAATGTAAAAATGAACATATCATGCCAAAATATCCCGTGTACAATGGTCTTTTGTCGTTTTATTAAGCTGCTCACTGGTTCACCAACGTATTCAATTGAAGATATTTGAGCAAAATTTTCAGCGATAGCTTGAGAAATAAACTGTTCAAAATTTCTACTTTCGCCGTTAAATCGATGCTGTAAAGCAAATTGCAGTTTGCACTTGTTATTTGTGAAGTTTCGCGTTAAAACGACCATATTTTCAGCATTTTCATACTCGGAAAGTTTTTTTTCTTCGTAGGAAGAAAGTGTATTCGATATTACAAAGGCAACTATAATTCCGACTAAATGTAGAAGGTGTTTTTTCACGAAAGTAAAATATTTTGTTAGCTGTAGCTGCGTTATCATTGACCTTCAGTTATTGTATTAACGATGATGTTTCCCGCCTTGATTTCCATTGAAACGTTGAGTAATTTTTTTTGTTTATCTTGTATGCATTCTTCAAGCGCTTTCTTAAAATCAAAATCAACCTTAAAATCCATATCATTCACTTCATTCCAAATGTCTATCTCGTTAAGTAAGTTCTTATCAACACCATCAATAATTTTGTTGATATTTGTAATTTTCGCTCTGTAATTGAGTATCTTTACAGAACTCAACGCTGCATTGCACAAAAAAAGTAACAGGCAAGCAGTACAGGCAAGTTTGATGTAATTATCGAATTTTCTCAGCCCACTGACTACATTGAGTTTTTTATCCTTTGAAACAATATTCATATTTGTCCGCTGAATTTTTTTGAAATTCAATATTGTTTCCTCAGTTATTGAGTAAATTGCAATGTCATTCAAATTAACGTCCAAAATTTGATTTATATATTTTATGGTATTTTCCGTTTCCAATTTTTTATTGAAGTTCTCGATAATGCCATGCCTATAACAGACGTATTTACCGTCAAATAAAACTATTATTTCCCAAATATTTTCATTTTCAACGGTAAAGAGCGCAACTGGAAATTTATCGGTATCAATCTTATGATGAGAAAGGTAACTATTTATTAGCCACAATGGCCAACACGAAATAGATATCACTTGGTTCTTCACGGCGAGTAGCTCGTGAATTATCGATATTGTAACAGGTGTTAGTTTCATGTCACAAAAAAGAACAACTTTGTTTTTGTACGAGAACTTATTTTCATAACACACAACATTGACAAGTTTTTCTTTATCGACAAGTATGTTTGAAGCCAAGGTTTTGAGGTCTTTTCTTTTAAGGTTATTGACGGAAATCGATTTACATGTCATCGCATTGTTATATATGATAATTTCAAAAGGTAACGAGCTGTTGTCGCTTAAATACCCAAATAGTTTGTATTTTTCCATTGGGCTAAAGCGCAATGTTTGAGTATGCTCCCTCTCTCGTACATGTAACAACCGTAAGTAGTCATCAAGAATAACGACACGAATAAATTCCTTGCGCGTTACATCATGAAATAAATTTTTTAAATTACGCACAACT
>JAITDA010000027.1 GCA_031282805.1 Holosporales bacterium
GACGCAGGCTGTTATTCTCTTTCAGCATTTTATCATAAAAATAAGCTACAGCTTTTGGTATCCGTTCCAAAAGAGCAAATCGTGCTACTTTTTCTGTTTTGTAACCATTTACTGCCTCAGCATCAAATCTATCATTTATTAAAAACCGCAAATATTCTTTTAAACTTAACACATTCATTGGACAGTATTGTCTGTTACTGAGGATATCAATATTCTTTGCAGCGAGTGCATCTAACAATGCTCGTTCATCCACATCCTCAGGTTGCAAATCATTTACTAAATTTACCAAAGCAATGTAATGTTGCGGAACAGTAATTGGGTGAGGCACATCACTACCAGGATTCATTGCCTTTATCATTTCAACTAAAAACGCACTAACCATTACGACACAAAAATTTTTTTTCATGCTCTTCTCCATTAAAATCCAAAGCCGAAACCAACAAGCATAATCTTATTGTCGTATAATAGTATTGATTTCTAATTAACTTGATGAAAAACGCTACATATCGATCGAGAATGGCATGGAGCCACTATTTTTATTTCGTCACTTCTGATACCTTTTCCAAAGACCTATATTGGACGGTTTGGATTCGGTATATCACCCAGTCCGTTTTTTGTGCGCCATGTTTGATACCTTTTCAAAAGACTCATGTTACCATTTAATGGCGTGACTGGATCAATATCATCATAGTTGCCAGGTTCAAAGAAACGATCGCAAAGTCTAAGCTGATCCATATCAGAATACATTTCATGAAAAAGCTTCATTGGCACATATTCAATAGGATCGCAGTGAAAGCACACCGCAGCATGAGAACATTTTTGTTCACTGGCTTCAACAGGATTCTCTATTTTCATAGAATAAATTTGAAAAAATAATATAAAACCACTAAAAAAAGCAATACATCTCATAAACACCTCACTACAAAAGAGCAACAACCTATTGTAGCATAATCATATTTCAATGCAAATAAACAGGTATACTTCATCTAAAATATAAATCCTGAGGGTATTTCCTCAGGATAACAATAAGCAGCGGCTATTTTTCTAAATATCAATCGGAAACAATATAGAGCCATGACCATTTTTATTTCGCCACGACTTATACATCCCCTGAAAACTCATATTGGGCGGTTCGGATCCGGTATAGGGCCATGGCCATTCCTATTTCGCCACGCCTGATATCTTTCCCGAAGGTGCATATTGTCATTTAAGACTGTAGCTGGATCAATATCATCATAGTTGCTAGGCTCAAAAAAACGATCGCAAAGTCTAAGCTGATCCATATCAGAATACATCTCATGGAATAGCCTCATTGCTATATCATCATTTGTTCCTGCTCGCCTTACGATGTCCAATATAAATGTTCGTAGTGCGTTAATGACAGCTCCAATTCTTTGTTCTGACTCTTCTAAAGCATCTCGAGATCTACCGGCTCTGTTGGCAAAATACCGCTGCGATATTAAACCTAAATTGCCACAGCGTTTGCTAAGAACATTAAGCTCCTGTCCAAATCTTCTAGCAAATTGAGAGATAGATTGAGCATTCCCTCCGCTAAGTACTGCTCCAGCATTGGCAATAACAAGCGCCAAAAGATCAAATAATTGACTGGAAGCTAATGTTGCTGTTCTAAATACTGTTTTTTTCCCCATTTCTTCATCATAAAAATAAGCTTCGGCTTTTGGTAAACGCGCTAAAAGAGCAAATCGTGCTGCTTTTTCTGTTTGGTAACCATTTACTGCGGCAGCATTGAAACCATCATTTATTAAGAACTGCAAATATTCCTTTAGGCTTACTATGTTTGGAGGGCTATATTGTCTCTGGCCAATAATATCAATATTCTTAGCTGCAAGCGCGTTTAATAAAGCTTGCTCGTTTACATCTCCTGGCATTAAATCATTTATTAATCTTGCGGGGGCAGTATGGTGTGGAATCACAGGAGCTACTGGTGCTACAATTTGTAACGGTGGAGCGGGAGGCACTCCATCCATCGCACATGCCATTTCCATAGCAAGCATTCCAATTGATGCAGCACAGAGTAATTTTTTCATGTATAATCTCCTTCTTTTTAGTTAAATCAAAAATAATACTAGTATTCAAAATTCCTATATGTCTTTAATTAGAAAACATACAAGTATATTTATTATTGCACTATGAGGTTAATTATTGGTTAATAAGGGAAATTTTTTGATTGTTTTTAACAAAAAACAATATTTTTCATGAAACACTATACAAAATAAATGCCAGCGATTTCTTTTTTTTATAAAAAATTATATTTTATATATAAACATAATTTTAATATCTGTTCTATTTATGCTTGCCCGATTTTCTATATTGTATCTGAAGATTTCAATATTTTGTAATTTTTTGGTGATCTTGAATGCATGAGAAACTTCAACAGTTGCCATTAGGTTATCAGTAATACTTCTCGCTACGCCCAAAGTAACAAATGGAGTAATTTTTTTAAATTTTTCATTACGAATGCCGTATATATTGTTTGTGGTAGGAATTAAATGCCCATTTAGCTGCATAATTCCTGCATTAAGATATAACTGTGATTTTAACTCGCTAATAAAATATCCAATTTTCAAAGCTAAATGTGGACAAATTCCAAAGGATGCTTTAGCTTTTACATTGTTTACGACGGTAGTCTCAGTAACACCACGAGATAAAAGCGCTGCGTCATTTGCAGGAGTTGGATTGTATATTGCATTCATATCTTCTCTAAGATCGGCCAATGCATACCCGTTCATATTGGCTGGATTAATTCCAAGATCCTCTAATTCTTGTATTAGA
>JAITDA010000053.1 GCA_031282805.1 Holosporales bacterium
TGATAATGATTCTGAAATAACTATCGAATTAAAACCAAAGAAAATAGATCGCAAAACAGCTTAAGGCCTACGTAAAAGTGGTATCAATAGATTATCCATCGGTGTTCAGTCAACTACAGATGATGGGCTCAAAATCTTGGGAAGAGAGCATAGTGCAGTGGAAGCTGTGGATTGTATTTTTGAAATGTCTGAAATTTTCGAAAACATCTCCATTGATATGATATATAACAGGCCAAAACAATCACTACAAAGCTGGCGCGATGAACTAAAAAATGTTGTGAGTTTTCCTATAAACCACATGTCCCTTTATGAACTAATAGTTGAGGACGATACTCCGATTAAAAAGTCGATTGATTCAGGTATTTTGCCTTCAACCGATAAATCCGATAGATTTTTTGAAGAAACAGTTTCACTGGCGCGGCGTTGTGGTTTTGAGATGTATGAGGTTTCTAATTTTGCAAAAATTCCACATACTAAAGATATTATAGCAAACGATGGTGATATTCCGTATGGAAGACATAATGTATCATACTGGAAATATGAGGATTACTATGGAGTAGGGCCAGGAAGCCACTCTAGAGCTAGGTGTGGTGAAAGAAAAGTTGCGATTGCGCAAATTGTAAATAATAAAGATTGGTTACAATGGGCAAAGAATCCAGTTTTTGACATGGAGATACTAAACGAATATGATGAATTCAAGGAAAGAATTCTAATGGGATTAAGAAGTAAATGGGGAGTGAATTTTGGTAGCTTTAGCGAAAATGTAAAGGGAAAATACGATTTGCAAAATAAATTGCAAAATCTTGCGAAGAATTCATATATAATGGTCGATGACGGTGTGGTTGTATTGTCACATGAGGGATTATTAAGACTAAACCTTGTGGTTCGATATTTGGTAGGTAGCGTATGAGGGTATTACTGAGTAATGACGATGGGGTTGGAGCTCCAGGAATAGTTTTACTTGAAGAAATCACAAAAAAGTTCACAAATGACATTCTGGTCGTTGCGCCTAATTCAAACATGAGTGGTACAGGGCACTCGCTAACTTTAAAATCTCCTTTGAGGTTGAAAGAGCTCGATTCAACACATTTTTCTGTAAGTGGAACTCCAACTGACAGCGTCGTCATGGCGATGAGGTATCTAATGAAGGAAAAGCCAGATTTTGTTTTTTCAGGAGTAAATTATGATGCAAATCTTGCAGATGATATAACATATTCGGGAACAGTTGCTGCAGCTATGGAAGCGACGTTGTTTAATGTTCCAGCCATTGCATTCAGTCAGAAGATTAACAAAGATGGATCAATTAATTGGGATGTTGCAAGAACTTATGCCCCGGTTATTTTGGCAGTCGTTATGAATAAATTCAAGTTCGCGAATGGTGTGTTTTTGAATATAAATTTCCCGTCGTGTGCAGTGGAAGAGGTCAAGGGAATAAAAGTAACGTCTCAGGGAAGTAGAGCTATCGAGGACCACGTAATCCAGTCTATGGATCCGCGCGGAACCCCTTATTTTTGGATTGGTCCTGCTGAGTACCGTAAAAATGAGGATGATAGAGATGTTAATACAGATTTGGGAGCCGTTCACAGCGGCTATGTCTCAATAACACCGATTTCACTGAATTTGACTGCACACTCTGAATTAAACGCGCTAGGTGGATTGTTTTCATGAAAAAATCAAGCTTACTGGTTTTTTTTAGTTATGCTGTTTTGTTGCTAGTAGCCGGCTGTTCAAGTGATAAAAGAGAATTGCCTGAAATCGTTCAAATTAAAAGGGTGAATCCATATCATACCGTTTCAGAAGGAGACACAGTTGGCTCAATTGCTTCGCAATATGGCATGAGCCGAGCTGATTTAATTAAATTGAACAATCTTGAGCAACCGTATCAGCTCTACGACGGTCAAAGACTTGTTATCACTGTTAAACCACAGGATACTGCTGATACCAATGAAATAATTTTAACTGGAGAAAAACCGGCCCCAGCCGATACTGTTGAAGATGTTGTAGATGAAAGTAAAGGTATCAATGACACTACAAATGCCGAAGATGATGCGACAGTCGACGATATCCAAGAAAAAGATGAATTGCTTCAAACAAAGACTGAATATATCTGGCCAGTCGAAAATGGACGAAATAAAATTTCGCGGTATTTTGGCGAAAACGAAGTTGAGGGGGGGATAGTAATAAACGCATCTGCCGGAACACCAGTTAAGGCTATGGCGGATGGGGTTGTTATGATGTCTGGAGTTCCGAGTGGCGAGGCTGCTGCCTATGGGATAACAGTTGTGATAAAGCATACAGGTAAAAAAACGATGTCGATCTACGCTGGCTTATTGGAGGCAAAGGTTAAGGCACGCCAAAAAATTAAACAGGGGGCGGTTATTGGAAAGGTGGGAAAAAGCGGAAGTATGGCAACTAAGCCGCAGCTATATCTTGAATTAAATGACTTATCAGGAAAAGGTAGGAAAGTTATGGATTTATTGAAAGTACTTCCGTAATAAAACGAAACTTGTTAGAATGTACGTGGTTTCAAGAATTTCTATGGAAATAATAGATGTTATTTATTAGTACAGCTCTTGCTGATGGGACGACTGGGCAATCCGGTGGTGGTTGGATGTCGTTTTTGCCACTTGTGGCGTTTGTTGGGATACTATACTTTTTACTTATTCGTCCGCAACAAAAACGTCAAAAGCAACATCAAAGTTTAATTTCGGCTATCAAAAAGGGTGATAAAGTTGTTACGAACAGTGGGATTGTTGGCACAATATCGAAAGTGTTAAATGACAACGAGGTCGTTTTAGAGATTGCAGAAGGAGTACATTGTAAATTTGTAAAATCTGCGATTTCAAATGTTGTTAATAACGAAACACCGACGGTGACTACTCCTGCTTCCGTAGAGATACCGAAGAAAGTAGAGAAAAAGGAGAAAGTTCAATTATTATCGCAAGAGACGCAGAGTTTGGATATTCAAACCCCGGTTGTTGTAAAAAAGACGAAGTCTTCTGTTTCACCTAAAAAACCAAATGTGAAAAAGAAGACGATTGCAAAAAAGTAGAAAATTGGAAGGATAGAATTGATGCTTGTCGTTTCAAGATTTAGGTTTACATCTGCTATAATTGTCTGCTTGTTTGGATTGGTTTTTGCTTTTCCTTCCTTTCTCGAGCAAGGGACGTATGACAAGTTGCCATCTTTCCTTCAGCATACCGTTAATTTAGGGCTAGAACTCAGGGGAGGTTCGCACATCCAGTTGGAAGTTGACCTTAAAACAGTTGAACGTGAACATCAAGAAAGCGTAGTCGATGAAGTAAGGAAACAGCTTAGAAAGCAGAATATACAATATAGCAGAATTGGCGTTCAATTCAGAGAAAATGAGCCTGTTATATTAGTTTCACTCAAGTCTTCAAACGATGTAGATGCCGTTAAGAAAATACTCTTTAAAATCGAAAAAGAACTCGTCATTGCCGTGGATGGGAGTGATGTGACGGCTACTATCTCCTCTGTATTTGCTGATAGATTTGCACGAAAAATTGTGGATGAATCAATTGAAGTTATTCGACATAGGATCGATGAGTCTGGAACAAAGGAGCCAACTATATTGCGTCAGGGTACAGACAGAATAGTTGTTCAACTTCCTGGAGTTGAAGATCCATCTGAAATGAAAAGGTTGCTTGGAAAAACTGCAATTCTAACATTTCATGGTGTTGATGAGGAATTAAAAGTCGTAGAAGCCAAGGTTGGAGAGAAAGTTTCGTTACAATCGAAGCCTGGAGTTATGTATTTGCCAGAGGAAAGAGGGGGCGATGTCGTACATTACATTCCAATAAAAAGGCAAGTTTCACTTACTGGAAAATCACTTGTAGATGCTCAAGTTTCAATGGATCAAAGGACTGGTTTGCCTGGGGTATCGATTAAATTTGATTCCGTTGAAGGAACTAGGAAATTTGCTGAATTATCCGCGAAGTACCTTAAAAAACAGTTTGCTATGGTTTTAGATGGCAAGGTCTTAAGTGCCCCGGTTTTTCAGATGGTTTTAACTGATGGAAATGCTCAGATTACTGGAAATTTTACAATGCAAAGCGCCACTGAATTGGCGTTGCTCCTCAGGGCTGGATCGTTGCCTGCTCCACTTAAGGTAATTGAGGAAAGGAATGTTGGTCCCAGCTTAGGAGCAGATTCGATATCCGCTGGGAAAAATGCAACAATATTTGCATTCTTGTTTGTTGCATTATTCATGATTGCTTCCTATGGGAAGTTTGGTTGTTTTTCAGTGATAGCGTTATTTTGTAATATAATTTTACTTTTTGCGTGTTTAACTTTATTGGGAGCAACTTTGACGTTACCAGGAATAGCAGGTATTGCCCTGACTATAGGCACCGCCGTTGATTCCAATGTTTTGATTTACGAAAGGATCAGAGAAGAAATACGTTCCGGCATCAAGGCCTTTGTTGCAGTGTCTCGTGGATATAAAATGGCAATGATGACGATAGTGGATTCCAATTTAACTACACTCGTTGGATCAATAGTACTCTATGAATTTGGTTCTGGACCAATAAGGGGTTTTGCTGTTACCCTAGCGATAGGTACGTTGATATCGTTGTTTACAACGTTTGCGCTAACTAAGTCAATCATCGCTTATTGGATAGGAAAGAACAAGAACGCGGAGATTATCATATGACAGAAGGACAGTAAAAATGTTTCGCTTACACCTAATCCCGTATGGAACAAAGTTCGATATAATTGGAAAGAGTAAGTGCATATTTTTTATAGCTGGAGTTTTTGTAATAACGTGTTTTTCATTCATAATTTTTAAGGGAATGAATTACGGCATCGATTTTAAAGGGGGATACATCTTTGAAGTAACAATGCCAACAGATCCAGATATTCAGGAGCTTCGTAATACATTGAATTCTCTCGACCTTGGTGAAGTAGCAATACAGCAATTTGGCACAAATAGGGACCTTATGTTGAAGCTTGAAAAATCCGAGGAGGGGGAAGGACAAGCAACTGCAATAAAAACTGTAAAGAATGTCTTGGGAGATAATGTAGTTTACAAAAGAATTGAAACAGTTGGCCCCAAGGTTGGTGGGGAACTTGTTTCTAATGCTGTAAAAGCGGTGGCATTCGCATTGATTGCGATGTTGTTATACATTGCAGTCAGATTTGAATGGCAATTCGGAATTTGCGCAGTTGCAGCGCTTTTCCATGATTGCGCCATTATATTTGGAATGTTTGCAATTTTTCCGATGGAGTTTGGTGAAACATCAATCACAGCTGTTTTACTAACGGCTAGCTATTCGATAAACGATACAGTTGTCATATTTGACAGGATTCGCGAAAATTTAAGAAGGTTCAAAAAAATGGATCTTGGTGAGTTGATAAATTTAAGTCTCAATGAAACTTTATCGAGAACAACTCTCACTGCCACAACAACCGTTTTGGCGGTATTGTCGCTTTATCTCTTCGGTGGAAGAACCATTGCAACTCTCGCTCTTCCAATTATAGTCGGTATTATCGTTGGGACGTTTTCTTCGATATTTGTGGCTTCTCCCCTTTTAATGTTCTTGAATATAAAGCGGGACAAGGAGATAAAGGATACAACAGTGGCAAACATCAATATCAAATGACGATTTTTCGGGAAGTAGCGCAGCCTGGTTAGCGCACTATTCTGGGGGGATAGGGGTCGGCGGTTCAAATCCGCTCTTCCCGACCATTTTCTTTTCTGAAAAGGTGATGCTAAAATGACCGCCACAATCGCAGTTCTGGATCACAATTTGATGGTGATACACGTAAGTTTGTTATTTGTAAATACATATGATGTACAGGATTTCAAGATATTTGCAATATTTACGTACTTAGCTTACGCATTATGCGATGTATGTTAGATACCATTAAGTTCAACATTTAAAATCAATGTGTCATTACCGGTGAATCATGGACAATCAAAACTACACCAATATAGCCTAGCCAAAAATTAAAACTTTTATCACAATATCTTAGGGCCATTTAAGCAACATCTAAATACAATGTAATACGTAAAAACAAATTTGGTATTAATGACTTTTTTTCCTATTTTCAATCGTAACCTTGATGTTTTTGTTTTTATCCCTTTTTAAAATGAGACCGCATAAATTTGTTGCTGTAAATGAAGAGACGCAAATTTTGCAAGCAGTTCGCTCGAGTAGACTATAAGATATAATATGCAGGCCTCTCAAAGAGATGATTATCGACTCCAAGGTTCGTATTTTCAATTCAAGAGCCAAAACACGAAATTTGCAAATATCAATATATTTTCCATCAAAAAGCTCTGATGTAGTTTTTTCAACCAATTGATCAACTACTTCGGTAGCCCGCTGGAGTCTTTTTATCGATTTATTGACATTTTTGATACTCAATGAATATTTTTTCGATAAGTCTCCATAGGCGCCACGCCATCTCACTCTCTCGAACGTACATTGTTTATTAGAAGGGTCTTCTAGGTATTTTGTCACGTGAAACCTATTTCGTAGCGTATGTTTTATCAAGTATGGATTAAATTCAAGGAACGGTCTTACAAGTGAAATACCATTAAAATTTGAGATTGATTTCATGCATGCAAGACCTTTTGATGCAGATCCACGAACCAATCTCATGAAAAATGTTTCCCATTGATCAAGAGCGTGGTGTGCTGTCATTAAAACCTTACAGTTCAGTTTTCTGCAGTAATCGTACAATAAGTCGTACCTCGCCTCCCTAGCTTTTTTTTCAACACTGCCATTTATTATATCATGATGCCACACAAGGACTCGGTACCCAATATGATTTGCTTCTAAAATTTCAATTATCGGTAGTATTTCTTCCGAGGATTCGGGACGCAATCTGTGATCGACTATTCCAGCATAAAGCTTGATACCGTATTTTGTTGCATAATCATTTGCCAACAAAGTCAAACAAAGACTATCTGCTCCCCCCGAAAGCGCAACAACCCAACGTTTTTCACCTCGAATTTCATCTACGTACTCTGCAAACAACGAATCGGAAATAACCATAAGAAACGGAAGCTTGTGGTCGATGGGTAATGCTATTTGGCTTTTGTTCTTTTGTCAATACGAAGATGGATAAATAAGCCAAGCCGTATAGTCCCTAAAAGCTCTCTTCGTCGAAGTTTTGTTCAAAATATTTACTCGAACACTGCGAGCCAATACGCCAAAAATTTATTGTTTTTTCAAGTGTTTTGTTGTCTAATTTGCGGGGCTAAGGTTTATGGGTATTGTGGGTAAGGATGCTGCAAAGTATGAGGATAGTAGGTGGAACTCCGCTTAATGGAGAGATTTCCATCGGTGGAGCAAAAAATCTTGCCCTTCCCGCAATGACTGCATCTATCTTGGTTGATGAAGATATTAAACTCACAAATGTACCTCTCTTATCTGATATCGGTTCACTATCGGAATTGCTGACGCATATTGGATGTGACGTTCGATGCAATGATGAGCATTCTCTAACTCTATCGACAAAATCTTTAAAAACCGTTGAAGCTCCATATGATTTTGTGAGAAAAATGAGGGCGTCAATACTTGTCCTTGGACCGCTTTTAGCGAGATTTGGAAAGGCCGTAGTCTCTCTACCTGGGGGGTGTTCAATAGGACCGCGAGGGGTAGATCTCCACTTAAGAGCCTTGGAACACATGGGAGCGATAATATCAATAGAAAATGGATACATAAAGGCAAACGCTCCTAAAGGCCTTCATGGATGCGACATGACTTTTCCAGTTACAACCGTAACAGGCACAGAAAATATCTTAATGGCGGCGGTTTTGGCGAAAGGAACCACAAGGTTGATCAATGCAGCTACGGAGCCTGAGGTGGTAGCCCTCGCTGATTTGTTGAATCAGATGGGAGGAAGGATAAGTGGGCATGGAACTTCAATGATAATAATTGATGGAGTTGATTCACTACACGGAGCTGAATTTGAAATAATTCCGGATAGAATTGAGGCTGGTACATACGCCATTGCAGCGGCTGCTACAGGCGGTGAAATATTTTTGAAAAACTGCAAATGTAAACATTTGACGGCCTTTTTTGAAACGTTGGCACTCAACGGAGTTGAATGCGAGGAAAAAATTGATGGAGTTCGTATACGCAGAAGAAATGCTGAAATCAAGCCTTCGGATGTACAGACCGCTCCATATCCAGGTTTTCCAACTGATTTACAGGCACAGTATACGGTTTTGATGTCAATTTGCGACGGAACGGCTTCTGTAACCGAAAATATTTTCGAGAATAGATTCATGCATATTCCGGAGATTTTAAGAATGGGGGCAAACGTGTCTGTGCATGGAAAAACCGCAGTTATCACCGGAGTAAATAAATTAAAGGGGGCTCCGGTTATGGCAACAGATCTTAGGGCATCAGTCGCTCTTGTCATTGCAGGTCTCGTCGCTGAAGGTGAAACAATCGTCAGTAGATTGTATCATATCGATCGTGGATACGAGGGCATTGAACAAAAGTTGCTTAGCTGTGGCGCAAACGTGGAGAGATTCTCTGTTTAGTGGAAATTGATTTATATGTTGTTTTTTAAAAAACTAAGGTCTGCCATATCGCAGTTTATTGGGAGAGATACGCATAAATGGGACGAATTAGAAGATATTTTAATTGAAGCTGATTTCGGAGCTGAGTTTGCTTCAAAGATGATTAATAGGATAAAATATGAAAAAGATCTACTCACTGCGTTGACAAGTGTTTTAAGAAACATATTGACACCTCTCATTACAGATATAAGTGTAGACACGACTAAAAAACCTTACATCCTAACTTTAATTGGAGTAAATGGAGGAGGTAAAACAACAACCGTCGCGAAGTTAGCATTTTTTTTGAAGAGCAGTGGATTTTCTGTCGATATAGCTGCATGCGACACATTTAGAGCGGCCGCTACAGAACAATTATCAGCATTTGCGGAAAGATTGAATTGCAATATTTTTAAATCTAATTCTCCGAGGGACCCCGCGAGTGTCGCCTTTGAAGCGTTGCAATCATCAAAAAGTGATGTACTGATAGTGGATACAGCGGGGAGACTACAAAATAACGTAAACTTGATGAATGAATTGGCGAAAATATATCGCGTAATGAAGAAAATAGATGAATCAGCACCGCATCTAACCATTTTAGTAATTGATGCAACTGTTGGACAAAACGCTGTTGACCAAGTTAGGGAATTTACGAAATTCGGGCAGGTATCTGGAATAATAGTGAGTAAAATGGATGGTGGCGCCAAGGGGGGGACCATCGTGAGAATTGCCGATGAATTCAAGTTGCCAATTTTTGGTGTTGGCGTTGGAGAATCAGTTGAAAGCTTTGAACGATTTTCCGTGAACAAATTTTTAAAAGATTTAATGGAGTGATGAATAATGTGTGAAGTTTACAAAATAAAAGGAATTTCGAGCAGATTTTTGTTCTTTCTCGTAGCAGTCATTGCGGGCTGTCTTTGCGGTCTATCCGGCATAAATCTTTTGGAGCAGCTTGGAAGATGTTGCTCTGAGATTTTTATGAGGATATTCAAGTGTATTAGTATGCCAGTCGTATCACTCTCGGTAATCGTTGCCCTCTCGAGTTGTGAATCTGGAAAATCAATGTCAATATGGAAGAAAACGCTGTTATATACAATTTCGACTACTCTGTTTGCGGCCGTTGTTAGTGCAGTGCTTTATCTCATAATTTCTCCGCCAGATGCTGGCATATCTCCTGATGTACAAAATCATGCACAAGTGGTGCAAGCGGACTATTTAAAATACTTTTTGGACATTATTCCTGACAATCTCATGACTGCATTTTCAGAACATAAGGTTTTAAGCGTTTTATTGATAAGTGTAATCATTGGAATTTCGGTTAGGTTTATAAATGAAACCGAAGCAAAGAGCACAGTAATTTCCTTCTTTCATGGGATACACAGCGTATTTTTTACAATTACAAAATTCATTATAAAATTGTTGCCAATTGGTCTATTTGGTTTCGTAACGGTTAGTGTTCTGGAATTAAAAAATGGACTTAATTTGCGTGGAATGGGGAGTTACTTTCTCGTAATAACTTTCGCAAATTTAATACAGGGAATAATCGTTCTTCCAGTATGGTTAATTTCACGAGGCATTAATCCAGTGAAAACATTCAAGGCAATGAGTCCTGCACTGTCATTTGCATTTTTCTCAAAATCATCGTCCGCTGTTTTGCCAATTACAATGGAATCTGCAGAAGGTAATCTCGGGATACACCCAAAAATTAGTCGTTTCGTCTTTCCTCTGTGCGCCACTGTTAATATGAATGGATGTGCTGCCTTCATATTTACAACCGTTATTTACACGATGCAAAATTACGGAATAGAGATAACTTCGCTTACGATTATAACGTGGATTTTGGTTGCAACAATCGCCGCCATCGGAAATGCCGGTGTTCCGATGGGGTGCTTTTTTCTGAGTGCTAGTCTCTTGTCCTTGATGGATATTCCAGTCCCTCTTCTTGGCGTCATTTTACCGTTTTATAGCGTGATAGATATGCTTGAAACGTCACTTAATGTATGGTCCGATTCATGTGTTGCTTCAGTCGTGAACAAGGAGGCAAGCGTATGATGCTTCCACAACATGTGGAAACATGGTGAAATGTAAGGTGTCGCTCAGCACTTGAAAGTGAAAAGCCGTGAATCCGCCGTAGTTTTAAGTGTAATTTTTTGGCTGTCCATGTCGCAAGGCCGCAGAAATTCGCCTATTCAGCCCTGCAGGTCCAATATTCTGCGATCACGTGGCTATCACAATATGTCATCAACGCTAGCCATATACAATTGCTCGAGTTTATTATTTCTCATCCATCCTGCGTGAAGTACTCGGTAAGCATCGGTAAAACTTAGTATTTGACACAGGCATTCAAGTAAAACTTGTTATCATCTGTTTTCCATTTCAGAGACATGCCGATCATGTTGAATTTTCGCTTTGCAATATTGTAAGCTTCAGTAGCTGGAGGCATATTTGCAGTAGAAGTGGATTTTTATGATTTTTCGAAGTTTTTGTTCCACAATTTGCGGATTTTACCTATTAATAGTTGTGTGTATCAGTGATAATGTGGCAGTTGCCGAAAATCAGTTCATAAACAGTTATATTTTTAAATGGCTTGATAAGCAGCCAAAAATTGTGGAGAGTTACCTGATGAGCTCATCGAGAGAAAAATCGCCGAATTCGACCGCATTATATCTCCTCGGAATTTTACATCTTAATGGAACTTTTGGAGAAAGAAACGTAAAGAAAGCGGATTGGTATATAACGAAGGCGGCAAATATGGGACTACCCGAAGCGATAAATTCAATAGGGGATGGCTATTACTCTGGTGACATCAGAGAGAAAAATGCTGAAGTAGCGTTGGAGTTTTACGAAAAAGCCGCCAGTCTTGGATTTGGACCGGCTCAATTCAATGCTGGAGTAGTGTTGTTGAAGACTGCGAAATGTAAACAAGACCTGAAGAAAGCAATTTTCTTTCTGGACAAAGCCGAAAAAAACAGTGATGATCTAGGTGAGATAACAAAATCTGCTTTGCGCTACAAAATTGAGGCAAAACGTAAATTTCGAGATTTTCAGCAACATCAAATGCACGGTTAAACTGGTACTAGCAAATTACCCGAAAATTTGTACATTGGTAGCTGGGTGCTTTGCGAAGTTTTGCTTCTGCAAGGGAACGACTTTTCCGCTGATTGCTCTGCCAATGTTTGCCGCTCTCTTTTGGATCATTCAAAGAACTAGGGGCTTGACAAAAACATTTTCAGTTGGCCTCTGTTTTGGTATCGGATATTTTGCTAGTACATTGTATTGGGTTGCAGAGTCGTTCAAATGTGTTGGGCTCGGTAATTACGGATACATCGCAGTTAGCCTTCTCGTTTTATATTTAGCACTATACCCGGCAACTGCATGTGTTTTAACAAAAATGTTCGCAACAACAAGATTAAATTTTTTGTTATTTTTCACGAGCTTTTGGATACTCACTGAGTATCTTAGAGGTGTTGTATTTACCGGATTTCCATGGAACCTTATCGGGTATGCAACCTATGACCTAGAGTATTTTCCGCAAATTGCAGATACTTTGGGTATATACGGTGTTTCATTCATTTTTCTTTTGATTGTGTCGTTGCTTACATATTGTAGGACGGCGATATGTGGATTACTACTGTATATTTTCACAACGTTGTATGGTTATTATAAGGTTAATTGCTACGATGGTTACGTTAAACCAGACGATCAAAATTTCGTAACAATAGTACAACCCTCTATAACCCAAGAATCTAAAATGGATGTGAAACAGCTTAAAAATAATATTGATAAACACATACAATTATCATGTATTTCGAATATCTATAGCAAGAAGCAGCTAATCATTTGGCCTGAAGGGGCCGTCAATATTCCAATAACATCTCCAAATAATGTTTTAAATTACATAAGTTCTACGCTTAAATATGACGACTGTTTCATAATTTCCGGATGCGACAGGATTGACGAGATGAGGAGACTTTACAATTGCGTCTGCGCGATCGGCAGGGACAACAGAATAGCGAAAATTTATGACAAGCGACATTTGCTTCCATTTGGAGAGTTTATTCCTGAAATTTTACTAAAGTGTGGTTTGAGAAAAGTTACACCTGGGATAGTGAATTTTTCTTCTGGTCACTCAAAGAAAACTTTTCAGCTCGATGGATTTCAAAAGTTTGATGTAGCCATTTGTTATGAGATATCTTTCCCTGGTGAAGTGCTCGATGATCAAGGCAGTAGTTGGATTCTCAATGTCACAAATGATTCCTGGTTTAAAAATTCCGATGGGCCAACACAACATCTGAGAACTGCTTGTTTCAGGGCAATTGAGGAGGGAAAAGCGATTGTAAGATGTGCAAATAATGGAATATCTTGTGTGATAGATTGTAATGGTCAAATCTTAAAAAAACTTGAAACGAACGAAGTCGGAAGAATGGCCACAACTATGCCAAAGAAGTGGCAACTAACCATTTTTTCCGTGCATAAAAACAAAATTGTTATTTTGGTGGTATGTACACTACTCATTTTGCTCTTGTGCGTCAGAAATAGGCGAGCAAAAATAAAATGAATGAATTGCCGGAGAGGGGCTATCAATGTGATTTGCACAACGAAACCGTTTGCACATACACGATGCGGCAAACTCACTGTAAAACTTTGAGACCATAATCTTTTGGCTTAATGACGATAGACATTATGTCAAGACATGCGGTAGCCGCCTAGACTGTAGAAAAAAACGTTATCGCTGGAACTCACGATTATAAAGTAGATAAGACAAAATAACCTAAAATTTAGAAAAAAATTATTTTCCAGAATTGGGGCTTAATAAGCAAAAAACGTAATCCCCCTGTGATGAGCAAAGGGAAGTGAACAAGCCACGCCCCTTTGCGAATTTGATTACGAGTTTTTATTTGCGGTTAGATCTTCAAATTTTTTGCTAAGGCCGCAGACGGATGCTATCCACAAGATAACGACCACCAAAACGATAGACCCAAGAATGTCAACCATACTTGATAGGGAAACACCTCCGCCGACCACAACAAGTAGTGTTGACTGTATAAAGGCTCCTCCGGACTTTCCTCCACGTCCTGCAATTATTCCTACAGCTGCTTGGCCCTTAATCTTTTGTTCTTGATCAAGTGGGATATACGCCATCTGCATCGTTGAATCAAACAAAGAATACTTCACCCCCTTCGTGAAGGCATTTTGAACCAAACCGACGATGACGGCGACTAGCAATACAGAATACCCCAGAAGATTCGATTCAAAGCCATTTGAATTTTCGTACACAATAACTCCGAAAAATGCCAAACTTGTTATAAGTAAGAAAACCGGGGTAATCAGTGCTGCTGTTCTCCATGTAAATTTCCTTAAAATATTCGCCCCAACGAGCATTACAAGAATTGTAAGGCAACCGGTTGTGAAAGAAAGTTTTCCCATCAAGGCGTTAAAATCGTTCGGATCCGGGTACTGCATCTTAATCTGCCCCTTCCAAACGCACTCAATGAGGTTAATTGCAACGCCATACCCAAGCATCAAAGTTGCAATCATTAACAAATATGGCGATGTAAAAATCATCTTAGCGCTTTCCCCTAATCCCAGCTTAGGCTTGCTTTTTTTCTTCGCTTTTTCCTCTGGAGAATATAACCGTGGATCAGTTAGCACATTCTTATGCATCCACCTATAAAGCCATAACAAAATGGCACCAAATACGAATACGGCCCCCATTTGAAATCTTAAATTCGACCCAAATGCGTCGGTTACACCGGTATCTGCGCTTTTTTTTGCCAGGTTGGCACATACGATTATTACGGACCCTGAAGCCAAAAGTCCAAAATTACCAATGAATCCAAACAGGCTATAAAACCTTTTTGCCTCGGTAACTTTTGTTATCTCATTGGCGAATTGCCAAAATAATGCAGTCAGAACTACACTCCCCCACAACTCAGACAAGATGTAAAACAATGCATAACTCCAATTTCCAATAACAGGCCAAACCCAATATAGCCTCGGCATCAACTCCTGTAATGATGAAATTGTCTCATGCGAAAGGTGCAAAACATCCTTCAATGGATATAGGATAAATCCGAATACCACAAAAAACGTGAGAAAAAATGATGTAATCACGTAGAACAACTTTTCTCTTTCAAAAATGTTGGCGAGTTTTACGAAAATTACCATAAACAGGATTGCGGACGGTGTAACACCATACAATTTTAAAAATCCCAATGTTTCAGCTCCGCCACCGGTTGCGTGACTCACCATCAACGTGTCCTTCAAATCCCTAACCAATGTATAAATAAACAAAATACACAGCATCATAAGTCCCATTGGTAGAAACTTTTTTAATTCAAAGTTATGAACAGGCCAAATAACCGCCCTCAAGCCTTTAAAAGCCTGCTCGGTACCTACATTGTCTTCTGATTTACTACTCATTTAATTTTGTCTCCTATAAATAAAACATCAACGCCCGTGTTATCACAACACCAACATTGAAATGCTACATAAAACACATAAAATAATCAACGTTTTTTAACTTGAGTGGACTATTTCAACTTATAAACAAGGACAACAAAAATCGAAATATCCAATAATCGACTTCCCTTATTATTGTCTCCAGCCAACACACAACTGAATTCGACGAGTGTTGCACTTCACCTCCGCCTTTTCCCTACAAATTCATCAATTGCTGTAAAGCATCACACCAAAATGTTTAATACATCTCATTATAATGTGGAGCATTATGCTATATCTTTGTCGGATATTTCGAATTTTCGACATTCAAAAAGGTGATTAAAGTTGCTAATATATCGCTTGTTGTAAATTATTTGCGAGATACTGAGGGTGCCAATTAAGATCACAGGAAAGGGCATTGATTTAGGGAAAAGTTTAAGGGAATATACACAGAAAAAGGTGGAGGACATAACCTATAAATATATAGGCGATGTACTTGACTCGCATGTTACAGTAGGTAGGGACAATAAGCTGTTTGAAGTTGAGGTTTGCCTTCCTTTGTATAGGGGCTTTGTAATCAAAACGAATGGTTTTTCGGATGATCCGTATTGCGCGGTAGATGTAGCCCTTGAAAAGCTAGAAGAAAAAATAAGGAAGCACAAGCGTAGAATTAAAGATAAAGAAAGACGTGCTCAGTGGGAAGATGGGATTCTGCATTCCACAAAGTATACAATGAGGAGGAAGGAAGTAGCTGCGGAAGATGATGAAGAGCATTTGATCATCGCAGAACAGGAAGGTTTCATTTTGTCCTTGAATGTAAGTGAAGCTGTAATGAAGCTTGATCTAACAGAAGTTCCTATTGTTATGTTTAAAAATGTAGATTCAGGCAGAATCAACGCTGTTTACAAAAGGCCAGATGGGCATATCGGGTGGATAGATTATAAATTAACATGAGTTTGTACGTTGCCAAATTTGGAGGCTCTTCCATTGCTACTCCGGTGCGCATAGAACGTGTTTGTCGTATAATATCTCGTTTGATTTCAGCAGGACACAGGATTGTTGTCGTTACGTCAGCGATGCAGGGTATAACAAATCAGTTGATAGAATTAACGAGATCGTTTGGTTCATGCGCTTTCGATAGGGAGTACGATGCAGTTATAAGTTCTGGAGAACAAGTTGCGGCAGGCCTTTTGGCAATATGTCTTTGTTCCATCGGATTTAAAGCTAAATCATTAAATGCATGGCAGGTTCCAATAGGAGTAAATGGAGAATTTTCTAATGCCACGATTTGCTCGGTTGAGGGACAAACGATTATAAATATATTAAACGATGGTATAATCCCAATTATTACCGGCTTTCAAGGGATATCTGATAAGATGGATATCTGTACCATAGGACGTGGTGGTTCAGATGCAACGGCATGTGCAGTAGCAAAAACTATCGATGCAGATGAATGTTTAATATACACAGATGTTAATGGTGTTTATTCGGCTGATCCAAGAATCGTGTTGCCAGCGAAGCGTCTTTCAGAGGTAGCGTACGATGATATGTTAGCACTGGCTGATGGTGGTGCTGCAGTCTTACAGGCTAAATCAATCCTAATTGCCAAGGAACACAATGTAAAATTACGTGTTTTATCGAGTTTTTCAAAAAACGGTGAAACAAGGGTAACTGAACAAACAAATTACGTTTCCATAAGACACAAAGTTGCTGGTATAGCGCATAATTTTGCATTATCAATCGTAGCATTCAACGATGATTCGGCAATTTCAAAAGTTATTAATCACCTGCAACACGTCGACTTAATTCAAATAGAGCGATCTAACTTTTTTCTTCTTCCTAAATCTCAGCAATGCGAGCTAGAAAAATTTTTGAATAAATCCAGAATACCATCCAAAATTGATAACGATGTTGGTGTAATAACCATCGTTGTGGGTTGGCAGGAAGAAATGTCTACGCTTCTGGAAGAAATAATTACAAAAATAACTGGTTGTCACAATCAGATAAAGTGCGTATTTTCCAGGGATAATTCAATATCTGTAGTTCTTCCATTCCAGCAAACATATGACGCATTAAATGTTTTACATAGACATTTCTTTGGACAATAAAAAGCAAATTGTCATAATAATGAAAAACTTGGAATTCTTCGGAGTACATGAAACATGATTAATACCACTAATTGCTGCTCCAAACCATGTGATAGGCAAACATGTTTTTTGAGCGAATTTCCAAGACTTGTTCTTGGCCCGCTTTTCGCGGGGAAGCGCCTTTTTGCTTCATGGTAAAATGTATACTGGCTTGCGTATTATACATGGCGCAATTTGACAATCGGGCACGTTAACTTTTTTGCCTTACTTCGATAGCTTCAGAGAAAAATTGTACGTCATACAAAGCATGTAAACAGTACGAATGGCAGTAACCTCTTTTATTAATGCCGTGCAACAATAAGATACTGTTGCACGGCGCCTGGATATCCCAAAACTCCAACAAAGAGTCGGGGGTACACTTCCTTTGTAATTAGGTCTATATACTCGTTATTCAAAAATTCAGCAAAATTTGTTCCATCATAATACTGCGCTAAATCTTTACCAGCTTCGAGTTTCCCGCAGCCTTCATACGGTATCATAGACCCAATAACTTCAAATACGGATGTTTAACTTTTTTCCGTCGTTCACCTTGTTGCAGCTCGTATAATACTTCACGTGAAGCGAACAAAGAGTCGGCGTACACTTTCCTTGTAATTGGGGGTATACGTCTGCCACCTAAAAATTCAACAAGATCTGTTCCTTCATAATATTGCACTAAATCTTTACCAGCTTCGAGTTTTCCGCCGCCTTCATACGGTATCATAGACACCCCAAATGCCCTCAAATAACACAAAGGTTCACCTTTTCCAAGTGCGTATGATACTTCACTTAAAGCGAAAAATCCTTCTCCTTGTAATTTTTTTCCTGTTATAACCTCAAACTGTTCGTCAGATTGCCAAAGACACTCCATAAAACTGGCTGTCGAAGCATCGAGGCGCTGTTTCAACTCTTCACTGAAAAATTTTAGCATCAATGGAGCTTGATTTATATTTAAATCAGTTTTTCTCACAATACGAATCACAT
>JAITDA010000022.1 GCA_031282805.1 Holosporales bacterium
CGATAAGATTTTGTTTGGCAAATGGTCTGGAAGTGAGATCAAGCTCGATGGAAAAGAATATTTGGTTATGAAAGAATCAGATATTATGGGAATTTTTGAATAATTTTTAGGAGATTACGATTATGTCAGCAAAAGAAATTAAATTTAGTACAGAGGCGAGGGATAGAATTCTGAAAGGAGTCAATACGCTTGCAAACGCTGTAAAGGTTACAATGGGTCCTAAGGGACGCAATGTTTTGATAGAGAAATCATATGGTGCGCCAAGAATAACGAAAGACGGCGTGTCTGTTGCAAAAGAAATTGAGGTTTCAGATAAGTTCGAGAATGTAGGAGCCCAAATGGTTAAGGAGGTTGCAAACAAAACTTCCGATCTAGCTGGTGATGGAACGACAACAGCCACTGTCTTGGCACAAGCAATCCTTACTGAAGGAATAAAGTCAGTCGCAGCTGGGGCTAATCCAATGGATTTGCTAAGGGGAATCAACCTGGCCGTTGGATCTACAGTGGACTTCTTGAAGCAAAATTCAAAACCAGTTTCAACAAACGAGGAAATCGTCCAAGTTGGTACGATTTCCGCAAACGGAGAAAAAGAGATTGGCGAAATGCTAGCAGATGCCGTTTCTAAGGTTGGAAAAGAAGGGGTCATCACGATCGAAGAGGCGAAATCATTTCAGACCGAACTCGATGTTGTGGAGGGTATGCAGTTCGATAGAGGATATATTTCTCCTTACTTCGTAACAAATTCCGAAAAGATGGTTGTGGAGCTGGAAAGTCCATATATCCTTATCTATGAGAAAAAACTGTCTGGATTACAACCACTTCTACCGGTTTTAGAGGCCGTTGTCCAATCTGGGCGTCCACTTCTTATAATTGCAGAGGATATAGAAGGAGAGGCACTCGCAACACTCGTTGTCAATAAGCTGAGAGGTGGTCTGAAGGTTGCAGCTGTAAAGGCTCCAGGTTTCGGAGATAGAAGAAAGGCAATGCTTGAAGATATTGCTGTTTTGACAAGCGGTACGCTGATTTCTGAAGATGTTGGAATTAAATTGGAAAATGTCAATATTACAATGCTTGGTTCAGCGAAAAAGGTGACTATTACGAAGGATGATACGACTGTAATAGAGGGCGCAGGAAAAAAAGATGATATCCAAGCCAGATGTGGACAGATTAAAGCCCAAATTGAATCATCAACGTCGGAGTATGATATCGAAAAGCTAAAAGAAAGGCTGGCCAAACTTGCAGGTGGAGTTGCCGTCATCAGAGTCGGCGGAGCTACCGAAGTTGAGGTAAAGGAGAAAAAAGACAGAGTCGATGATGCAATGCACGCGACAAAGGCTGCCATTGAAGAAGGGGTAGTCCCAGGTGGTGGTGTTGCACTGCTGCGTTCAATAGAAAAATTGGGCTCAGTTAAAACACAGAATGAGGATCAAAGAATTGGTGTCAATATAGTACGCCAAGCTCTCATGGCTCCTGCACGTCAAATTTCAAACAACGCTGGAGTGGAAGGTTCTGTCGTGATCCATAAAATTCTTGAAAATAAGGACTTGAACTACGGATACGATGCGGCTGCTGATGTTTACACGGATATGATAAAATCAGGAATTATCGATCCAACAAAAGTTGTCAGAACCGCATTGCAGGATGCGGCTTCAATTGCCGGACTTTTGCTAACAACTGAGTGTGTCATAGTCGAAAAACCAGAGCCTAAACAAGCTCCTGAGATGCCGAATCCTGGTATGGGTGGTATGGGCGGCATGTATTAATATTTTAAATTGCTCGGCACGTTGTTCTTTTAGGATCTCTGCCGGGTTAATTACCGCGAGGAGAGCTGGTTTATCTCGCTCTCCTTTTTTGGTAATTGGCATGACTTTTGAAGAGGTTTGAAAGTTGGACAATGAGCCAGCTGGAATGGAGTTCTACCGTCTAATTAAGTGCGCAGTAAGTCTCGCACTCGAGTAGCAGAATAAAAAAAACTAACCTCTTAATTAATTGCTGCAAGCTACTACCTCCATGGCTACACATTTACCACAATTCTTTGAGGGAACAACACGAAATTCCCTGTATCACTTCACATGGCTATTCAATTCTGGAGAAGAGTTGTTTACTGATTTTGCCGCCTGCGTCTACTTCTGGAAAAGCCTAAAAGCCTCATCGACATATATAGGGACAAATACACCGATGGTGTGTTATACTTAACATTGAAGTGTGGCAATTGGTTGATCGCTGCGACTTAGTGTGTCGTAGAGGAAAGTCCGGGCTTCATGTAAGCAGGGAGCCGGATAACGTCCGGCGTTGGAGATTTAGATGTCTTCGATAGGGAAAGTGCAACAGAAAGTATACCGCCTGAAATATTTAGGTAAGGGTGAAATGGTGATGTAAGAGCTCACCGCATGGATTGGTAACAAACATGGCGCGGCAAACCCCTCCCGAAGCAAGACCAAATAGGAATGGTACGGATGACGTCTCGCCATCTACATGTGCTTACACATATCACTATTCGGGTAGGTCGCTTGAGCTTATTGGTAACAATGAGCCTAGATGAATGATCAAACAGGGGAAAAATCCCCGGACAAAACCCGGCTTATAGATTGTCACGCTTTGCTGTTTTTGAGGAAATGTATGTTTTTGGCTATCCTTATCTTGATTACATTTTTCGTTTTTTACAAGCTTTTCCGTGAATTTGGAAAGACCCAGGAAATAGTTATTAATATTTCTACTACCGACAACAAGGCAGATTTGAAAAAGTTGTTTGAAAGAGCTGCTTCACCGAAAATCGCAAAGGAGCACAAAAGTTCCAAGGAGGCAGAATTGTCAAAAAATATCTTGTCGATTCAGAACAGGATTCCAGGTTTTGCTGTGTCAACTTTTTTGAATATAGCAGAGGAGATGTTTGATGCAATATTTTGCGCCTTTGTTGACTCAAATCACCAGTTCTTGAA
>JAITDA010000064.1 GCA_031282805.1 Holosporales bacterium
TTGTTGTATAAAGCCCGAAGTAAAATAGCATCGTTAAAGTGTTTTCTCTACTATCAATCATCTTCTTTATCATTATATTCATAATTGCAAAGAGCAACGCTGCGAGTGTTGGGATAACCGCCATTAAATTCATATTCTCCGCATTTGGTCTAAATATAATGATTAATCCCAAAAATCCTATAATCGTCGCAATAATTTCCTTTGCATTAACTCTTTCTTTTAAAAAAATATAGGAAAGCGGCAACATGAACAACGCCTCTGAAAAGAGGATTGTTGTGTTTTCAGCAAGTGGCATAATGTTTACACTAAAACAGCATAAACCAAGAGCTATCGTCCCCAATAATCCACGCACGATGTGCCATGAGTGCAATTTTGACCTGAACATGTTATTTTTTGAGCACATCATTGGGATTAACGCCGTAACAGTGGAGAAGAAAAATCTAAAGAAGGCAACTTCCACTGCGTGCAATCTATCTCCAAGGAATTTCGCTAATACATCGTTAAGTGTACCGACCAGGTATATCATTGCTGCCCAAAAAATTCCTTGCTTTAAACCTGTTTGTGTGAACCAATTATGCATAAATCACGACCCCATCATTATGATGCGAGCAATGTTATATTGTTTTGTACTGAAAACAAATGTTTTTCTAAATAGCATACGACATTGGCTAAGGAATAAAATGCATTTCACAGTGCGTCATTTATTCTATATATACGGAGTGGTTACTCTGATAGCCTCTGTAATAACAAAGTAATTAACAATTTATTTAAGGAGGAATAATTATGTTCGATAAAGAATACGTCTTAGAGGACGCAAAGAGGATACATCTATCACGAAGTGAGATACTTGCATTTGTACTGTACAAAACTGTGACTACCGTGGCCTTAACATGTTGGACCGCAAATTAAGATTTTCTAGTTGATTATCACTTGAGTATCCAGTATCTTCAAACGGGTTTTTTCTTGAAAAATTTGGTGTATATTCTCTCAAATAACATGGCAAACATTCCGTGTCCAAAGACATTTGATGATGTTGCGATTGGGTCAAATAAAATATAAATTGCTGTCACGGCAGTAAGCATTTGTGGAGAAAAGTTGAATACATCTTCAAAAATTGGGAGAAATATCAGAGCACTTCCTCCTGGAATGCCGGCTGCCGCGAATTTTGCAACTACGCCATAAAGTGTAAAAATGAGGTACTCCCACACCGTTGGTAGGTTATATCCAAACGAAACCATCAATGCAAGTCCTATAATGGGAATGGCAAAACAATCACCAAGGAGGTGCATATTAGCAGTTGCAGGAACGACGAATTTTGCTATATCTTCATTCTTCAAGTTTTTTTTGCTACCTTCGATTGTTGTTGGGATAGCCGCCGCACTCGACATACTGAATAACCCGATTAAAACGCTTGGTAAGAGATTTTTGAATTTTGTTAGCGTCTCTGAAAAATCTCGGTGTGAAAGGAAAAACATTATAGTGAACATGTAGCCATACGATAGAGTGGCGACAATTACCAGTAATACGGTATATTCTTCGATGATTAACGTTAATGTTCCTTCATGTTGCATCTTTACGATGAATCCGAGGACAAATACCGGTAGAACCGGGCAAATTACTTTTTTTAATATGAAATTTGCTGTCACATTTAACGTATCACCAATTTTTTCCACGAACGGTGATCTCACCAAGTTTCCAATAATTCCCAGAATAGCGCCACAAATTAGTGCTACATCGTTTTTTATGAATGGAGAAATTTGCGAAGTCCAAGTAGGTAAAAGGGTATTTTGAGTATCTAATTTAGAAATCGTGATTGTTCCGGTCTTCAATATCGGTGTTGTGAATATATATGAAAACCAAAAGCCGGAAAAGTTCGAAATGCAAACTAACGGTAACAACACCAAAATGACCTTAATAGATTCGTTTTTCAAGTTAAGAATTCCCGCTGAGACAAATGAGAATATGAGTAGTGGTAATACGAAGACTATTATATCTTTCAGAAATAAGCTGGATGAATACAACTGTGCCTTCACAGAAATATCGAGATACTTACCAAAGAGCAACGTCAATACAAACAATATTAAGACTAAAAATGGTAATTTGAAGAATTTTTCAACCTGCATTGTTGATTACAGTAATTGGACAATCAGATTCACTTATGTTCATTCTAATGAATGCTGCTCAAAAATCAAGGTATTTACACTTACAACACCGAGAAACGTTGAGTTTTTTGCTGTTGCATAACAGGAAGCGAAGGTAATGAAATTTGGAAAATATAAGATTCCTATACGACATCCTGCGGGTTACATATCACATTAAGAAGAGAGCCATTGAAAAGATATATACACATTTTATTACATGAATAAATGCAATTAACACTTTATTAATCTTTTTCTTTTATAAAGATAATAGAAACCGGCAAAAGCATAGTATTTAGGAAAGAATTCTCAATACTTATACTTTTCGCCATCAATATAGGAGGGCAAAATGAAGTTTGTCAAAAATGTAAGATTAAGCTTGCTACTTGGACCAGCCGTTATGACTATTGCGACCACGGGCATAAATGCGGAGACTTACCAAACATACGATGAAACTTTACAGGCATTGAGCGATTTTGCAGTGGCCACTACAGTTGTTGAAAACGGAGTGGCACTTAAAATTGACTCGGCAATCTCTAGAGACGTGATATTACGACAAGGAGCGATACTAGATTTACGGGGCCAAACAGTCTTAGGAGCTGGATACGAGATGATGATGTCAGGCCAAGTTCGAATAGCCATAAGTGATGACGACGGGACAACGCTAGTATCGACCGACACGAGTGGTGCAATGATCTATCCGGCGACATCGGGAATATACGACCAGGGAGAGCCTGTGGTTAGAAATGCACAGAATGAAATATTGTTGAAAGATACGCAAATTCCAATCCAGCCAGCAATCATTAAGAACAACGGTCATATTACATTAATTACACCTGAGGTACAGATGTTGCGTAACATGAGTAGTATAATAGATGTAATAAATAACCTGGAGTCCGGACAAAGCAATCTTACACAGCTGACGGTAACAGGCGTTGTGGAGGATAGTTCCCACCAAATTGCCACATATTACGCATATCACATGGTAAATCCAAATAGTGGAGAGTTCGTACCGGGAATGACTATTTGGTCAACAATCACGCAACTAGCTACAGTAATACAGGATGATAACGAAGAAGTTCCCTTAGTAGTGGTCGATAATACTTACGGGGTTATACCAGGAATGTTGTTTACATCGTTCTTTCCGAATTTACTGAGTTACCCGTTGAGACCAATTTATGTCAATCCCATCCCGACAATCTCAATTACAGGAGTGAAAATAAACATTTCGAATGCTGGTGGATGCATGGAGATTGACGATGAGAATTTGGTAGATGGCTTAGCTGTTGGTGATACCGTTATCCCTCAAATTAGATGTAAAAAAATTGGAACTTCGAATGGCGGTGGGATAAAGATCGATGATGAAATACTGGCAAATTTTCCAAATATTCGAAGAGGAGAAAAAGATCTGCAACAGATACTTGGAACAACATACTCTACGGAAACTCAACTGAAGACAGATTTGGAATTGATCGGCCTTGATGTTGAAACCGAGCTCGGCACAACAGGTACCTCGGGTGGTGGTGGAATATATGACCTGTTGACGACACCTGGAAAAAGCGGGTACGCTATGCTACTTGGCAATACTGACGCTTCATCAATTATAGATGTCGAAAATGACGGAGAAATCGAGTATGCCCTACACAATACAGGAAATAACACAGATATCGAGTTTAAAGGTGAAAAAACGTGCAATGTAACATTGTCTGGCGACAATTCTCAACTAAGTTCGGCAACATTCGATGTAATGCCAGTTTTCAAACATAAGTCAGCAATTCCGCGGAGTACAACCTGTCTTCATGGGGCCAAGCTAGAACGTAGCGCAACTATTTACGCGGGAAATGAATTACGTGTACATGAAGGACTGCACTTAAGTAACGGTGTACTGCTAGTTGTCTATGGTAATCTCCGATTATACTGACGGATTCAATTTTTTGATGAAACGCATACATGATGTTTCTTCACAGTAACATGGTTGGTATGAGGAAAGTTTACTGTTGTGATATACCTGTCTCAGCAATGTGAATTGCTAGGGCTGGCCGAGTTTTTAATATCAACCAAATTAGAACAAATTACGCCAATAATTCCGAATAAACCAAGTGTTTTTTCCTAATAAATCATTGATTTTCAGGAATTTTTCTCCATTTTGAAGTCAATTGCAGTGGGAACGATCAGCGAAATTATCGCGAAAAACCATTTTTGACATGAAATTGTGAATTTTTTATAAAAAACTTTTTATTTTAAATAATAAATATCGTTAACTCTTTATTAATCTTTTTCTTTTATTATAAAAACAAAGATGAATATGCGTGCAATATATCACGAGTTATACTCAAGACACATTAGAGCTTCTGCGAAAGTTTTGTTTCCAAGTTGTACGTAATGAAAGATTCACTTGATACCCATTGAATTTAGTAAACCATTCTCTAGGCCAAAGCTGAGAGAGAACCAATTCAATTTATAAAAATTTCAAAGAAACAAAAATTTATGCACAAATCATGCTTTTTATGGCACACTTTAATCATATTAAAAACAAATTTTTACTGTAAACATGAAGGCGATTTTTTATATAATGCTGCTTTTTCATGTATGGAATGGTCAACTACTAGCATCAACTACCGATAATCCTGCCGAATTTGGCGCATTGCTCAAAGAATATTCTGAAATGGCGAAGAAGGTATTGAAAAGAAAAATGAACCCTAATGAAGAAAGCGAATTAGTTAAAAATGCAAATTCAATAGTAGAACTTCTAAAAAAGAAATATTTTGATGAGATACAACAACCAACCGATCTTGTATTTAAATATTTGGATGGAAGTGATTTTCCGGATCTGAATAAACACATAGATAACGATGAGACCGATTCAAGAGTTGTCAAGTTTACGATGGCCTACTACGTAATTTATAAATACCTAAAAGATGATGTAGTGGCAAAAATAGTTAAAAAATCTCCATTAGAAATGGTTCCTGTTCTGCGGGAACTTGATGTTTTTTTGCAATTCATCTCGGCAAACCCAGTTAACTTTGGTCATGGAGTCTTTTCAACAAAAAATGATGGAATACTGACGGTATATGCGACGAATGAGGCAATACTCCGCATGATGAAGCCACTAGTTTATAAAAATCTAAACATAGGCGGGAAGGTTTTTAAATTATCGAGATTAGCCTCAATTTTTTTCGTAAAAGATACTGAGGAAATGCGTATGGCTGGAAATGACAATGAAATACTCGAAAAAACAATAGATGCCATGAAAAGAAATACAGCCGATGATTCAAGGGTGGCAATTTATATTCCAGGTACGAAAAAATGAAGAAAATTATAATTACCCTTTTTGCACTGTTTAATTCACTACTTAGCGCTGAACTAACGACTGTAACAAATAATTACACAACAGAAGTTGCACACTATCAAAAAGAAAAAGAAGAGGATAAAAAACAGTTTCATTTCGACAAGATGAAGGAATACGCGGAGATTTTACTCGGATTTGTTCCAGGTGTGAAATTGCATACCTACGACAAGATTAAAAATTTCTGTGCTCTTCTGGAAGACAAAATTCCGGAACTGCAAAAGCTTTGTGACGCTGAGGATAAAAAAGTTGCCATAAGAGCGAAAAGAACTACGTCAAATTACGCGGAAATAGGAAAGTTTTTAAAGGCCTGTTCTAGACTCATCGATACAATTTACCAGTCTCCACAAATTATAGATCTTATTCTTCAAAAATGTCCGGAAGAAGTACCTTATATTGCATATGAAATTGTAGTTATATTGAAAATTTTGGAAATGGTAATCGCTTCACCCGAAGATATTGAGGCTAAAATGACGTTGATGATGGATTTTGCCTCTTCTTTGGAAGATGGCACATGGTTGCTTTCTTCACTGCTTTCTTTGGTTATGAAGGATCCTGAAAACGCTAACTTTGAGGAAATCCTCTCAAGTACCGATTTTTCAAATTCAGACATGCGTATCTATTTAAAAATTTGGTGAAATCGTGAGAGCTTTTGCTGACGTTTAAAAAAAATGTCATGAAGATCTGTGTGCATTGAAGTTTTTGAAATTGTTAGGCGTATAATCCACGAGTAATGTGGTACTGTTTCGTAAGAAACCTCCCCGGCTTATCTTTTGGTTATGTATTCACTCACAATTTGCACAGTAGTTTTACCGAAAATAGCTCCCAAAAACCTCTGTTTTCGTTGTGGGTAACAAATACGTATACAAGTGAACACGCGCCAATATCGAAAGTAAAGTAACACACAAATCCCGCGTGCTAAATGTTTCATTCGCAACAATCTGGTGCTGAAGAGAGGACTTGAACCTCCGGCCTACTGATTACGAATCAGTTGCTCTACCAGCTGAGCTACTTCAGCTTTCAGGCATAATTGTAGTGAGGTTGTTACGCTAAATCCACAAATTTTTAGAAGATCATACTAGTGATCACACTTCATCACCATAACAATTTTCAAAACTCTCCGTGACTATTTTCTGTGTTTTTATAGCATTACGTATATTCCTTGTCACGCATGGTTAAGATTTAAAGGTTTGTAAGACTGGAGTACTTCCCTTTTTAATGGATTAAATCGATATGCCTGAACATTGGTTTGTATCATCTAATAGTAACTCTTTTGCCAATTTGTATACGGTGAAGATTAGGCATAACTCTTGTAACGTGGTGTGATTTAACATCCTCTGCAAAATGCCAAGCGTACGCTGTGTTAGCGTATATAAGGGAAGTACATATGAAAAAATCAAAAACGATGATGTTCCCCGCCAAAAGTGGTGTATCAACCGAGGGTGAATGACACGATAGCGATGATAGCTGAAAATGTGTCTAGTAACCTCGTAGATCCAGCAACTGGAGTAGCAGCAGTGAACTATGAGAAAAGCAATGAGTTCGGATTAGTTTTGTATTTGGCAATGAAATCTGAAGGAACTGAGATAAGTGTGGCTCAGTTAAATACATTGAAGCTGAGTGTAGACATAGAGTACATAGATTCAATGTTGTCAGAAACCAGTATGGGAAGGAGTAGAACTCAGATGAAGCTTTTGGTTTGTCAAGAAAAGAAAGAAAATTTTTAAAATTTATTTAGTTGGTGACAGTAAAAACTGTTGATAAGTCATCTAATTGACTGACTTATCAACATTCCTTGTTGTTGGTAAGTCTTGTGAAAACC
>JAITDA010000065.1 GCA_031282805.1 Holosporales bacterium
AATGGCAATGATGGCATTTAATGCCTGCCACTGTAGAGGTCTCGCAAGAATCGATTTTCGTTATGATGGGAAATATCCGTATTTTCTTGAAATTAATACACAACCAGGTATGACGAAATCATCACTCGCTCCAGATATAGCCGCTGCCAATGGGATATCAATGGAACAGTTATTGAAACTCGTCATAGAAAGTTCATTGAAGAAACACGTAAAACTTTAGTTGGAAATTTCTAGATCAATTAAAAAACTAATTTCAATTCACTGAAAAAACATAGCTTGTATGATTGGTGGGACATTCGGTTCATACTATCTCGAGAAAATCGAAACAGTTCGGTAAAGAATGGCTTTTTGTAACAGGTGATATAAAAAAAGCGAAGTCTGCCGTATCGAATGTCTTTTGGCAATGATTTTTTGCACGTCAATATGTACTGTAAAAAAGGTGCAGGAATGATCTGCTTTCATACAATCGCTACTACTGTGAATAGGCGAGCTTCCCCCTATATTTGAACATGGACTGCTGTTTGGTGAAACAGGACATTATATGCCGGATATGCCGGCTTTGAATTTAGAGAGTGTAATTTTGAAACTTCAAGAAATTCTGGAACAGAATTTCGAAATTCAACGATATATAACGCCGCACTCTTTGCACACTGAATTACCAACACCACGTACTAATCTCATGATATACTCATCGTAGTTTTCTTCAAGACTTTTCAAGATGTAATCGATTTCCGTATCATCAGTACTATATCTGAGCTTCTCTGCATCCTTTTCGTATTCATCTTTATAAGGTACTTCACATACCGCTTATCGAGATCTTCCTCATACTTCTCTACATCTATTTTACCGCACAGTCGTCTCTCAGTAACGCAAAATATACTGGCATCTCTTTCACCACATGCTCAAAGATGCTAATCGATGAGGACATAGGTTTTTCCTGAAGCATTCCATTCTATTGAAACCAAATATATTTCATCAAATACAACGCAACTGTTCATTGATTCAGAATTGGAAGGATTGATTTGAACATCACGATAAAATATAATTCGTCCAAAGCCACAAGGATGCATTTTGCGCCAATGAACAAGATTATATATTTGGATTATGCAGCAACAACCCCATGTGATCCACGTGTCCTCGAAGAAATGTTACCATATTTCGTAGAAAAGTTTGGGAATTCCAGTTCACTACATTGGCATGGACAAAAAGCTCTCTCCGCACTCAGTGCTGCAAGAGGGCATGTTTGTGAGCTTTTGAATGCCGAGTTTGAAGAAATAGTGTTTACTAGCGGTGCCACAGAATCTACCTGGATTACTATAACCAGGACAATCCAATCTCTTTCAACAAAGAAGCAATCTCGTATACTCACCCTCAAAACAGAACATAAGGCGACTTTGGATTGTGTCAATCAATTAAAAGCAAATGGGATTTCAGTTGGTTTTCTAGATATACAGAGCGACGGAATTCTAGATTTGCAATATTTGAAAAGTTCAATTACAGACGATGTTGGTTTACTTTCGATATGCTTGGTTAACAATGAGACGGGAGTCCTACAAGACATTAAGAGTATCGTTGAAATTTGCCATTCAAAAGATGTGCTTGTCCACGTTGATGCGACGCAGGCGTTTGGTAAAATCCCAGTTGATGTGAAAGCATTGGATATTGACTTCTTAAGTGCATCTGGACATAAGATCTACGGGCCAAAAGGTGTTGGTATATTATACTGCAAAAGAAAAAATGTGAATTTTATCAAAGTTCCAAGAGCAAATTATGACGTTGAGTTTGGAATTAGAGCAGGAACGGTTCCTGTTCCACTTTGTGTTGCTATCGGAAAAGCCGCACAAATTGCCAAAAAAGAAATGTTAAGTGATCTTAAAAAGATAAAACGGTTAAGAAAGAGATTTATTACTGGCGTTATCTCACGACTCGACGAAATTTATATCAATGGTTCGCAGACGTCAAACTATTCTGGAATAGTTAATATCAGTTTTAGAGGGTGCGAGGGAGAAGCCCTTATGATGGAAGCCGATAAACTCGCTGTTTCTTCAGGTTCAGCTTGTACTTCGAACAGGCTTTCTATTTCCCATGTTCTTGAGGCCATGGGAGTCCTAGCTGATATTGCCCAATCATCTCTAAGGATCAGTATCGGTAAAATAACCTCAGATAATGAAATTGATGTAGCGATTGACAGCTTAATCATGGGAGCTGAGAAGTTACGTCAAATGAGTCCTGTATGGGATATGATAGAAGCTGGAGTGAATGTTGATAAAATTTTTCAAAGGGGATGCCATGCAGTATAGTGACAAGACTTTAAAATTTTACGAAGCTATGAAAAATGTTGGGGGCTTTGACCACGCCCTCATGAATGTCGGAACAGGAATTGTTGGGTCACCACTCTGTGGGGACGTGATGAAACTGCAGTTATTTTTCAATGAAACAGATGTCATTGTTGATGCGAAATATAAGGTTTTCGGATGTGTGTCCGCGATAGCCTCAATGGAGCTCGCAACAACAATTCTTAAGGGAAAAACAATTGAAGAGGCGCTACAAATTAAAAATGAGGAAATTGCTGATTCACTGGAATTGTCCGATATAAAAAAACATTGTTCAGTACTGGCCAAAGAGGCAATTGAGGCTGCAATTAACGATTATTTGTCAAAACAAAATAAGGAGAATAACATGATTACAATAACTGATAATGCACTCAGGAAGCTGAAGAAATTGTTGGACGAGCAGCAGGCAATAGGGATCTCCATATCAATCATTTCTGGTGGCTGCTCTGGTATCGATTACTCGCTATCATATGAATTACAAAAAAATCCGCAAAAAGGAGAAATAGAAGTTTCTGGTGTTTTGTTCTTCTACGAAAAGGCGGCAGAGATGTTAATAAATGGAATCAACATAGATGTTGTCGAAAATAGCTTTGGCCACGGCTTCGTCATTACGAACAAAAATCATATCACCTGCTCAAACTGCTCATGTAACTGCAAAAAATGATTGCAAAACTAAAGGGCATTGTTGATACAATTTTTGACGATTCAATAGTAATCGACGTAGGCGGCGTTGGCTATCAGGTGTTCGTCATTTCGACATTGAGGGGCTCTTTGCAGGTAGGAGATGATATATCCATTCAGATTTTTCACATTTTTAAACAAGAGATGCAGTACTTGTGCGGATTTCAAAATACGGAAGAAGTAAGTATTTTTAAGGCTCTTCTTGAAGTCCCAGGAATTGGAGTAAAGTCTGCAATGTCTATTTTGTCAACATTGTCAATAGAAGAGTTCGCCTTGGCGGTCGCTTCACAAGACGCTCAACTGCTTTGCAAAACGAATGGTATAGGAAGGAAAACTGCGGAACGCATTTTGCTGGAACTTAAAGATAAGGCACTTTTGAAAAATAAGGACCTCTGCAAGCCGGATAACTCGAATGTGAATGACGCAATCTTGGGCCTAATTAGCCTTGGTTATCAAAAAAGTAGCATCATCAAGATCATTAATGAAATTTCGCAAAAACTCGGACATAGTGCTTCAACGAATGAATTGATAGTTTCATGCCTTAAAGAGATAAAGTAACGTCCCCCCTCTTCAATGCGCGGAGTAGCGACGAGGCGAAAATGTGTGTTAACTGTAAGCAAGGTTTATTAAAAATAATGGGCTTTTTTCCGAACATCATTAAAAGTAAGGGAAACACCGGTAGGAAAATTGCAAAAAGGAGATAAAAATACAACCATTTTTGTTTTACGGAGATACAAAGCAAATCCACAATCTTTTCTTAGATACGTACAATTTATACGGCTAACGTAAATCGTGAGCCATTCACCATAAAGATACTTTAAGACAAGCCACAATATTCTCCTTCATATTCCATTATCTCTCCGTTCACTGAGTCTATTGTGTTCTTTCAATCTTGACAGCGTTTATTTGCAACACAATGAGTATCCGATATGTCGTACGGATTTTATTATTCGCGGATTCTTGGTATCATCTCCGAATTTCTTTCTAAGTCTGGTTACCTGGACGTCAATTGTCCTATCAGAAACTTGAAATGAAAATTGCTTTGCTAGTTCTGCCCTTGAAAATGGATAATTTGGTTTCTGAGAGAGTGTTTTAAGTAGTGTTAATTCGGTCGTTGATAAAATTATAAGCTCCCTTCCTTTATGCAATTCGTTGCTATTCGGATTAAATGTAAAATTTTCAAATTTTACGAGTGTATCTGCAACAAATTTTTGTGTAGACCTGTTAATGATTGCATTCAACCTTGCCACTAATTCACGGTCTTCAAATGGCTTTGTGATGTAATCATCAAATCCTGCTTCAAATCCCTCAACCTTATTATCTATACAATCAATTGCAGTCAACATAATTGCCGGAATATCTCTTAAATGAGTCACTGACTTTCTAATCGCCGTTATAAATTCAATTCCTGATTCGTTTGGCATCATCCAATCAACGACGATCGCGTCGAAGTGTGTAGATAGTAAAGTTGATTTAGCCTGCACTGCCGATGTAGTGCCAACTGCGTCATACCCATGCGACTTTAGAGAAGCAACAATCAGTGATACTAATCTTTCATCATCATCAACGACAAGCACAGATCTCATTCCCATCTTCATTTTTTATAAACATAACTGGTAGCGCTATTTTCGACAATTGTATCACTAAATATATCTTTTTCTTCAATATCGAATTGATTGCCCGGTTTAAATTCCGGAGAAACACTGTTTATAACAAATTTAGTGCCAAAAGCGAGAGGGCAGGGTAGTGGACCGTTTGTTCTAAAACATCCTTCTAATATCAATTAGAGGCATTTTTTCACAATAAGATATAAATTTATTTAATTATTTCACAAAACAAATTTTGTAAAACCTCTTTATATACATAATAAAAGTGCTTAATATATAAAAGAAACATATAAAAATAACGTATTTGTATAATGGAAATTGTGATGTAAACACTATAGATAGCATCGCCAAACAAGAGAGTAGGGTAGTGCAGAGCTTGCTTGAAAACAATGGTCTAATGCTAATTGTGAGCTTTTTCTTCACAGCAATGAGGGTTCCTAAAATTAGAGATAGATCTCTAATCGTTAACAAAAGTGCAACCAAAAAAATTAAAAAGCTATTCTCTTTGAAGATGTACATCCCCCAAAGAACAGCATTAAAAAAAATTTTGTCTGCCAATGGGTCAAGTATTTCCCCAATACTCGAAATAAGTCCATACCTCCTAGCAACATATCCATCCAGAAAATCACTAATTGTCCCGAGTAGCACCGTAGCAAGCTGCAAAGTTACATCACAATTACGCAGCACAAATAAAAAGATTGGGGCACATACAATCCTAAATACACTGATCAAATTTGGAATATGTCTCAATATACCTAAATGTTTACTATCCGACAATTTCGACATCACTAAAGAAAAATTTAATTTCAACAGCAGCCGTTTCATGAGCGTCTGAACCATGCACAGAGTTCTGATCTATGGAAATAGCAAATTTCTTCCTTATTGTTCCATTTTCAGCATTTTCTGGATTCGTTGCTCCCATCAATTTTCTGTAATCGGCAACAGCATTTTCTTTTTCAAGTACCTGAACAATTACAGGAGCTGAGCTCAAAAACTCGCACAGGTCATTATAAAATGGTCGTTCTTTATGTATTTCATAAAACTTTTTTGCCTGTTCAATTGTTAATTTTATTTTTTTCTGCGCAACAATTGTGAATCCAGCAGATTCTATCATACTGTTAATTTCCCCGGTAATATTCCTTTTTGTAGCATCTGGTTTGATTATTGAAAACGTCCTTTCAAGCATATTTTTATCCTTCTATCATGTCCGCATAATGTATATTATGGAAACTAAATGTTGTACAACGAAAACACATAGCGAATGATACGGTATTTTGCTCTTTTATTCAATGTTTTAAGCACGTATATTGTTGTATAATCCAGCCTTGAAAGGCGTCTACCGATGTTGTGTATAAATGAGAACACAAGTTGGTTGTATCACAGAAATCGGTATCAGTCTCTTGATACGTTTTCTGCTGGAATCTTATAGCCGTCCAGTTAAATTCCTTATAAGGATGTAATTTATTGTGGATAAACCAGTTGAAAATTTAACAATAGAAGAAGCTGAAGTTGAACTTCAACGCTTAAGAAGAGAAATACTATACCATGACGATCTTTACTATAATAAAGCAACACCTATACTTTTTGATACAGAATACGATAAGTTACGCCAAAGATTAAATGCAATAGAAAAAAAATTTAAGAACTTAATAACAGATGATTCTCCATCACACAAGATTGGGGCAACGGTGATTGAATCAAACCTTGATAAGATAAATCATAAAGTCCCGATGTTATCACTCGACAATGCATTTTCAATTGAAGACATGGAGCATTTCACAAATAAAGTTGTTAAATTTTTAAATTTCCATGGAGAATTAGAATTTTGCGCAGAGCAGAAGATAGATGGACTATCAGCATCAATAGTATATAACGACGGCAAAATTTCCTACGCCGCAACAAGGGGTGATGGTTACATCGGAGAAAATATAACAAACAACATTAAGACAATCAAAAATATCCCAAAAACTATCGATTTAATTGGGGAAATTGAGATTCGTGGGGAGGTTTACATGCCGAAATCATTTTTCAATGAACTAAATGAAAAACGTAAAATAACTGGAGAATCTACATTTTCAAATCCAAGGAACGCAGCCGCAGGATCACTTAGGCAACTTGACCATAGAATAACTGAATTAAGAAATTTAAAATTCTTTGCATACTACATTCGCAGCGAAAAATTGCAGCTATTGACGCAAGGCGATGTTTTGGAAATTCTAAAAAATCTCGGTTTTGCAGTGACCTCGTATAAATTGTGTAAAAACATGAATGAAATAATGAATTATTACACTGTTTTATCAGTGGATAGGCATTCACTGGATTATGAAATAGATGGAGCCGTATTTAAGGTAAACTCCCTTGCCTTTCAAGGACGACTCGGATTTATCGGAAGAAATCCAAGACATTCAATTGCGTTTAAGTTTCCAGCTGAAAAAACCGAAACTGTGATCAATGATATCGTTATAAGTGTAGGTAGAACCGGAAAAATTACACCAATTGCAATATTAGAACCTGTCAATATTTCCGGAGCGCTAATTTCAAGAGTGACATTACACAATTTCGGAGAAATCGAGCGGAAAGGAGGAATTTCTGTTGGAGATACCGTAACAATTTTACGATCTGGGGAAGTAATTCCTAAAATAGTATCCATTACAAAAAAATCTGGTCTACCCCCCTTCCCTACTCCACTATTATGTCCATCTTGTGGAGCCACGTTGGTCAAACACGCTGGATTGGTCGATTTATTTTGTCCTAACCGTTATGAATGTCCATCACAAATTGTTCGATACATTTATTATTTTGTCTCAAAAAGTTGCTTCAACATCGCTGGATTGGGAATAAAACAAATTGAAGAGTTATATACTGATGGAAGAATCAAAAATGTAGTTGATATATTTAAACTCGAATCGATACATGCCCTCCCCTCTTTAACACTTAAACCTGGATGGGGATCAACTTCTGTCCAGAATTTGTACGATGCAATAAATAAGGCAAAAAATATTACTCTTACAAAATTCATAGTTTCTCTCGGAATTCCAGGAATTGGAGATGTTATTTCACAAGCATTAGCAGTTAAATTTGAAACGTTTGAAAAACTCATGTCTGCAACTAAGAAAAATCTATTGGAGATAGACGGATTGGGTGAATTGGCTGCGCATAACGTAGAAATGTTTTTTAAAAACAAAATAAATAGCGACTTTATTAAGCATCTATTAAAGTACGTTACAATAAAAGATTTTGAAAAACCTAAATCAATGAATAAAAGTAATATTTTTTATAAAAAAACATTGGTATTCACCGGTAAATTATCTAAAATGAGCAGAGCTGAAGCAAAGAGTTTGGCTATATCTTGCGGAGCAGTAGTCGGTTCTTTGATATCGAACAAGACGGATTTTGTAATAGCCGGAGAAAATGCAGGTTCAAAATTGAAAAAAGCGAATGAACTTAATGTTGAAATTTTGAGCGAAGAAGACTTTTTGGCCAATGCAGAAGCATCACAAAATTCGTGAAATCTTTGAAAGGTTCAGAAAGAACAATCAAATCCCTAAAAGCGAGCTGATCTCACACAACGAGTACACCTTTGTCATTGCTGTTTTGCTTTCTGCACAATCAACCGATAAATCCGTCAACAAGGCTACGTACGGACTTTTCAAAATTGCCGACACCCCACAAAAAATGCTAAAACTCGGACTTGAAAAACTAATAGGTTGTATAAAAACGATTGGGTTATATAACAACAAAGCCAAAAATATTATAAATTTATCAAAGATACTTATTGAACAATTTGATTCCAAGGTTCCACAGACATTTGATGAATTGAACAAATTGCCTGGTATTGGAAGAAAATCCGCCAGCGTCATAATGAATCACCTGTTTGATGGTAGTTATATTGCCGTTGATACACATGTCCTGAGACTTTCGAACCGTTTAAACATAAGTGAGTCGCGAAATCCAAAAGATGTTGAAAAGGAGCTTTTGAATGTAATTCCGCAAGAATTTCATAAAAATGCGAGTAATTGGATGGTGTTACATGGTAGGTACATATGCACCGCAAAAAAGCCCAAATGTGATACGTGCTTCTTGAATGATTTATGCCAGTATTGAAAAGTTGAAGAAAAAAATATTTGGTATATCCACACTTCTTGGCATCCAATTAATTGATTGTTATGGAAAGGAAGGCAATTTCGCCACTCCATGTTTGGTATTACATCCGTAGTAACAGTTAGTCTAAAATTGGTTGAGATAAAAAAAAGAAAAGAAAATGTATTCATGTGAAATGTGCTCCTTTCAAAGGGTTACTGAGAAGAATGATATGATCTAGCCGTACATGCGATAAAAATTATAGCCAATACGTTTTTGTATGGAATATATGACACTAAGGATCTATCGTAAAAAAAAAAAAATCTGGTTGTCATATTGGCAGCTAGATTGTAGCATCGTGGTGCTATGCATAAATATTCGATCGAAGATCTTAGGACGATATCGGAGGAGTTCGCACAAAATGTTGTTGCGCCATTTTCAATTTTGCTCTCTGGAGAAATGGGAGTTGGAAAAACCACCTTTTCAAAATTTTTTATCGAGAGACTTCTGGTAAAAAAGCAAAACGTAACAAGTCCAACCTTCAACATCATACATGTATATGAAACGATCAAGGGACCGATTTGGCACATTGATTTATACAGAGTCGAAGAGGGTGAATTTTTTGGATTAGGAATAATTGAAGCAATGCAAAAATATATTTGTCTCGTCGAATGGCCAAAATTTTTAATGGAATACGTCAATGACAGCCATTGTATTGAGTTAAAATTGTAAATTTCATCTGTTGTTTTTTTGAACTGTATTGAATAAAAATTCAAAAACACATTCAATTCTCGGAAAAACTAAATTTTTTACAATTGAGAGGGGTATTTCACGGTGATTTACGTTCCTTCAAGTATAGGTATTTCATTTTGCAGTTAAGCTTCTTCATATACATTTATTACCTTAATTTCAAAAACTCCCTATCCCGTTAATGTTGTTATACCTAATCTGCAAATCCAAATACGACGAGATTATTTTATACACATTACTACTCTACATGCATCTAATACTTTTTCAATAAAGTATATACTGGACACTTCAATGTATGTTACAATTGAGTATTGCTTTTTGATTTAGGGAATCATCATGAAATCACTGAAATATTGGATATATCTCCTTGGGGTGCTCGTGTTCGGTGCCATTGGGTATAGGGGAGTATCTGTCATAGAGGACTTTTTGGATAGAGCCCCATGCATATCCGTTAATGGGTTATCTGATCGAATTATAATGTCAGACGTTGCGAAGTGGACGATATCAATTATAAATGATGCGGATTCTTTGAAGGAGATTCAAGAAAAACGTAAATCAGACAAAACGGCAGTGGGCAACCTGCTACTGCAACTCGGATTTTCCAATGAAGAGATTAAGGAAGGAACGACATCTGTCGTAGATCAACTGAACGATATGAAGAGGGATGAAGGAAAGAAGAAGTACAGGATCGTGGATACGATAACAATGGAATCCCGTAATGTTGAACTCGTTGAGAAGTCTATATCAGAAGTATCCAAACTGGTGGATGATGGTATCCGAGCAGAAGGTAGCGTGTCCTATCACTGCAAAAATCTCGATGAAATACGCGTAAGCATGATAGAAGAGGCCACAAAAGATGCCATAAATAGAGCGGAACGCATAGCGAACTCAAGTAACGTAACATTGTCGAAATTGAGGAATATTTCAACTGGAACTTTCACAATGTTTCCTGAAGACGCTTCCTCTGAGAGGGATTACTCAAGCTGGGATGAAAGTGAACGAACTGCACGCAAAAGAATTCGAGTGGTTGCACACGCAACCTTTGATCTGAAAAGTTAATAACTTTTTGTTTTGTCTATTTGATATAATGTTTCGAGGTTGCTGTAGTGGCTTAGAGGTATAGCACTCCCTTGGTAAGGGAGAGGTCGAGGGTTCGATTCCCTCCTACAGCACCATTCTTGAAAGACACGTCACGGTGATTTGAAGTATAGTCGCGATGATGATCGCCAAAACATCATCAATCATGATACCAAATCCGATGAGTTTTGAGTGTGATTTACAGTGTTTTTCGATGTTCTTTATTGGGAACGGTTTTAGAATATCGAATAATCTGAAGAGTAGAAAGTTGATAATGATATCCAATGTTGTGAACAAATTAGCAAATAATAGTATTGCGTATCCAAAAAATATTCCGCATGCTTCGTCGATAACAATATAGCCCGGATCTTTGTCAGATTTACGTTGATATTTCGCGATATATGCATTGGAGCATACTACTCCTATGATAAACAGTCCTAATGAGATACAAAGTGATAAAACAGCCGATTTTGGTAACAAAATTGCAATTCCAGTGGCAGCAATGGAGCCGAGAGTTCCAGGCATTTTTTTTGAAATCAACCCAATATTAAAAAAAGATACAATAAAAAGAAGTAGTTTTCCGGTACTCAACATCAATATACCGTGTCGATTGCGCCATCGTAAGATGTGCGCACAGTCACATACTCCATACCGTAGTCATGTTTATTATTTTTTTTCAAAGGCACGATTTTAAGGAGCCGATTTTTATCGCACTTTGTCAAGTCCTTTAGAGCGAGCTGTTGCGCAGCGTGACTTGACAAATTGTGTGCGAAAAATCGGTATAATGTGCTTAACTTTTGAAAAATTAACATAATAATCTTCACATTATTTTCCAGGTTGTACCGTGTATTGTATCTTCCAAAAGAATTCTATTTTTTTCCAGTTCGGCTCGAATAGAGTCTGCCTCAACATAGTTTTTATTTTTCTTCGCAGTTTCTCTCTCGTGTATTTTGGACTCAATCCATACTTTCTTCTTTTCTTCGATATTGCAAAACCAATCATTTGGCGTATTCATCATTAACCCCAAAAATTTTTGACATGTATTAACAAAAATTGTGACGATTTCCCGTTTGTTTTGCGTCTTATTAATCTCAGCAACGATCTCATTCAGCAAAGATAACGCCCTTGAAGTATTCATGTTGTCGCAAAGTACATCAAATATCTCGTTGCTTACACCGTTGCTTGAACATAATTGAACATCTCTAATCGCGGTGTACCAACGATCTAATACGGTCTTAGATTGTCTTAATGCTTCAAAATTGAAATTCATTGGAGATGAGTAATGAGTCATCAAAAATGCCATCCTGATAACCTCTCCATTGTATTCTGCAAGTAAATCATTGAGAGTATAAAAATTTCCAATAGATTTTGACATCTTTGTTCCGTCTACATTGAGGTGTCCATTGTGAATCCAATAATTTGCCATGAATTTTTGACCGCTAATTGCACAGGATTGTGCAATTTCATTTTCATGATGCGGAAATACTAAATCTATCCCACCTCCATGAATATCGAAAACTTCCCCTAAATACTTTTTTGACATCGCGGAACACTCTATATGCCAACCAGGGCGTCCTATCCCCCAAGGACTTTCCCAACCAAAATTCATTTTATCGTCGATTGGTTTCCAAAGTACAAAGTCAAGCGGCCCCCTTTTCAAATCTGAAATTTCAACTCTCTCTCCAGCGATTAGCTCCTCTATTCGTTTCTTGGAAAACGCTCCGTAATTTTGAACTGAAGATATATCGAAATACACGTGATTTTCAGTAACATATGCGTTGTCGTTTTTAATCAATTTTTCAATAAAAAAGATTATATCTTGAATATGTTCAGTAGCACGAGGCTCGATATTCACGGGTAAAATATTCAACCTATCCATATCTTCGTGATACATTTTTATCGTACTGGACGTCAGTTGTGAAACGGTGATGTTACGTTCGATAGCCGCATTATATATTTTATCATCGATATCGGTTATATTCCGAACATAAGTTACATTATCGTTGTATAGCGCCTTCAAAATCCTGTACAAAACGTCGAAGACAACGGCGGACCTAGCATTTCCAATATGCGCTCTGTCATAGACAGTTGGCCCACATATGTACATTTTTACGTTATTTTTATCGATCGGGACGAAGCGCTCTAGTTGTCCAGAAAGAGTGTTATATATTTTCAGCATTTTTTTGAAACACTGACCAATGCCGGTCTTAATAATCTGTCATGGATCATGAAGCCCTCCTGCATGACTTCCACAATAATGCCAGGCTTTCGTTCCGAATCCTCAACCTCCACAACTGCTTGATGGAAATTTGGATCGAATTCTTTATTAATGGAATCAATTTTCGTGATTCCATACCGTAATAGTACCTTGTCCAACTCGCTCATCGTTAACTGAATCCCATCCACTATTAAATTTTTCTCTTCCACACAATTGTTCAACGCAAGTTGCAAATTATCACGAGTTGACAAAATATCCTTGGCAAATTCAGAAATGCAGTACTTCGCGATATCAGCTTTTTCCTTTTCGGCACGTTTTTGAATATTTTGTGCCTCTGCAACTGCACGCAGTAACCGATCCTCCAAGTCTGATACTTGGTGTAATTCAGCATCATTAGCTACGTCAGTTATCTCTTCATTTTTCCCTATATTATCCGAAACTACGTCTTCCTTTCCTTCTCTCGAACTTTGCATAAAAACACTAAAAACAGATGAATTTCCGCGATTATAGCATATAGCCACCCTTTATCAAAGGGCGTGGACGTATAGGAAGACAAGTTAATTTTTCGAGTTTTCAAACTGCCGTGTGCAGATGGGCATCACTCGTATGCAGGAAGTATTTGAAAACACACAGCTGTTAAGCATTTTATGACAGAGTTGAAAACTTACTTGATTAGACCTTTTTTCAAATTTCACCAAACAATGGAAATTTTTGGAAAAAATTGCCAAAAAGAAGTAAAAATGATGCAATAAAAACTCTGAAAGCTGTGTCTACAAAGCAAATTGATTTGTGAGAGAACGTAAAAGTAAAGTGACCAAAACCTAATATTTAATATTGTTTATTGTATTTTCACGTAAGTCAGACACTTTAAAAGGGTTTTTCATGGCTGGTGCGCGATAGCGAGGACTGCTGAAGAGTTAGTTAGAGTCCAGCGTAGCACATTTCTAAGTTATATTTAAAAATTGAGCTAAACGAAAGTTACTTTTGTGGGCTCAAGAACTGGAAGATAGGAAGAGGCGCAGTTGGGAAAATGCCTGTATTTGGGTTGCTAGGTATGGATAAGGTATATATCCAAATGATCGAAGGTGCCATAACTGTTTCGAAATCTAAACATTACAAAATCAACCTAAGAGACACTTGAGAAAATTTAATTGGATTGACAAAAAACACATTTGAAAAAGTATTTTTCATAGTTCTAGGTGTCAGTCCCAAAATAAATTGTTTAGTAGTCTACAAGCTAAATTTAGCTGGAGCCAAATTGGAATGTCTTCCGGTATTCCAAATCTCCTAAGCTAGAAATGTAGTACATGGTAACATCTTTCAGTACTGGTAATTTACCACTACCTGTGTCTTCCGTCAGTAAGCATTTTGAAGTGGACGTCGTCCAACACATAATTTGTCATTTTCTATTACCCTCAGCAATTCATCCCATTTCTCCAACATTTTTCCGATTCTCGCCATAAGTACATCTCATACTCCTCGTTTTCCATGTCAACGAGAAGTAACGCCTCTGTATCTCCAATAATAAGTCGTTTCCTCACGCCTCTAATGAGCTGATTTCATATATTTCCAAGTTGTTAGCAACAGGTCCAAAGCACTGATAGTCAGCACCGTTTTTGTTCATCGCCATTTACGAATTTCTTCTCAATTTCGGCCGAAAAAAATTTACACATCAATGCCGAGCAACTTATAAACATTGGTTCCAGCGAGGCTGTCGAATTTTGATTTGATGGATTCAAGTTTTTTTCTGTAGAGCACCGTAACTATATCATTCTCGTTGATCTGATTCGTCTCTGTATACCATTTTAGCTTGGCTTCGATTGATGTGTAGGAATCAAGGCCGGAGACTTTATCGCAAAGCTGAATCAACTCCATGTAGTCATTCAAGTGAATTGTCTCCAAAATTGACAATATTTTTGAAGCTTCCTTTTTATCGTTTTTACAATAATTTATGATGTGGTCAAAGGATTTTATATTTGGAAAAGAATGTGTTACGCATATCTCTGCAATATCGCGATGCGTATCCTTCAAGATCTCGTATCCGACTCGAGGGTGTTTATACGCCCGACTATTCGGAACGTAGAACTTACCAATATCGTGCATCAGCCCGTATGTGTACGCTCTCCCCCATTCCATCTGTGATTTTTTTGCAACTATCCTTGCTGCTGCAGCGACTGTTTTAGAATGTGTGTATGTTTTAAAATTTTTTTGATTACTTCTCCAATTCTCTGGTAATAACTCATCTAATAATGAGGTATTCAAATAAGACTCACTCATGGCGCAACTTCAATAATTGACATGGTGCAATTAATGACTGAATGGACCATTTGGAGTACCATCAACAAATTGCCTGATGTATGGATTATCCGTTGTTGTTAGCTCACTGTTAGTGCCCTCCCAGATGATTTTTCCCTTGTATAAAAATCCAATGCGATCGCTGATGCGTTTCAGACTTTTTATGTCGTGAGTTATTGAGAGTGCGGAAATTCCGATTTCCTTCGTACATTTGACGATTAACTCATTTATAGTGCCACTGGTTACCGGATCAAGGCCAGTTGTTGGCTCATCAAAAAAGATGACGTCAGGATCCGTTGCGATGGCTCGCGCGAGGGCGACCCTCTTCTTCATCCCACCTGACAATTCTGCTGGGTAGGCTTTTGCAATTTCTACTCCAAGATCAACTAGTTCGAGTTTTTCCATGGCTATTCGGTACGCTTCTTTAATAGATTTTCCATAGCCATAAATTAAGCCAAATGAAATATTTTCAATAACATTTAAACTGTCAAACAACGCTCCTCCCTGAAATAGTACACCACACTTAAGGAGCGTTTGGAATATAGCCCTCTGTGGCAAGTGCATCATATTTTGTCCGTTTATTTCCACGGTGCCAGATTTCGGTTTTACAAGTCCAAGTATGCACTTTACGAGAACTGATTTTCCAGAGCCAGATCCCCCTATAACAACGTATGACTCCCTACGTTTCACATTTAGTGATATGCCATCCAACACAATTCGTGAACCAAAGGATTTTTTTAAGTTTTCTACTCTTATAACGTAGTCCACGATGAAATTTCCCTAAAACAAAACAAAGGTCAAAACACAATCTAGAAGCAGGATCATTATCGATGAGGATACAACAGAATTTGTCGTTGACCTGCCAACTCCTTCAGCTCCACCCTTTGAAAAATACCCATGGTAGCAACCCATGAGGCAAATCCAAAAGCCAAAAACGGCCCCCTTTATCAGTCCGGATCCTACATCCCACATTTTCATTGAGGCAAAAGTGTTATGTATGTAGTTGGCTGCATTAAAATTGAGATAGTAAACACCAACTATATATCCACCCAAGATGCCAATGACATCGTCAATAAAGACCAAAAATGGCAGCAAAATTGTGCCCGTCAATATGCGTGGAAATACCAAATATTTATAAGAATTAACGGAAAGTGTCGTAAGGGCGTCTATCTGCTCAGTAACTCTCATTGTCCCTATTTCTGCGGTCATTGATGCACCAAGACGCCCTGCTACCATTAGTGCCGTTAAAACTGGGCCTAATTCCCTCGTCATGGCAACCATCACAACAGATGGAATCGCATTTTCAGCCGTAAGTTCGGAAAAACCCGAAAAACATTGTAACGTCATGGCCATTCCAGCAAAAAGTGCTGTCATCCCAACAACAGGAAGAGAAAAATACCCTATTTGGATGGCCTGCTGAACAATTTGTTTTAGATAGTACGGTGGCATAATCCCTGAAACAATACTATTGACCGAAAACATCGTCACATTGCCAATTGCAGAGAGAAATGCCAAAAACAGCCCCCCTATTCTGACCAAAAACATCCTACGGTTTTTAAAACACATGTACCTCAGTCAATTATACACCAAATCAGACAAATGAAAATAAATGTATGGAAATCAGAGGATCACGTATGATTATGATTGGATCAGATTAAGGAAATATTTGTGCTTGTTATTAGAGCTTGTGTTCAAAACGGTATACCGGCTCGAAAAAGATGCGAGGCAAACTTTTCAAAATAGAAAAGCATTTTGATCGTTTTAAACCTGATAACAATAGAGTATTTTTAACGTTTAGTTAAGGTTATTGCCACTTAAGGTGATGCAATTTAATCTCCTATTTCGTATGAAATGTTTCACGTGAAACATTCTATACAGAATATGTCGTGTCATGGGCGGCTTTTGATACATTACGACACTTCTTTTGTTTTTTTTTGTAATTTTAGTGTGTGAGAAAATTATTTGTTACTTTTAGAATACTCTTCTAAAACGTCTTCAATTGTTCCCTTAAAGGAAAACATGATTTCTGGTACATGGTCAACATCTCCATCCACAATCGCCTTAAAGCCCTCGATTGTGTCATTCAATTCCACAAAAACTCCCTTGCGTCCCGTGAAATTTTCAGCAGATCGAAATGGCTGTGACAAAAATTGACGAATTTTTCTCGCACGATTGACTATCAATTTGTCATCATCAGAAAGTTCATCTATTCCTATAATGGCAATGATATCCTGCAATGACTTAAATGTCTGTAGTATGTACTGAACTTTTCTTGCTACGTCGTAGTGTTCATTTCCAATAAGTATCGGATCCATCATACGAGAAGTCGACTCGAGGGGATCTACTGCAGGAAAGATTCCGAAAGATGAAATTTGTCTGCTCAAAACAGTCGTTGCATCTAGGTGAATAAAAGATGTCACTGCAGATGGATCGGTCATATCGTCGGCTGGAACATAGATGGCCTGGATGCTCGTGATAGAGCCATTGGTTGTCGAAGTAATTCTCTCCTGCAGAGAACCCATTTCAGATGCCAATGTTGGTTGGTATCCGACTGCAGATGGAATTCTTCCAAGCAGTGTAGATATTTCCGAACCCGCCTGAGTAAATCTGAAAATATTGTCAACAAAGAACAATACATCCTTTCCCTCGGTATCCCTGAAATATTCGGCTATGGTTAAACCGGTCAATGCAACCCTTGCCCTCGCCCCAGGAGATTCATTCATTTGGCCATACACGAGAGCTGCTTTCGATCCTTCTTCTCCAGGCAATTTATTTACTCCAGAAGCTATCATTTCTTCAAATAAATCAGTACCTTCTCTAGTTCGTTCTCCAACTCCAGCAAAAACTGAAAAACCTCCGTGTTTTTTGGCAATACTGTTGATAAGCTCCATAATGAGCACAGTTTTTCCAACACCAGCTCCACCAAAAAGACCTATTTTCCCACCTTTTATGTATGGCGTTAGCAGGTCTATAACCTTAATGCCGGTTACCAAAATTTCGGTATTTGGAGATTGTGCTGAGAATTCCGGGGAATCGCGGTGAATTGGCATGTATGCCTCAGCTTTTATATCCACTCCATTGTCTATCGGTTCTCCAACTACGTTGATAACTCTTCCGAGCATAGCCTTGCCAACTGGAATTGTTATCGGAGAACCCGTGTCTTCTACTTTCATTCCTCTTGAAATTCCATCCGTTGGCGACATTGCTATACAACGTACAGTCCTCTCTCCAACATGTTGGATAACTTCCAAAACAATATATTCCTCAGAGTGCGCATCTTTATTCTGCGCATTTTCAGTATTGGCAAGTTGTTTTATTCCTTCTCTTGATACAACGTTCAATTTCAAGGCGTGGTACATGGCTGGTATGTCACCTTCAAAGTAGACATCAACAACGGCTCCAATTACCTGGGTAACTACACCCATAGTCCGTTTTCGCGCAACTTTCTGTGACCTTTTTTTTAATTCATTTCTTGCAATTTCATCAACCATTGTCGTATTTCCCTACTACTGAATACAGTCTATACTTGAAATTATTTCCGTGAGTTCCTGAGTTATTTTCATCTGCCTAGTCCTGTTATAAACAATTTTTAACTCTTCAAGTAATGTTTTTGCATTACGGACGGAGCCGTCCGTTGCTAGAACTCTTGCTGAATATTCTGCAACACGATGTTCAGTCAATATGCTTCCAAAGACTGTAAGTAAATATTTCATCAATAAATCTACCACGATATCCTTTTTATCACCATCAATCAAAGTGTATTCAGATGTGTCAGTTGCATCAATATTAATCGGAAATAACTTGGTACATTTGGCCTTTTGCACCAAAACGTTTTTAAATTCTCCACTTATTATGTACACCTCGCACACATCACGTTTTACAAGATATTGAATTATTGTATCGGCGAGAGCATGTACGAGGTAAGTATGCTCATAGTTCTTTTCCACCTTATTAACATTTGTTGAACCAGATTTGCTATTTCGCATAAGGATTGCGGCTTTTTTTCCATAAATTTCCACGAATGCTCCTTTGCTCACTTTGATCATTTCCTTCGCTTTTTCAGCTATCATTTGATTGAAGGACCCGCAAAAACCTTGGTCAGATGAAAGTACAACAATAAGAGTTTCTCCAGCTGTTCTATTCAGCCAGTGCTTTGATTCAAGTAGCTGCTTATATTTAAGTTCAATAATGACCTTTTTGAGCAATTTCAGCAAAACATCAGAACATTTTTTCGATGACTTTTTGAGGCTGTTTAGTTTTGACAACTTGATTGTAGATACCATCTTTATGGCATTGGTCGCTTTGACCAAGTTCCCAATAGTTTTTATTCTGTCTTTTATTTCCCTCAAGTTTTCCATTACGCTTTTCCTTTTCTGGAAAAAAGCCATCGTTCCTTAAATTTAGGTAAAAATGCATCAAGTTCAGTTTTTGTTTCTTCAGTAATAACCTTTTCCTCATCTATTTTTCCGAGCAACTTGGTTTCTAGCCTAACTGCTTCCAACAAATCTTTTTCTAGTTCCTTTACATCGTGTACTTGAATATCTGCGAAAAATCCCTTTGTTACTGCATATAATACAATGACATGGGCGGAATTTTTCAGGACATTGTATTGAGATTGCTTTAATATCTCTATTACCTTTTCTCCATTTTCGAGCAAGGATTTTGTGGTGGAATCGAGGTCACTACTGAACTGTGAAAAGGAAGCTAGTTCGTTATACTGAGCCATTTCGATTTTTATATTACCAGCGACAGATTTCATAGCCTTTGTTTGAGCGGCTGATCCAACTCTGCTCACTGAAACACCAATGTTTATTGCAGGTCTTATTCCTTTATAAAATAACTCTGTCTCTAAAAATAATTGCCCATCCGTTATCGATATTACGTTTGTCGGTATATACGCAGCCACGTCTCCTGCTTGAGTTTCAACTATCGGTAATGCGGTTAATGAGCCACCACCTTTTTCATCGGATAGTTTTGCGGCTCGTTCGAGAAGTCTCGAATGCAAATAAAAAATATCCCCCGGGTATGCCTCACGTCCCGGTGGGCGCCTCAGTAAGAGGGATACTTGGCGATATGCAACGGCATGCTTTGAAAGATCATCATAAACAATTAACGCGTGCATTCCATTATCCCTGAAATATTCCCCCATTGAACAGGCTGTGTACGGAGCTATATACTGCATGGACGCGGAATCCGAAGCAGTTGCAGCTACCACTATCGTATAATCCATGGCACCATATTCTTGAAGAGTTTTTACAATTCTAGCAACTGAGGATCTCTTCTGGCCAATTGCAACGTATATGCAATAGATCTTCTCTTTTGGAGCAAGAGTATCGTTGTACTGCTTTTGATTAATAATCGCATCAACTGCAATAGCGGTTTTTCCTGTTTGTCTGTCACCAATTATAAGTTCTCTTTGCCCTCTCCCTATTGGAAACAAGGCATCTACGGTTCTTATTCCAGTCAGCAAAGGTTCTCTAATTGTTTGTCTATCGATTATACCTGGAGCTTGTTTCTCCATGTTATATTTCTCCGTATTCGGAATTAAACCATCAGAATCGATCGGATTTCCAAAGGCATCAACGACCCTCCCCAAAAGACCGATTCCAACATTTACATCCACTATTCTGTTTGTTCTCCTTACAACGTCATTTTCTCTCACGACAATGTCGCTTCCAATTATTATCACACCTACATTATCCGTTTCGAGATTGGTTGCAATTGCCCTAACAACATCGCCAGTTTCTGACGAAACTATATCAACCCATTCGCCAGACTTCACGTTTTCCAGTCCATAAACTCTTGCTATACCGTCACCAACTGACAAAACATATCCAGTTTCTGAAACCTCTGGATGAGGATGAAAATCAGAAATTCTATCTTGCAATATTCTCGTTATTTCAGTTGGAGCAATTTTCATTTTCAATACCTCAATCACCTAAGTTTCTACAAAAACTGACATATTGATTGAACTGCATCAACGTCGACGTATCAATAATAAGTCCTTCAGATGATATCTTCACACCACCCAATATCTGTTGGGTAACTTCATAGCGAATCTCATTTTTTTCACTGAAAACCTGTGATACCAATTTTTCCAATCGTTTCTTCTGCTGTGAGAGTAACGGAACTCCTGACGTTACGGTTACCTCTCTCATACCCTTATATTTTAACAGGGCGAGATTGTATATATCGCTTACTTTCTTCATGATTTTCGGCCGTCCATTCACAATAATTTGCCATATAAGCGATGAAAATATCGGACAAAATGACAGGCATTCACCAACCAATTGCCAGGCGTTGTGTAGCTCTACTTTATTCACGTAGCAATTTGTCAAAAATTTCTTGATTGAGGGAGTCGAAGCAAAAACTTCGAACAAAGAAGAAAAGTTAGCTGAGATCACATCCAAGCACGAACTCCTTAGACCCTCATTGAAAAGAGAGCAAGCATACCTCCCTGGAAGTGAAGTGAACAATACCCTAAGACTGTCCGTATCCAATTGAATAAAGCCTATCATGTTTTGCACTAATTCTATTGAGATTGTAACATAGGATTGTCGCATTTTGTAATTTTTCGTAGAAAGTATCTTGTAAGGAAATATGTAAACAAAAAGATTTGGTCCGATGAGACGTTATTGTAATATGCGATGCGTTGCGCTAAAATATAAGGATGTAGTGAGGGGAGAACGCTGAATGAAAAAAATGTGTAAAGCGCTGTTGATGGTGATGATGCTGATGTTTGGAGCTGGGACACAGGAGATCTTCGGAGCAGAAACCGGGCATTTTCATCACTGGATGCCAAAACATTCTCGTTTATATGCACATTACTTGGCCCGTTGCATCGCAAATAGAAACGAAGGACCGAGATGTCAAACCGTGGCAGTAGACGTGCTTGGTCGGTTTGCATGGGGAGCGCTTCATGCTCAACCGGGAGCGGACATTCCTCGCCTGGACTTGTCCGTGTACGATCATCAATATAAGCTAGAACGACTCCTACACCCGATATGCAGATTGATGATATGGAAACTGAGAGTTATTCTTGATGAAACAATACGCGATGGAATAGTGTTGAAAAATTTTGATAACGTACTGCGCACAGCACACGATTGGCTAAAGAGCAACACTATTAATCCCTTCGCTGACCAACAAGGCCAAGTTGATAAAGCATTTCAAGTGGGTTTTGGCTTATTACAAATGGTTGATGTCACAGGCTTCATGTATGAAGAATTGCTTTTTCAGCATTGGATACCGGAGGAGATACGTAAACGATGGCAAGAACGAGGGCGCAGGGGAGGCTGCTTTGGGTCTCACTGTAAGGGGGGGTGGCACAATTCAAGGTTTGATGCAGACAAAGATCGTATGGATGGTGCGCAATCTGAACTGGTAAAAGATGTGGCACTTCGACCATCTCAAGAATTGCACGATGAAGATAGCGCAGCTTCTGATGATTATGGACAAAGATTACAGACTGCAGATTTAAATGTTGACGTAACATTTGAAGAACCATCTCTTCTCGGAAGAAGACCTCGCTGTGAATTTCATCCAATGGGCGGAGGGGGGATGAGGCCTCCAGGGCCATGGCCTTTGGGACCGCATGGGCATAGAGGCGGAGGACGTCGATTTTCACACGAAAATCCAGAAAGTGTGGAGGAAACTGATTCAGCGCATCCAGATGATGGAGGGGGCAAAAGGCATCACGGAGGACATCGCGGTGGATTTCGTCCAATTGGTGGAATGGGGATGATGCATCAAGGGCCATGGTTTGGAGGCCCGCATGGGCATAGAGGCGGAGGGCATTGGCAGTGACGCAAGAAAAGCGAGAAAGTGCGGATGAATCTGGTTCAGCGCAGCCAGATGATGGAGTGGGTAAAAGGCATCATGGAGGACCTCGCGGTGGATTTCATCCAATGGGCGGAAAGGGGATGATGCCTCGAGGGCCATGGTTTGGAGGCCCGCATGAGCATAGAGGCGGAGGACATTGGCAGTGACGCGAGAAGTCCAAATGTACTGAAAATGGAATTCAGCGGCGATAATATGTAAACAGATTTTTAATTACGCAGTGGTACCTCAACTATGGAGATTAGGGAAAAAATTCCGGAATATTGGTGAGTTGATGTAAACATATACGATGGAGAAGCTGACGTCAGAATACTAGTAGGTGTGTTGAAAACATTGAAATGAAGTAAATGTGAAGAGGATGAATCTAAATGTCATTTAAAAATCTTGATTGGCCTATAAACATATATACTCACATTTCCATTCACCAAGGTGGATAGCGACAATTTGCGAAACTCAAATTAAAAACTACGATGTTTGATCGCTAGCTTACATTTTGTTATATGCAAATGTTTTTTGTACACTTTGTCGGGCTTTACGCTACTCACTGCGCATTTTCACGCAATATCTGAGTAAATTTTCTCTTATTGAATACACAGATAATTATTTACATCTTAGAAACAATACGTGCTGATAACCTATTCTATGAAATGAGTACGTTTGTAGCTTCTAATCGCATGGTTTCACATTTTTTCTTTTGATACTTTTTTATTAAAGTGGAGTATCACTTCAATAAATTTCATTATATTCTGTTTACTTTTATGCATCCCAGATGCGTCAATTACAGGCGCATTCATCTAAAACTTGCTCGATAATTTTCTGTGTAAGTAGAGATATCATATTGTGAATTGTATGTGGTAATTATTTCCACTTGAAGTAAAAACAAAAAGCATTTTTGGAAGATATGTTACAAACTGTATAGATATGGTAAGTCGACTGGTTAGTTCAAGCGATATTCTTTTACAAGTTAGCTAAAAATTAAAGAGAGAAAAAAAGAAAAGAAATTTTTTTTAATAATTCTATTGGTTAGTGATAGTAAAAACTGTTGATAAATTAGTAAAATGGCTGGCTTATCAACATTTCTTGTTGTTAACAAATCTTAAGAAAATCGTGTATAAACCATTAATAACTTTATCTCAAATGCAATGGTTTTTTATTTTCGATAATTTTTTACTCTAAACATACTGTAATTTCGGTATTTCAAAACAACGCAAACTTGAAGTATCATCGGAGACCAGCATCTGATATCATCAGCGTGTACGCTTTTCCGCTGCGAAATATGAAAAATATACGCAATTTCTCCATAATAGCCCATATAGATCACGGTAAATCAACTTTAGCGGATAGGATGATAGAGATATGTGGTGGTCTCGATAAACGTGAAATGAAGGCCCAAGTGCTGGATTCCATGGAAATAGAACGTGAAAGGGGTATTACAATAAAAGCACAAACTGTTCGCTTATCATGTAAAGCAAACGATGGAAATTTGTATATTTTGAATCTAATTGATACACCGGGACATGTGGACTTCACGTACGAAGTGAGCCGCTCCCTTTCGGCCTGTGAAGGTTCGGTTCTTGTCGTTGACGCCTCTCAAGGCGTTGAGGCACAAACATTAGCGAATGTTTATCAAGCCATCGATTGCAATCACGAAATAGTGATAGTTTTGAATAAAGTTGATCTTCCAGCAGCAAATGTTGATGCAGTAAAACAGCAAATTGAAGATGTCATAGGGCTCGATACAAGTAATGCCATTGCAATTTCCGCTAAAAGTGGTGCAGGAGTATTGGACGTTATAGAGGCAATAATTCATAAATTACCGCCCCCCAAGGAGCCTGAATCTGATCGTCTATGTGCCCTACTCGTAGATAGTTGGTACGACAAATACCTCGGTATTGTAATACTTGTGCGTATATTTGAAGGAGAGATTAAATTAGGGGTAAAAATAAAAATGATGGCAACTGGAGCAACATATACAACTGACAATGTCGGATATTTTGCTCCTAAAAAAACAATGACGGAAAAATTAACAGCAGGAGAGGTTGGCTTTATAACAGCGGGAATTAAGGATATTATGGATTGTCAAGTCGGAGATACAATAACGGAAGAAAAAAATCCTTGTACCTCCCCTCTAAAGGGATTCAGACCGTCAATTCCAGTTGTTTTTTGTGGAATATTTCCTGTTGATACTTCAGATTTTGATAAATTAAAAGAGGGGATACAAAAATTGCATCTAAATGATTCCAGCTTCAGCTATGAAGTAGAAACTTCAGCGGCACTTGGTTTTGGGTTTCGCTGTGGCTTTCTCGGATTGTTGCACCTGGAAATAATTCAAGAAAGGTTGGAAAGAGAATTTAATATCGACATAATAACGACGGCTCCAAGTGTTGTGTATCACATACACATGACGAATGGCAAATTAGTGGAGCTACACAATCCAGCTGAGATGCCTGAAGTTGTTAAAATCGATAAAATAGAAGAACCATGGATAAGAGCTACTGTAATAGTTCCGGAAACGTACCTTGGTAATGTTTTGGCGCTATGCGAGGATAAACGTGGCGAACAAATAGACATGCACTTTGTGAAAGAGCGAGCTATTGTCCAGTATTACCTTCCATTAAACGAGGTGGTATTCGATTTTTACGACAAATTAAAATCTTCAACAAAAGGGTACGCCTCTTTCGATTATCAAGCCAGCGGCTATAGAGAAGGCGATTTGGTCAAAGTATCTATTTTAATTAATGGCGATCCAGTTGATGCATTGTCAATGATGATACACAAAACTAAGGCGGAAAAACGTGGAAGAGCTCTATGTGTAAAACTTAAAGACATAATTCCTAAGCAACTGTTTAAGGTTGCCATTCAAGCTGCAATTGGTGGGAAAGTTATAGCGAGAGAAACTGTTTCGGCATACA
>JAITDA010000017.1 GCA_031282805.1 Holosporales bacterium
CTTGGTTTGAGTATCTCTCACTGTGAGCTAATCCTCAAGGAGATGAACGTACTGTGGAACAATTAGATTATAGCAAATATTAAGGGCATTGGAAGGAATACAAAGCTAGGGCTAGCTGAGATGATTTTAATGGTACTTCTGTACTACAAGCACTACTCTAAGGTGATGACTCTACCAAAGAGGAGAGGATTACAACCTTAGAAACTGTGGGCTCTCATCATAAATGCAACAGAGAACAAGATTGAGAGACCTAAGAAGAATCAGAAAGCATACTACTCTGGTAAGAATGGTGGGTGTAAACAAGGAAAGGAATATACTACATGTACCAGAATCAGTACCTGGATCTGTATGACTTTGAGTTCTTGAAGAATGGAGATAGGATTCACATAGACTCTGGATATCAGAGGATACAACACATTCGTAAGGAATCAGAGTACCTATACAAGAAAAACAGGAATGGAGAGTTATCTGATGATGAGAAGGAATACAATACGGTGTTATCAAGGATCAAGATTATGGCAGATAGGTACAGTAATGAGAGGGAAAAGTTTAATGAGAAGCTTAGGATTATAGCGTGGATAGTCAATCTGAAGAGTGGCTTTGGGATAGCATGAATCGGGAGAGGTTTGCAGGGGAGGGTTACTTTCATTACTTGCAACTTGGAAACAATCCTGATGAAGGTGCTCTAGTGGATAAAATGATGTTGAAATTACCGGAAATATATCTTTAATGGTGGAGCTAGAGGGTAGTCTGAGACGACAGAACCTTCATCAATGGAGTATTGTGGCGGAAATTAACATTGGTACTGGCGCTGCTGTTTTTTCACGGAACGAGGTTGTTGAGAGACAAGAACAGAATGCGTTACGGGGTTTAGAAACGAGGAAATTTTTTGCAACCATGAAGATATACGATGAAATCCAATGACATCAAGATCTATATTCATAAAAAGTACTGACAGAAGCAAGTTTTTTTCGAGTAACACTACCAGCGGCAATTGTTTTGAATTGCGATACCTTAGTGTTTTTTATGTGCTCTAGAATCACGATGAGTCTTTACGCATAATGTACATATTAAAATTATCGGAGCAGTGTGCGATCGTCGTGTAATTTTCACCGATCATCATATGGCAACCCCTTAAGAAGTAGAGAGTTAACTTGATGTTAATTTGAATCTGTTTACGCAACACAAACCGGTTACTTTTGTTTTTTGATGACATCGTACTTCGACGTGTATGCAAATATTGCATAATGAAATAAAAATGGATTACCCAGTGCAAAACCGGTACTTCTACTTTTGCAACGGCTGATGCAATCGCTATGCATCCTAATCTAATCATTATTTATGTGCAAATATTCCTTCATTGACTCTAAGGCATAATGCAGCCATGATTCTAATGTCAGAGATTACCACTAAATAATCTGTGATAATACTTGTGGAATTAAATGCGATTTAAGCACGAAAACAGCGATAGCGGATACATAAGGCAATGTAATAAGTAGTATAATTTTCCTGAAATAGCCGCTATCTAACGAATTCTGCCTATCGTCACTGTAGTGGTAATAATTCATCAAGTGGAAAACAAGGTAATAGAGCAGACACGGCAATTATATTAGATTAGGCCTTCCAATGGAAGCTACTACAATCCAAAAAAAAAAGCATGTGTCTTTGCAAGATATTGGGATTTTAGTCCACATAATACATTTATTCTCCAGCTACAGTTTCATTTTTTTTCAGTATGGTACAGAATGACCCTAAATTTCCATACGTACACGGCCAAAACAAAGTTTATTGCCTGCCAATAGCAACATCCAAAATGCTGTCTTTGTGAAAAGGCTTGATTATTTTGTCTTCCAGTAACCTGCTCCCCCTGTGAAACTGTGTTTTATGTCATTCTAAGAAATTGTAAAAAGTGTAATTTAACTCTGCACTTATGTTAGCGCACCTCATGAGAAAATTGTCGCTACGCAGTGTTCAGTCAAAATTTCCATGTTATGTGATAAGGCAGCAAAATTGCTGTAATTTCCATTTCAATAGCTATCTCTGTAACGACTATCTTATATGATAGTTTCTTCAATTGCAAGTTACAACAAATCAACTACATATTTCACGTGTACCAACATCTGCACGCACTCACGTCGACTAATTCGATAAAAAATGGGCCACGTTCCTAACTCTAAGGCTGCTACCAACTTCCACATCGCTTATTGCAACGTCAGCCATCCGTAAATCTTCTTAATTCGCAACAGGTGCTGGATTTTTGGCGATAATTTCATCGGCATCTCTTAGGGTTTTTTGAATCAAATCTTGAGTTACCTCCCCTGGTTGTGCCGCAGCATCCGAGGGGATATCAATAGTAAAGTCTGTAGGGTCTGGTAAAACTGTTGCAACAGGAGTTGCTGCCTCTTCTGGTTGTGCTGTAGCATCAGAGAGTGTATCAATAGTAGAATCTGAATCAACAACAGGTTCTGTCGAAAATTGGCCAATAGTGTCTAGAGTAACTGGAGCTTGTATCTTGACTGGTGCTTGCAGTTCAAAATTTGGAGTTGGTTTTTTACGTTTTCTTACACTTGCTATGAATGGCGATTTTTTGTATATGACTCCGCTATCACCCTCGAGTAAGTATTCTTTTCCAGGATTTTTTGCCTTCCATAATTCCACATTCTTCTGTAACGCAAGCCTTAACTCAGCGACTTTTGAAGCTGAAACCTTTGAACCAGTGATGGTAATACACACCAATTTCCACGTACCATTTTCCAGCATAGCAATAATTTTATCTATTCCAGCGTCGGTTATATTCGTGTAGGCCAAGTTTATACTATAAATTGTGTGAAATGCTTGAGCAAGGGCATCAATAATAGAGTCATCGACGCTGCTATTTTCCGATAGATTCCACAGAACTGTCCTTTTATCCCTCTGAAAAATAGCCGACCACTTCACGATAAAATCCGATGTTACTCCGGTTTTTGAAAGATTTACGAGTAAATTTTGCGAATGCGTACCAAACGATTTCGTTTCTATGATCCTTGCATAACATGCGCTCATTGCAGCATCTCCATTTACTGGAAAATCAGATGTGTCACTAAAATCCAATATAACATTTTTGGCATTCATCACAGTAGCCATAGCCTCTTCGCATGTTTTTTTGCGACTTTGCACCTTAAATTTATCAAAAAACGACTTCTTCTTGCCTAACAATTTTGATGCTGGTGCTCCGCCATCTGATAATACGCTTTGCTCCTCAGCGGCGGCAACAACAGCAGGGGTATTAGTTAACGTACCGTCATCTGGTAAAATTCCAAGTTCCACTTCTGGTTCATTCGCAACTGGAACGTCAACGCCAGCTATATCACTCACAGTTGCAGCAGCAGATTCACCAACAACTTGTGATTCTTCTGCATCAAGTAGTGAGGCTAAATCACTGGCAGTCGCTGAAACCTCAGGTTCTGATATTTCATTCACGACGGAATCACCTGCAGCAGCAAACGAAGCCAGTGAATATGTTACAATAGTTAATATCGATGCTATACATTTCATATTGCGTTTTCCCCCTGTATTCTTTTAGTATTAACGCCTTTATAGTAGTTATTCTACGGCGATATAGTTAAAGATCGGTTAAGAAGGCAAATAAATTATCAATGACCTTGAAAAATATACTCAAAACCAGCCATTTCAGATTTTGTAAACATGTTTCTATAGTCTAATATTATCGGTTTTGCATTTTTCTTTTTGTTCATTAGTTCCTGTATTTTCTTCAAATTAGATGCCCTAAACTCTGGCCAATGTGTCATAATTACCGCAATATCACTTTGGTTCACAGCCTCATAAATCGATTCTGTAATCAAGAAATTTTCGTTTTTTAGTATATTTTCGGGTATTTTTTGGATTGTTTTTGATTGTGGTTTAAATAGTGGATCGTATAAATTAACTTTGGCTTTACTTTCGAGTAGATCATTTATCACGAAAATGCTCGCTGACTCGCGTATATCATCAGTTAACGGTTTGAAAGATAGTCCTAAAATTGCGATTTGCTTGAATGAGATATTAGTAGGCTCATCACATATTAAGCTTATTATTTTATCTTTTATTTTTGCAATTCTTTCGCAATTACTTTCTATCGCTCCACTCACTATTTTCAGATCAATACCAAGAGAGTTTGCAGTTTTCAACAGAACTCTCGCGGCTTTAGGATACGAAACTCCACCAAATCCTGGTGAAACCTCCAAGGCCTTATTACCAATTTTTTGATCGAGAGCTATTCCTCTTAAAAGAGCGCTTATGTCGGCGCCAGTCCTACTACATAAGTCGGCTATTTCATTTATAAAAGCCATTTTTGTGACAATGAATCCAATCGAGGCGAGTCGTATTAGTTCTACGGTTTCAAAATTTGAGTAAATGAAAGGAATTTTTAAAGCTATGATGGATGAATATAGCATTTCAATAACCCCCTTCGCTTTAGCAGAATGAGAGTTAAATCCTATCAATACTCTACTTGGAGTCATGAAATCGTATATAGCAGCTCCCTCTCTCAAAAATCCTGGATTCGCTACAATATCGTATTGCTCACCTGGTACCAAGTCTGGTCTCGTAAAGCCAAAATTATCTGCGATGATTGTACATGTTCCAACTGGAACACTGGTTTTAATAATGACGGCAGTATAATGATCTTTGTTCAAGGCTAATGCAACTTGTTGTGTTACTTGGTGAAGATTCGATAAATCTGATACAGGTTCATTCGCTTTTGTAGTTGAAACCGTGATTACCACGACATCGGATAGCCCAATTGCAGTACGTAGATCGTCAGTGAAGCTCAAGCATTCGTTTGTCTCATGTTTTTGTAGCATCTGATTAAGGCCGAGCTCGTTGAATACAATATCACCATTTTTGATCATTTCAAGACGCTGTTTGTCGGTGTCAACGATGCAAACATTAAAACCAAATTCGCAAAAACAAGCTGCAGAAACAACGCCGACATATCCGCTACCAATCACAGTTATGTTCATTCTACATGTTGCTTTCCTAAATCAGTACTGGTCGCTATAATACATGAAATTGCTGCAATTTCGCAACATGTATAAAATTTTATGCAGTTTTCTCTCTATATTGTTTCAACGCCAATAGGTAATTTGAAAGATATTACTGTAAGGGGAAAAGAGTTACTACAATGTGTTGACTATGTTTTATGTGAAGACACCAGAGTATCGGAAAAATTACTAAAAAGTGTTGGAGTCAAGGCGCGCTTTATTGTTTATAACGACTATAATTCCAAAGCCATTACTCCCAAAATTGTAAAAAAAATGAAAGTAGATTGTAAAAAATACGCTTTGATTTCAGATGCTGGTACTCCGCTTATTTCTGATCCAGGATACGAGTTGGTTAATGCATGTATAGATCACGGTGTTAAGTACACTGTAATTCCAGGGAGCTGTGCGGCTATCGCGGCGCTGACACTATCAGGTTTGCCGAGTGATAGGTTTTTATTTGCAGGATTTGTTGATCATAGAAAATTTAAAGAATTATCTAAGGTGAATGCAACGTTAATATTTTATGAATCCCCAAGAAGGGTATTAAAAACGTTAAAAGTAATGAAAGATTATTTTTCAACAAGAACAATTGCCGTAGTGAGAGAAATAACAAAAATACATGAAGAGCTACGGAGAAACGATGTGAATTCTCTGATAGCATACTTTGAAAGTAATGCTCCAAAAGGGGAATTTGTTATTATTGTTTCGCCACCTGGGCAAGACAGTGTGGTTGATAAGCTTTATGAATTGAAACCTCTCATCGATGAGCTCGTCGGTAAAATTTCTGTCAGAGATTTAAGTGAGATATTGTCAAGGTACACAAAAATGAGTAAGAATGCTATTTACAAATTTTTGTCGAATTATCAAGGAAGATAGGAATGATTAGATCAGTTTTATTCAGCATATCATTTTGGCCGCTCTTTGTTAGTTACCTCATTGTAATGTACCCAATTGCATGTTATCTCCCGCCAAAAAAGGTATGGTCTACAGTGTATAGGCCACTCACAAGATTGTTGCTATTTTGCTTGAAACATATTGTGGGAATAAAATATGAGATAAAAAATTACGAAAAGCTTCCTCAAGGTCCATTCATTATTGGATGCAATCACCAATCCACCTGGGAAACTTTCATCTTTTCAGTACTTTTTGATGAGCTCGCAATAGTCATCAAGAAGGAACTATTAAAAACACCGATAGCAGGTCTTTATTTCAGAAAACTTGGTTGCATCCCAGTTGACAGAACATCTCCGATTGTAGCGATAAAAACACTGTTAAAATACGGTAAAACCGCAAATCAAAACGGGAAATCGATTTTGATATTTCCGAATGGCACAAGAGCGTCAAGCAACGACGATGTCGAATACAAAAGCGGAATTTTTGCACTATATAAAACACTTGAAATTCCGGTTATTCCAGTCAAAGTTGACTCTGGACGCTGCTGGCCGAGGCAATCTTTTAAAAAAAGACCAGGAACCATAAACTTAAATTTTAGAAAAATTATTCCAATTGGCGCAAGTAAAAAAGAGTTTTTTTCAAAATTTGAAGTGGAAATGGTTGATTAATTAAATTTTTTGAAAAGAAAGTTAGCCAAATTAAGTAATTTTTAAATCTTTTCTGACAGCATGTTGAAAGGCAACTTTTTTTCCGTGCAACATGCGTAAATTTTATCAAATGACAATGGCCATTACATTTTTTCACATTGTCTTGGTTGTGACGGCTATTTTATCTCCTGTAGACGCCGGCCATACAGATTTAGTTTTATCGATGAACGACGGGGAGGACTGGCAAGCTGCTTCAACGGACCGCACTGAATTGGTGCCCACAGACGGCCTGAAATCGTCGTTAACTAGGCGGCAGTTTGCACCAACGACGTTTCAATTAGAGATGGCGTTCGTAAACTCCCTTCGTTTACCAAATGTACAAGCAGATAGCAAAGTACCAACACAGCGTAGGCCCGCGGCCGGCGAAAATCCCTATGCGAGGAGGCTTATAGTGCAGCTACTTCGCCATCCGGATAATATGTCCGGGTTAGTGAATCTGTGCACACACGCCGAGGATCACTGCAGAACAGGCTTTTATCCCGGAAAGGGTTTACATACAGTGGTACTAGGGCTTGGGTACCCATTAAGCGTAATTCTTACGCATATGATCAACGTAGTAGGAGAGGGACACGGACAATGCCGGACATCCTCGACGGGTGATACGGTAGCTTTCATGGTCAATGTAGCAGATTTACCTTTGCCCCTCCAAGGGGCCAGAGTGTACGATATACGTGGTCGAAAAGTAGTCCAGAGTCGGAGCCCAGTAACGCCCCTAAGTGAGGAATTAATTGAAAAGGGGTCTTTAGTGCGGGTAGTGCGAGAAGCTACCACTGAAACCGCGGCGACGTTCGGTTTCCGACCACCGTCAACATCGGAAGTTCTCCAATTTTGCAGGGGAGTCGAAACGGGTTGCCGAGGCGGGGCACCGTTAGTACCGGTGGTTCGGCAACGAGATTTAGGTTTTTCCTTGGGGGACGACGCCATTAAAGCACGAATTGTCCAAAAACTAGATGATTTGAAACAACAACAACTTTCACAGGAACCAATGGTGGTGCATTTGTCTGAGGAAGGGGAGGCAAGGCGACGCATCGGTACTTCAAACTGGACCACTACTAGAGTACCATGGGATGAACCAATTCAACGAACAGCGATTATAGCTATTGTTAATTTCTTACCTAACGGTCAGATAATGCCTTTCAGCGATAGTGCAAGTGGTACATTATATTGGAGTAAAAGGGGAGACTTATATGAACAATTAGGCCGTAGGTTCATTCGAAAAATTTAAGGTAGACGGCGTATTGAATTTTCGGACGTTCATGCCACGGATTGAAAATTTTTGTTCAAATAAGGCGCCAGGTTTTAATAGTTGTAAGTCGGAGGGTGTGTAATAGAAGCCTAGTGAGACAGATAGCGAGTACTGAATCTGGTATGCCAAAAGTATAACCGTTTGCCTTGACGAGCAAGCTGTAAATATGTAAAATTTGCATTATTTTCACAGGTGTCGGTAAGTGCAAGGCTGATGTTATTTGTACTGGAGAGGCATTAAAAGTAGCGAATGACCGAAAAGGCAGATAAGAATAGCCAGGATTTAAGTTCGAATTCTGACTCCACAAAAAATATGAAGACCTTGAAAGACACTATTTTTTTACCACAAACTACATTTCCAATGCGTGGAGATCTCGCGCAAAAGGAGCCTTCTATTGCCGCTGAGTGGAAGGATGCCAATTTGTTCAAAGTTCTCCGAGAAAAAGCGAAGAACCGCGAAAAGTTTGTGCTGCATTTTGGGCCTCCATATGCTAACGGGGCCATTCACCTTGGACACGCGCTAATTGGTATTTTAAAGGATGCCGTAACAAAATCGTACCAGATGCTTGGTTATGATGCTCCACTCGTTATCGGTTGGGATTGCCATGGATTACCGATCGAATGGAAGATAGAGGAGAGTTACTTGAAACAGGGGCGAAAGCGAGAAGATGTTCCTGTTGTGGAGTTTATGACTAAGTGTCGCGAATTTGCAAACCATTGGTTAATGGTTCAAAAAGAGGAATTTCAGAAATTGGGTATAATATTCGATTTTGAAAATCCATATTGCACAATGGATAAAGAATCAGAGGCCACAATATGTGAAAAGTTTTTCGAGATTGTAAAGAAGGGACTAGTTTTTCGCGATAAAAAACCAGTCATGTGGTCGGTTGTTG
>JAITDA010000051.1 GCA_031282805.1 Holosporales bacterium
GCCAGTCGAATTTTAAATGGACAAGTTGAATAACCTAATTCATCTTTTGTAAGAATACGGTCTTGAATTTGTGAATATCCGCCTTCACTTGTTGTTACTGTAATTTTTGGTTTCGCGGCTGCACTTGAAACGCGGTGATAACAGATCGGATAACTGCGACTGCCGTAAATAACAGATGAAGACGGTAATGTTACTCCCTCTACAGGAAAAAAACGTTCGGAATACGGATTGGGTATTGCGTGCGGCTTACCCCTATCAACTCCAGTACAAATATCTGCGTTACGGCTCTGTCCTAGATCACATAGTATCCAAGGTTCATTGTATGCTGAAACATGTGCAGTTGTCGAATTCTTATTTGTTTCTAAATTCTGATGAAACTGTAACTCAACATGACCCGCACCGCCAAATTTTATCGCAGTAACTCCAAGACGCAAAATATAAACATCAACACTCTCAGAATCAAGCTCGTTCTTTTTATCAACATCTTTATAAACTTTCGCTTTAATCGTATATTTTTTCGGGTCAACGAATTTACCATCATTTGGAACTTCCCCCCACTTACCATCCCAATTGGAAGAATCTTTAGTCAAGTTTTTTACTTTTGTATTATTATCATAAACTGCTATATCTGGAGTAATCAGGTTTGGATATTTCAGGGTTGATTCAATTTGACAAGTACCGTTCAACTTTGGATCAATCACTTTGGTATTTGTTGCAAGATCAATCTGATAAACGTAAATTTTTGCTTCGTCTTTGGCTCCAGTATTTTCATGTTCCAAAGAAACTGTTATTGTGTCGCTTGCATCCGCTTTTACAATTCCGTTAAAACTTTTTAAAGCATCACGCCCGGATTTCGTAGTCAAATTCCATTCTTGACTTAACGTAACATCATTGCCTTCCGAATCCAGTAATCTGATTCCATCAGCAATTTGAGGCTTTAACTTACCAACATTAAGATCAGAAGGTAAATAAGTAAAGCTAATAGGAGTTTTACCCTTGTCAGGTAAAGGATTGGGCGGTGAACTATAGTATCTGACGAATGTCTCTTTAGCATTTTTATCAACGTCACTACTGCCAACTTTTACTTGCATATCAACAATAGTAATTTTTGCCTTATCATCAATACCTTTCCAAAGTAGTTTAGCCTCAAGATTACGCATTGTTTCACTGCCAACTTCTCCAGCAAGATAGTATATCTTGGGTAATTCATTAGTATCCCATTCACGTTTACCTAGCTCCGTTTCACTTGTCAATTCCTCATACAATTTCAATCCGCTACCCAATGATAAGGATATTTTGTCAGAAATATTTTCAGGTTCAGCCTTGAACTCAATTTTTTTTCTTTTGCGGATTGCCATAAAAGCTCCTTCCGTCTCTTCTTTATCTTCAACAATATCATCTACAATAATATCTAAAAAGATAACACCAACAGTTGCCTCATCTTTAACTCCAGTAGTTGCATGTTCAACTTCCAATTTGTTACCATCCTGTACTGTTATTCCTTTAACTTTTACTATTATTTTTCCTGCTTTTGTATCTTCACGTTTTAAAGACCAAGTTAAGGTACCATTTTGAGGAGTTGCAGAGACATTATTAGTATTTTCTACAAAATCAGAATTAATTATTTCAAAGATATTTGATAAACCGCTCAATTTTATATTTCCTGTATCAAGATCACCAGGTGAATATGTAATCTTAATTGTTTCTTCATGATTTTTGTTAAACCATCGATTAACATCAATTCCCAGCTTCACTACAGTAACAATAGCTTTATCGACAGGAGTAAAATTTGTAATACCAGTCCATTCAGCTTTACATTCATTGTCTCGCATTGTTGTACTTTCAGTATTAAATTGAACGTAAAGAGAACTAGGAATACTACCAACATTCCATAATCTTGAAGTTAATTTACTACCGCCGGTTTGCGCATTATAAAGTTCTATTCCGTTCGCAAGAGTAAGATTAATCTTTCCGCCAATAGATGTTGGTTCCACTTTAATTGTTAATTTTTTCCGCTTATCTTTACCTACTAATATACCAGGTGAAATTTCATTAGGTTCTTTTGGTTTATCATCATCGTCCGGCATATTATCAATAATCAGATCAAGCAAATAAGAAGTAAAATTTATGGATTTACTACTCGTCCCGCACTTGGCTGTAATCGTAATCGAAGTACTATTGGTAAAAGTTTTTTGAGCAATATTTTTTGCATTGGTCGGGTTAATTGATGTATCTGTAACTACATCCGTATTAGTCCATGTTGGCATATTATTTGGCCAAGCTGCATCAGTCGGCTCTGGAATTGCCTTGAATATAACTTTTGTCCCTTTTCTAATATAGACTCTGCTGGATGTTGTTTTAAAACTTGTTCCCCCATCTGTGCTGTACTCAATATGCTTGACGCCAACAACATAAACTTTGATTGGTTCTGATTCAATCTCTTTACCAAGATCATTAATTGCATCCGTAAAACGATATGTCATGCGGAATTTAATCCAACATGTACCTGCCGCAGAAGCCGTAACAGCAACTACTTTTTGATAACTTTCTGCTCTATGCCAAATCCGATCAGTTGCAGTAGTTACCCTTGCGATAGTTGAAACATTCGTACATGATGCATCTGAATATACACTAGCACCGCTGTAATGCCAACGACAATTATTTTGCGTTTCTTCACTGTTATATGGTGCGGAACCTTCATAACTACCTTTAACAGTAAAGGTATCAGAAGAACCAACCGCAATAGATTGTGGACTCGGACTGACAATAACAGTAGTTGTGTATGCATAAATAACATTACAGCACAACAAATTAACAGCGAGCAACAATAACCAAAAATAAAAACGTAACATTCTCATGCCTCCTTAAATCAAGTTTTTTGTCTAATCATAAAACAGAATCAAAATCAACGATGAAAATTTTACATATTGTAAAAATTTTTTACAATGAATCAAAAGCATTAATCATAAAGCAAGGGCACTCGATTTTTTATAACATCGGGAGGTACTCCTTTCTTCTCTTCTTTGAGGATACGTTGTAAGTGTATATTATGTTTATAATATTTATTCCATCCTCGCATCATTGCTTCGTGCCATTCTTTACGTTGTTCTTCATCCCATTGATTCAATCTCCATTTTATTGTTTTCGCAAGTTCACAAATTGACTTGTCATTCGGATGCATATTTGCTAATCTTGATACTGTTTGATAAAGTAATATTCGTTGCTTACGTTGTAGTTCAATTCCACCTTGAAAACTAAAACAATTATCTAATTTATGCCAATTATTATCTATTTGTCTTCCTTCCCAAGTTATATAAAGTTTAGGGAATGACGGCGGATCATAAGGTTCTTGTTGTAAATTGGGAATACCAAAATGTTTCTTAACAAAAAGAGTTGGTTCTCCGAAAACTTGATCAACTGTTACAGACGACATGATTGTATTGAAACTATAATTACGATCAATTTTGACCAGATAATTATGCGGACCTGTTACAATAAATTGAACATGAACGCCGCCCCAAAAATTACGTACTCTACAGCGTGCAAATGGCGGTTTTTGACGGGCAAGGGCTTCGCCATTACGACCAATAAAGGGCGTAATATCCTTTCCGTAAATTACAGGTTTCTCATTACTACCGGGCGGTACAATTGATTCTTTTTGATATTCCCATTTCATATCTGTTGGATAAAATTCAATCAAATAATCGCGCATCCGATTTGCGCCGTCATGTCCGTCTGGATTGACAAAATACATGCTGATTCGAAATGTTCCCTTGTGTTTAATTTCAAGTAAATACCAAATGTCAGGTCCATCAAGATGCCAAGGATAAACTTCGCCATGATCATCCCATTCAGCTTGGCGGCGTGTTCCGCGGCTAGGATTCCAAAGTGTTTTAGGATTTGTATTTTCGCCTCGATAATATAAACGTAAATTATCCTTTTGACCAGGATGATTTGGACCAAGTGAAGCATTCACATCATAATCATCCGATGAAAAAATTTGGCGATGATTAAAAGGTGATACTGTCGCGCAGATAATTGCCCATTCACGATAGATCCTACCAGTCCAATCACCTTGAGTTTTCCAGTCTTCACCTAGATAAGCAGCGTATGGAATTGGTAACGAATCAAAACTCTGATCATCAAGTTTCTTTTCCATTTTTTTGAGTTCGTCAAATGTTAGCGGTTTTGGAGATGTTGGGAAGGGCGGATAAAATGCTGGTAGTAATTTTGTCATGGCGCCGAAAATGTTCTCTTTTATCGGCTTCAAGTTGCGTTTTTGCAATCTTAAATC
>JAITDA010000019.1 GCA_031282805.1 Holosporales bacterium
TGGAAAGGAAATGGAATTGAAGAAACTAGGACTGAAGATTGCGACAAGGGAGGCAGTATGCGTCTCGGGAGTTACCAATGCAAAATTATGAATAACTCGTTGGCTTTTAAAATTTACAAGGTAGAGAAAATTACGGAGCGTCATAGGCATAGGTACGAAGTAAACTCCAGAAAATACCAAAAGATTTTCGATGATGCCGGGCTTTTGATTTCTGGAACATCTATTGATGGGAAATTGCCGGAAATAATCGAAAGAAAAGATCATCCATTTTTTATAGCAACACAAGCACATCCGGAATTTAAATCCAAGCCTTTCGCGCCTCATCCACTTTTTTCCGCTTTCATCAGTGCCGCTCTGAGTTACTGTAAGCAGCACAGACATTAGTATACGTCGAGTTATCGCGATTAAAAGATGTCGCTTCTTTGAAATCTTTCAGATTTCTCTACATCTACATGTGAGCTCATACACAATATGAACTCTATAAATTTACCAAAAATCCGATTCGTTAAAAACGTTTCCTCAAAACTTAATATTTATCTGAAACGATTGTGTTGCAGTCGTAACACCCAGTGATAAAAAACTCTTTTTTTTGATATGTGAACCTAGTCATTAGTCAATGATACCTTGTAAACTTCCAGGAAAAATCAGACGCTGCTCTACATCAATTCAATTGATCACTCACTCATTTTCATAAGGTGCCCAATATAACAGATTTTTTCCCAAAATAATGCCTTTTTAAACGCGTAGAACTCAAAAATGTTAATGGGTTCCAACAAATTTGTGTAAATTTTGGTGATTTCTTTATAGAATATACCGCATAGAAAAGATGCCCTGTGGTTCGTGAGTTTGGAGAACTGATGTCTGAGAACACCCGAAGGGTTATCCCAATCCCGTTGAATATAAATTGGCATGAGGGAATGCTTTTGTCTCAACATCACTTTCAGCAGACGGATTTGAGGAATTTTCGGGTGATTGCGACTCAAATCCAGCTACTATCGTCAAACCATTTTGGTGTCCGTCACCTGAGGATTGATACAGTTGCCTTGAGCGATGGATTGTACAGAATAAGGGAACTCGAAGCGGTTTTTCCGGATGGGCTGATTTTTAGTTTTTTTCCGGAAAAGCAGAAAAACCTCAAATCACTAGAAATCGATATCCATGCACACATGGCAGATGGCTTCAATGAAGTTACAATTTATCTGGCAATAGCAGAAAGTTCTGATGATATTTCTCCAGTTCTAGGCAATCCCGCAAGGTACTACTCAATCGATGGTGACGTAATTCAGGATGAAAATATCAAAGAGAACACTGTAAAAATTCCACGGCTTTTTCCAAATGGATTTTTGCATGTTGGCGAGTCACTTCCGGAATTTTGCATCGGATTTCCGCTTTGTAAAATCATTAGGCTCGATGGAGTTTTTCACGTTAAAAATTGGACTCCGCCGTGTTTTTTCATCGAACGGCATTTCCCACTTTGGAAGCGATGTGAGACGTTGGCCATCTCTATTCGAGAAAAAGCTGTCTATTTGTCAGAAAAGCTTAAGCACTCCGCAACAACGAATACATCGAACGATACAAGGAGTATATTAAAACAAATATTAACAGTGATGCCGGGATTTGAGGCGTTAGTCTACAGCAATGAGGTAAGGCCATATGAGCTGTATCAGCAATCAGCCGAAGTTCTCGGTGCGGTTTCTGTCTTAATTCCGGAGGATGTAGTGCAGATCATGCCTCCGTATAATCACAATGATATCGATAGTTGCCTGTACAGAGTGATTGCCCAAATTGAGCACTATCTCTCGGTAGTTGAACGTGGTTTTTCCATAATTCCATTCAACAAAAAAGAAATATTTTTCTTTCACTATATTAACACTAAAGACCTTGAAAAATTGCCGTTGAAAAAGTTATACATTGGCATTAGGGGGAGTGAAGATGCGAGTCCCTCAGATATTCAAGAGTGGATGAACGACGCGGTAATCGTCTCCGATTTCGCAATCGATGTTGTGAGAGTAAAGCGTGTTAAAGGAGCAATGAGATGCCCACTCAACCAAGAGATCGTATCTAGAATATTGCCTGGAGTTGGAGTGGTTCTATTTGAGGTGGATGTAGATGAACTTTTTATAAAGGGTGAACAAAATTTGCATATTTTTAACCCAGGAAATAATTTCAAAAATCAACCGGTTGAAATAGTTTGGTACTTACCAAGAAAGAGAAGTTGATATGACTTTAAATGCAAATGAAAGCGCAGTAATACACGGATTTCAAGCGTTTTATTACGAATTGCTGCGACAAAAAGAAAAAGCACTGAGCCTCTTTTTTACGAACGAGCAACCTTCCATTTCTGAAACAATCGAAGATGGGCAGGACAGTGATCCGCAGAAGAGAAACGAAATTGAAGGATGTGTAGTCGAAATACAAAAAAGGTTATTAACGGTGATTGTAGAAACAACTGAAGATATGCTTCTAAGATCCAGATCATCGCCAAAAATCATTACCGATGCAAAATACGTAATGGCAATTTTTGTGGACGAAATTTTTTTAAACCTAAAGTGGGAGGGAGCAAAGTTCTGGCGTTTTTTTCTTCTTGAGAAACAGCTATTTCAAACTGAGGTATCAGGCGACAGATTCTTTTCCATGGTTGATGAAACCATGTCCAATCAGGCAAACGAAGAAATGGCATTTTTGTATTTAATGGCATTAAGCCTTGGCTTTAAAGGAAAGTATAGAGATGTTGAAGATGCTGATGATCGTTTATCTTGGTATAAAAATCGCCTTTATTCTATGTTGCATAACAGATCAGCTAAGCTTTTTTTTCCTGGGCGTTCACGCATAATTGAGTCATGTTACGAACACACTTTCACGGAAAATGATAATTCACATTTGCCGGATGTGAGATTTTGGTCATGGTGCATCATATCCATTGCCTTCTTGTACATAGTTATCTCGTATTGTGTATGGAGCAATATCACCGGAGAAATAAAGGATGTATTGAGCGCAATTACGGAGCAGGTAAAGCAAGGACCCCTAATATGATGCGCAACTTCGGGAGGCTAATTAATGACATAACGAATGGCGGTGTATCGCTTCCGATAGTGATAGGTGTCGTACTCTCCGTTGCCTTCATCACGATGCTGATTGTGACGATTTTCACTTTGATTTCTATAAAAAAAGCTGAGTTAAGAGCAAAAAAAGTAATTGATATTCCACCTTCAGCTTTGCAAAGCGAAGTGAAAGGACAAGGCAGTAAAGGCGATAAATCGCAGGAGATTCCACCGTGGCCAATCGGAATGTGGATTAACAAGTATCTGATTACAAAGGGATATATAAAAGTTAGTAGTGTAGTTCGCTCTTTTTTCAAGGCAATGGATTTTCTTAAGAACTCACTGGGAGTTGGATATAAGTATAAACTTCCGTGGTACATACTCATCGGTGAAGAGGAATCTGGAAAATCATCTCTTATGAGTGGTCTTACTCATAACGAGATATATGATGACGAAAATAATGATTCTTCATGCACTTGGTGGTTTTTAAAAAACGGTGTTGTATTAGATATAAAGGGTTCAGTTTTTCTGCCAAAAGCTGGCTTTAATGCAGAAGATAAAACATGGAATGTTATCCTCAATATGCTAACACGTTATCGTTCAGGAAAGCCACTGAATGGAGTTATTCTCACTATTCCGGCGAATGAGCTCTATGGCAAGAACAAGTTAACTTCAGAGGAGTTACGCAAAAAAGCCCAATATGTAGCGAGAAAACTGAATTTTGCCCAAAGTTACCTTGGGATGAAACTTCCGGTGTACGTGATTATAACTAAGACGGATGTTATACCAGGTTTTCAGAGCTTTTGTTCCGAAATCCCTGTTAGAAACAGACAAAACATGCTTGGCTGGTCATCACCATATGTAGTTGATGTTGTCTACAATCCAAGGATAATTGATGAAGGGTTCGCAACCCTAGAAAACGAACTTAATGAAATCAGAATGGAAATGTTTTCCGAAAGTTTTACGATTGCCACAAGGGATGGGGTTTTTGTATTTCCGAGCGAATTACTGACAACAAAAGATTCCATCGCAATCTACGTGGATACAATATTTAAAACATCTTCTGTTGAAGAGAGATTTTATTTTAGGGGATTTTATTTCACCGGGGATAGCAAAATGGTACCACTTCTTTCGTATGATGGTAAATCATCAAACGATGAGACGATGGCAATTATAGGAACTCCTGATGCAGACATTAATGAAGTAGGCAGAGTTTCAGCATCACTAAAAAGTGAATCAATTGCGGTAAAAAAGATCTTTTTCTTTGAGGACTTGCTACTGAAAAAGGTATTCACCGAAGAAGGAATTGCCTCACCGATGCGTTCTAAAATATATCAATCGAACAAGGCCATACTCGTGGCCAAGATCTCAACTGCTGCGTTTGTTGTCATAGGAAGTTATGGATTATTTAATGCAAATGACCAGCTGAAGTTAAGTAAAAATACGCTTTATCCATCATTGTTTAAAATTTCTTCATTGATAAAAAGTGCGGGAGACCTGACTTACAAAAATCTTGAAAAAGTGGGAA
>JAITDA010000058.1 GCA_031282805.1 Holosporales bacterium
GTTTGCTGGATGGGAACCATTTGTCGATTGTTATAAGCCTCTTCCCCTGTTCCTCCAGTTTATACTTTAGAAAACCAGTGAACATTCCCCACCCATTATCCATTACGCTTTTCCCGAAGTTCAGAGATTGCGCCATGCCGTGCATATTCAAGTCCTCGATACACACCGCATCGTAGTCGTTGGCTATCCGCCTACTTTGCTTATGCAGAAAGTCTTTGCGTTGGTTGGCAATATACTCATGTAATCTCGCTACTATCCGCCTCTGCTTTTCTCTGTTCTTGCCGCCCCTTTTACGACGTGACAACTTGCGTTGTTCTCTCGCGAGTTTCGCTTCTTCTCTTGTGACGTCTTACAATATCTGTATATCTAAGCTATGATATCCCAATCCGAATATCATCTGTGCGTGTGCGCGAGCGGTAGCTTGTTATTGGGTATCTGTTGTGTGTATGTGTATACTCAGAGCTGAATACAACCTTGCTGGGATGCCGTAGGTTGCATGGAACAGATTGTGTCTTTTCCTCCGGGTAATGGTGAAATATCATATTTGCGAACTAAATCATATATACTATACCCATCAACTTCCCACATGAAAGAAACTATACTCATCCTCACTCCAAGCTCATCAAAAGTTAAAATATCTTGGCCAAAATCCTTACATGCCGGGTTGGAGCCACTTAATTTTGTTCCACTAGAACAAAAATGTTTCAACCCAAAAGCAAAAATCTCCGCACAACTAGCAGTGTTTGAGTTTATAAATATCTCAACGTTGGCTTGGTTATGATTGCCTATGCTTTCTACATTACTATAAACCACCTTTTTCTTGTATCTTAAGGTTAGAAAATTGGAAGTATTTGGCATAAAATAGGCAAACAACTTAAGACAATTTTCTATCCTTCCTCCTAGGTTATCACGCAAATCCAGAGTAATATTTTTCTTGTAGTGTAGAATATTCTCAATTTTCTCAAAAACCTCTACCATATGGATGTCATAGAAACTGCCAATTTTGATGTAATTTTCATTTTTTGCTAAGGACGTCTCTGCAATTGGATGGTTACCGTTCTGACTAAAAAAACTGCTAGTGGTATCCGAATTTAGCAATAATAAGTCCGTGTGTTTTGAGCCTCTTGTTGCCCACACGAAATCTCTTAACAATAGAAATGTTAATTGATCTTGTTTTAATAATTTCTCTTTTAGTTCTTGATATTGTTCGTTTTGTGGATTGACAAATAAATCTCGTTCCTCGTAGAGCTTTAAAATCTGCAATGCAAAGTCTTTTCCTACTCTTTCATGTATATTGTTTAACACACTCATTCGTCTATCTCCAGGGTCGCGCCTTTTTGAAGGGATTCCATTACCCGAAAACTGTTAATCCCTTTTGTGACAACGTACATACAAAATAAAAAAACTACAAATTCCGATATTATCAGGCTTTCTCTAACAGCTTGGTGTGGCAAATTACCTAGAAACGCCATTAATGGAACAAACACAGAATGGCATTCGGAAAAGAACTGCACCACCGCAGAACCGCACACAAAGTACAAATTAGAGGTTAATACAAAAACTGCACCTACCAAGATTCCTAGCAAATAATCTATTGAATAACCCCCAAAAAGACCGAAAACCAAAACACTTAAAAAGAACATCCCGAACCTCATCAAATATTCTGTTGTCACTACTTTATCCAATGTTCTATCCGTACAAGTAATTAGGAGAGTTATTGTACTTTTAGGTCTAAAGTTTCCCCACAAAAATACACGACAAAACCAGAAAATAAATATTGGAATTAAAAACATATCGTTTTCTGTATTTATGAGAACCTTAGGGGTAACAATGAGAATTGCAAAAGACTTCGTGAGTTGCCAAAGGATAAATTTGGGATTGCGATAGGTTCCCCATAGATATTCTTTTGAAATTAACCTCTTAAACATCTGTCTCTTATCGCCTCCTTCGGGACGAATTTGGACATCAATTTGTTTGCAATTAGTGCCAAAACTCCCATTATAGGGACCGCTGACATCTGAACGATATTTTTGACCTGCCCTTCGAGCATAATGCCAGAAAAGGTACTTATAAACAGTGATGGCGCAATTAAGATCAACACGGTAAAGGTAATAAAACGATCTGGAACTAAAAGCCCGAGCATATTTAAAAACAAGGCCCAGTGATAGATAAGATATGGGATGAATAGAAACAAGATTATGCTGGGCGGTCTTAGTTTCCTGATGGCATCAAATCTATTGTAGTATAGGAAAGACATAATTAAAATTGTGTAAAGGGAAAATTTAAGCAAAGAGAAAAAGCTTCTCCCTTTCAGGAACCCTTTAATGCCTAGAGGAGTTGCCGCAACAGATTCTATATCATCGATTTTAAGGTTGCTTATTTGTCCAAACGTAACAAATGTAAACCAACACACCGAAAACACCACAAGAAAATCTTTTATGTTACCAGCAGACGCTTTTGTGATTGAATAGGAAGGAGCAATCTGCATCAATAAAGCCCAAAAAGACATCATTCCTGCGCCAGTTGCTAGCTTTTTTTCACGCCAAAAGACAGGATGATTTAAAAAATTCATATCATTATATCCTCCACATCCTTCAAACCTACGTGTGAATCATAGAATTCTAAGAGATCCATACGGTTCTTGTTTTTTATCCAAGTTTCTCCCAGGATTTTACCCTTATCCATGTACACCGCTTTTTGAACAAGGAGTGAAAGGTCCTCCAGTTCATGAGACGTTATGACGATGGTCGTTCCTTTTTCCGCCAATTTAATCAAAAGCTTCTTTAAAATCACTTTACCTTCTCTGTCCATTCCTCTGTTAGGCTCATCAAGAATCAAAAGTTGGGGGTTATTGATCAACGCCCTAGCTAAGGCAACCCTTTGTTTCATTCCCCTTGAAAGATAAATCACCTGTTTTTGAGAGCAAGTATCTAACCCAAACAGTTGAAGAACTCGGTGTATCCGTTTCTTTCTGTTTTCATTAGTATCATCCTTGAAGTATATTCTATCGAAAAACTCAACATTATCCCAAGCACTAAAGGATTTTATCAGACTGATATTGTCTAATAAAAAACCAGTTTGTTTCTTAACCCTTATGTAGTTAGAGCTACAAACGTCTATGTCGTTAACAAAAACACAACCCCGAGGTGCCTCATAAATCCCAAGGGTTATTTTGATTAGTGTCGATTTCCCAGCTCCATTTGGCCCCAAAATCCCAAAAATCTCTCCTTTGCCAATTGTTAATCTAATGTTATCTAGGACCTTAAAAGCTTTGAAGCTCTTTGATAGCCCTCTAATCTCTATTTTCATTCACAGCACGCCCTTTCTGGCCCCAACATTTTGAGATAGCAGTGATTGCAACCATGGTATTTTGGGCATTTTCGACATCCATACAGTGCTGGGAATTTTCTCCAAAATTGCTCATAAAGCTCAAAGTTAATCTTCGCCAAATTTACATTCAATATGTTGCCGAGTTTCTTTTTGGTATTTCCCCAACAAGGGTAGATATCTCCAACATGATTCACATACAATTTGCCCAGCAGGCATGCTACGTAATGTTCCTTTACAAAAAACTCATCAATAGACACTGGAGAGAAGGAGTGGGTCAATGTTTTAGTTATTGTTTTAGCACTTCTCCAGGTTGATGGAATATTAGAAAAGTTATCTCGGCAAAAAACCGTAACATTACTGAACTCCTTGAAATTGGCATTCACTTGATCTATACTTTGCCCATTTTTCATACTTAAATAGATTTCGATATTTTTATCTTTGACATTGATTGGATGTAAACCATTTACGCACATAAGGATATCTAATTCAAATGATTTGATCAAGTTTACTAATTTGCTAAGTTGCGAAAATTTAGAGATGTCCCCTCCTGTCAATATCACTTTTTTTAAACCTTGCTCTCTCAATTTCGGAAGTATATTTGAATAATCACTAAGTTGCAATGGTTTCGAGGCTGAATAGTCAGGGAATTTTAGACAAGAAGGACAGACTGACATCTCACAATCTTCACAGGTTAAGCTGCAATCATTTGTTATTTGGAAGATTGCGAACTGAATGTTGGGTATGTTTTTCCAAAACAGTTCTAGATTATAGGCATCATACGGTCTCAATTTGTCGATATAAACCTGTGAATCTAAGAAACACCCATATTCAAAATCCGCTAACTTACCGAAAAGCTCATCTTCGCTATCTACAATGTTGTTTTTTTCAGAAGCAATAACAGTCTCCATTTCTTTTCCATTTAATTCAACAGCATTTCGATTTAAAATATTATAAATAACAGCACTCCTTATTCCAGGAATCAAATAACACTCGGGATAAAGTCTGAAATATTTTTTCATTTTCTGCAATCTCCTATCATTGCCTTCAGTGCGGAATAATATTGACCACTGATGCGGTCAAAAAAATCGGGTCGCAGTTCCAAAATTGAAACATATTCTGTCAGTGCTCCACGAATGTTATTCTTCTGCTTCGAACAAAGTAGGTCCATATCCTTATCACTCATTTTGTCACTAACGTTAGAAAAGCAAACACTACACAGCCTCGAAACATTACAATCTCCGCAGCGATTCCCCAGCAAATCTTTAAATCTATTTAAAATTTCTTCAATTTTTGCCAGGTCTATGCCCATATCTACGTCACCAATAACTAGATCTTGGCAAACCCGCTCACATACCAAAAATTTACCATTGGTATTGACATAAATTTTTTCACCTGGGACACAACAAGATGAACAAGGCAATAAGCCAGAAGTTTGCTGTTTAAGTTTTGGATAAAAAGAAAATTCCATCAATGGCACAGCAAACAAATAACCCAGAAATGAATTAAGTTTGAAATTTTGTTTTTTTATCTGGTCAAAAAAAATATTGTTCAACCGTTGTATTTCTTCATTAAACCTGTTTATCTCTTCTTGAGAAAAACGATCATAATATGAGGTATTATCGGGATTGACCATTGACAATCTCAATATGGGATAATCTTCCTTATCAAAGAAATCATTCAAAGTAGTTAAGGAAGAAGAAAAATCATAACACGCACTTATAGATAATTTCAGATTTTTATTTCTGCTCCAAAACTTTTTCACATTAGTATATACCTTTTCGAAGGTGTAAAACCCATTTTGATCTATTCTGTTTCTGTTATGATTGCGTTCATCACCATCTAGACTAACTGTTACGCTAAAATCATTTTCCGATAAGAAGTTCTGGATTTCAACATCATCCAACATATAACCGTTTGTAGTTATATTGAAAAGTATGTTTCCATTATATATTCCTTTGCAAAAAGTAACACATGTTTTTATTAACTCAAAATTCAATAAAGGTTCTCCACCATAAAACCCTATGACTGGTATTCTAGAGTAATTTACCTTCTTTATGATCTTAAAAGATTCCAAATATTTCATTATGGCCTTTTTAGCAGTCTCTTCACTCATATTTTGGGAACCATGTGTTCTGCTTTGCGGATAGTGCTCGCTATATATGCAATACTTACACCTAAAACTACACGACGACGTAACTTCCAGAATTAGCTGTTTACAAGAATGGCCTTTTTTTAGCAAGAAATCGTCGATTTTTAATCTGGTTACCTTGCAAGTTGACAAATTACAAAGTGAGCGATATTTACTTGGATTAAACATTTTAGCCGGGAAAATCATTCCAACCGTATTGTCATAAATGTATTTTTGGCCTTTACAAAATATATCCATATACCGAAACCTCTTTCTCTGTATTAATACGGCATACAATTATTTTGTGTTAACTGCAATGGCAACCGCAGAAGCGACTGCCGCCGCGGTGAAGCCTGCCGCATCAGCCGCCAAAACGCCAGCACTTACCAAGCCAGCAGCAACATCCACGCCAGGAAGGAGAGAAACTGCTGCTGCAATTACAATGCACCCACCACATGCCGTGCAAGCAATACAGGCCGTACAGGCTAAACAAAGGACACAAGCTGCTACCTGATCTTCTTCGTATTCATAAATTTTCATTTCTAAAATCTCCTAATCATTATCTACTTTTTGCTGCTATTAATACCAATAGCTGTCGAAGTCCCCGTAGCAACTACT
>JAITDA010000021.1 GCA_031282805.1 Holosporales bacterium
AGTAGGTCCTACACTCAGCCTTGGCCCTGCAAAAATTACAGTGATGTCCGGCTTTAAATTCGCCGTATCCCATAAATGCAAACCACGCTCTGGGTACAACGACCTTTTGTCCCCATGAAACAAGCTCTTTTACTTCCAAATATTCTGTACTTATGTTATCTAAACGTGGTTGAAAGATGGTCATTTGTATCGACCTAATATCGAATAGAACCCTTGCATACTCTAATGCGCCAAGGGCATAGAGTCTTGTCTGTGGGTTCTCCTTCGCTTCCACGGTGCGGCGCCCATATTTTAAGTCTATAACATGCATCTTACTCCCAGAAACTGTGATGCAGTCAGCTGTACCAAAACCTTCTGGCACGTATGAAGATAAGTCTAGCTCCTGCTCTATATATGCTAATCCTTCTTTCCCATCCTCAGGCATACACCCCATCACAAACCTCACGTAGTCATTCGTATACGTGTCCATATCTCTGTCAAAGAAAACAGATATCGGTAAGGCGATTTTAGTTTTTAGCCCAAGTGCCTTTTTTAGCTTGTATTCCGCTAATTCATGAGCAGCTGTACCCTCTTCTGCGGCTTTTGAAATTGTTTCTGGCAGCCGTTCCTCAAATCTCGCAGAAGGTGTACAGGTCAACCAACGATGTGCGCTGCTCGCTGATAATAATGCGTGTTTTTTCACCTTTACTACTCACTCCTCCTCTTTTGATACCAGCCAGCTAGCGTCTTCTAGCAACGCTGCATAGTCGCCAGGTGCTACTTCGCTTAGTTTAGTCGCATCATATTTCTCTATTAGCTCCTTAATCTCTTTTGCAAACCCTTGCTTATGTTTTAAAAGGAGCATTTCACGCACTTTTTCGTATGTTACAATCGGGGTTTGTGACTCCTCACTTATAATTTTGGCCTCCAAAGCTTCTGCCTTTTTCGCAGCACAGCTTAGTGTTACGCATACAGCAGATAACTCTTGATATTTTTTTGCAAGCTCTAACAATATTTTTGACACATCCTCCATACCTGCCACTCCTTTTCTCTCTTAATAATTGCCAAGTTAACATGCCCCATAAAATTGTACACATACAGAACCCAATTATACCAAAATTTTCCATTATACTATCAGCTAAGAAAATCATTGTGAAGATTAACACTAGCACCAACTCTTGTCTTTTTTCCATGTTCCTCCTCCTTTCTAAAAATTGATTTTGAGAAACGATACCAGTAATACTCTATGTTTATTGGTATGTTACTGAAATATATCTGTGTTATCTGCCACTTGCCAATATGTTTGTAGTTTTTGAAATACTGTTCTTGCATAATTTAGCACCTCTTTTTTCCCGATTAGAGTGCAGTGTTTACTGTACTCTAATGAATTCTAGGCCATGCTTACAATACTTCGTCGGGCTGCTCATTTCTGTACGGACAAGTTGAATACGCTCCTCTGTGATGACAACAGCGCAGTGTGGAAACTTCTCATTTTTTAAATACTCTACTAATGGCTCGGCTAACTGCTTTAGATGTTCTAACTCTTGTTTCTCATTTGGTTCAATCACTTATTTCCTCACCTCTTTCGTTTTGATGTATCGCAACACCTCCTAAGCTTACGTCTTTACACGCCGAATGACACCTTTTTCTCTTTTCTCACACATATCTTTCGGCCCCTTTGCAATATATGCAATTAGCTTATCTGCGTCCACAAGATGCATTGAGCTTACACGAATAACAGGAACTACTTCTGCTCTGATCAGCTGCTTAATGTAGCAAAGGGTAATGTTCGTGTCTGGATCTATTTCTTTTATTATCTTAAACACGCCATCTGCTTTCCTCATTCTTGGTAGTTTTGCCATTTATTTCCTCCTAATCTGTAATAACCAAAATAACTGCCGGTCCTGTATCAAATAGTGTCTCAGTCTCCGTAGCCACAGTGTAGTTACCATAGGGCAGGACGTTGATCTCCTTGACACCCTCTCTCCCTCTTAACTTATTAACTAACTCACAAGTCTGCATCTCGCCTTTGGGCTTTTTCATATCGCCCTTGGCTTCAGCAATAAAATTGCTCTGGTCTTTTAGCTGTTCATCTTCTGTATTCATAATTTATTTACCTCCTTCTGTGTTACAATAGGGGTACGGTAGGGCGGCAGTATTTGGGGGTGTAAACCTTGGATATGGAACCCGTTGACTCTAGTGACTTAGCCTGTGTTGGATATGAGAATGGTACAATGCATATTTCCTTTCAAAACGGAGGCTTGTATGCCTATTATAATGTACCGATGTCGATTCATCGTGAGCTGATGAACGCACCATCGCATGGTAGATATTTCCACACTTATATCAAAGGCAAGTATCGTGCTACAAGGATTAGTTAATAACTATAATTGTTGCCGGGCCAGTCTTAAATATGGCCTTAGTCTCCGTAGCCACAGTGTAGTTCGCATGTGGTAAAACATGGATAGTCTCAACACCCGCCCTACCTTCTAGTTCCTCAGCTAACTCGAAGGTGTGCATCTCTCTCCTTCGTGCCAGCACCTTAGCCAGCACCTTGTCAACCTCCTCCGCAACAACTGCACTCAGGTCGTTTGCGTAAATCTCAGGTGTGCTCATTATTCTTCACCTCTCTTTCGTTTGTGTGTGGTTAGCTCCATCGCTTAGAAAATTACTTCCCATTTTGACTAGTTCACGAACCATCTCAGAATGAGATTGATTGTAAAATATCTCTTTTTTCGCTTTTTCTAGAATAAGTTTTACGTCCGGAGTTACAGCAAAAGTTATCCGTTTATGATTAGTCGCCATATTCATTTTCTCCTTCCTTTGGTCAGAAGTTCAGAACCTTTATTGTATTATAGTTCAGAACGTCAGAACTGTCAAGCCTTTTTTTGTGTTGAATAATTATAAGAACTCGTGTATACTATGAACTGGGTGATATTATGCCAACTAATAAACCAAGGTACACGGTAATTGTGGATGAGGAGACACTTAAGGAAATTGATGATTTCCGATTTAACAATCGTTTTCCTAGTCGCTCTGCAGCGACTTTAGAGTTAATACGTGCCGGCATGCAAGCTTTAGAGAAGAAGCTCGCAAAAGAAAAACAAAGTAATCCACTCCTTTCTGAAGAGAATCATAGTAAGAAATAGGCCTATATATATACTCGAAAGTATTAATAAAGATCCCATCGATCCTTAATCCTTATTTTCCAAGATACATTAATCACCCTCCTTCTAGTTTTGAAAAAAAATAAAAAACTTTTCGACACTATTCCATGTATTTCACTCCCTTTTTAGCATTTTTGTGCTATTGTAAGGGTTTGATAGGTGTGTTTTTGCCTGTCGAACTTTTGAGGAGGTGGTATCGTGGGTATTTTGGTTGGAAGACAGAAAGGTTTATGCACTATTTGTGGCGAAAAAGCGGGTTGGGGAAAAATAAAAACGGCTGATGGAAAACCTGTTTGTAAACAATGCTTTAAATGTTGGTCTGTTGATATTCCAGATATTAAAGAACGATTAGAACAAATGAACTCCGAAAATGCTCGAAAATTGTTAGCATTTTGCGAAAATGGCCATGAATTGTTTTTGCAACTTGACCCCTCTCGCAGCGTAGCGAATTTTTTAAATATAGATGAAAATCATAGACTTTGGTCTATACAGTCAAACGGGAGATATGATAATATCATTGCATACTCCTATTCTGATATACTTAAATTTGAAGTTATCAAAGACAATATTGTGGTAACTTCAGGTACCAGTGGGGGCGCCTTGGTTGGTGCACTTTTGGGAGGCGTCGCTGGAG
>JAITDA010000030.1 GCA_031282805.1 Holosporales bacterium
AGTTTATCTTCTGTAAATAAGCGTATTTCATATTGCAAATCACATCCTGACTGCTCTAATTCGATCATTGCTCGTGCAAAAACAGCCGCATCACCAGGATTAAAGATATTGATTACCAACTTATCAGTGTATGGGTGCTGTACAATATAATTTTTCAAGTGACGAAGAACTAACGACAGGTTTATATCACTATCAATGCGTTTTTCTTTTGCAATATTTAGAATCGAAGCCAAATATGATTTTATCTGTCTGTGGATATTTACAAATGCATCATTTGTGTGATTGGACGGATCTGCATAAATACCCCAACCATAGGTCAGTTCTCCAATATATTGGTAATAGTTTGTTTTCTGAGAGTCAACCAAAACCAAAGGAGCGACTTCTGGTACAAGATCACCATAAAAAAGATTCTCCAAGTTTTTCCACCAAGTTTTTTGATAATCGATTACTTCATAAGACTGTTTTTCCCAGTTTTGAAACAAATCGAATAGATTGACCAACCATGCTAAACGGAGTGGGTGCAACGGAGTTATCAATTTTAATGAACTGTAGCTGGCATCAGGCATTTCTACAGAAAGAGACACAACATCTAATTGCTGTAAGATGTTTTTTATCTGCGAATCATTACTGTTCTTTATTATCTCAGCAAACCATTTCTCATATTCGCACAAATAATCCTTTACTAACTGAATGTGATTGAAAACATCAAACGTTTCTATAACACCCGTTGATTCAGAAGCACTCTCCTGAATCGCTTTAAACAATTCAATCCTTTTTTCTTTCAGAGGTAGACTGAAAACTAACTTATCATTCGCAGAAGTGAATTGGCAGGATTGTAATTGGTGGTCGGTCTGATTTGCACTTAATTGTACTGATAAATATCCGGCAGAGTCATTGTGTAGCAAAAGACTTCGTTCTATATCAACCAGTTTTTTTGATAAAATAATTTGATAGTTATGCGAAGTATTATATTGTATATGAAATATACTCGAAAGTAGATTCCCTTCAATCCATTCTGCTCTTCTCGGCTCCGGATTATCTAAATCTTTATTATTCCTTATCTTTTCAATGCGATAGTGAAAATAGGCTTCCAACCGATTATCTATTTTCGCTTTCCGTGTTTCCACTAATTCAGGTTCTTCATCTGTTAATCTTAGGTAGAATGACTCCGTGTCGCTTGTCAATAATACACGGTGCTCCATCTGAAATTGACTTTTTGTTAATCCGGCATCATTTTTTTGTGCTATTTCCCATTGCTCCTGCACGGACTCTTGTCGAAACGGATCATCTTGATTCAAAATTGTTCCATGTTCATCCTCTGCAACCACATGAAAGAAATAAGATCCATCTTCATATTGCCCATCAGCTATTTCAAAAGAAACATCACGATAGGATTTTGCCCCATCTGTTACTTTTATCTTTTTAACCTCTCCAATAGAATACATCCCATCCACATTCATGAGGATAATTCTGAAATTTTTCAAGTCTTTCGATTCTCGGGGAATAGGGTCGGTAAATATTCTCAATTTCAGTTTTACCTTTTTCCCGTTTTGTATCGATAAAGAGAACCCTCCATCCTCTTTATTCTCCACCATATCTTTATTTGGTAGAATTTCTGCGTTGACAGTTAAGCTATTGCTACTTGGATCAAGAGGAATTTGCCAATCAGCAAAGTTTAGTTCCGGATACTTCTCCAGAATGTTATAACTTAACTCATGTGTTGTTTTGCTATCAGACTCGATTTGGAGAAAGTTTGCGATACTTTTTTGAAGCGTATCCGGAGGTATCGGCAACTTGATAATACGTTCAGAAACTGATACGGAAAAATCAAATAGAGATTCGCTACAGATTACATTAAAAGCCAGTCTTTTTCGAATCACCTCTATATTTTCAGTCAAACCCCGATCAGGAATCAAACCAAATAGAAAAATACCATTACCTATCGATTCTGTTGCATATCCATTTAGTTCTTGATATAGAAGATATTGTATGGTAGTCATCAAATTTATTTTATCTTTTAGATAGGCAAAGAGCTCTTCTATTATTGGTTTAAATTGTTCCGGAATCTCGGAAGATATACGATCAAAGACACGACTATCAATCGGTAATATTGACAATTCCTTAAAAGTTGCATCGCCATAAGAATCTTCCGCACTTGTACGGCTATTCACAGGAATGAGCACTAATAACGTTATATTCAAATCATTCCTTAACTCGATTAGTTTGGTAGGTGTAATATATCTCTCGCCGGATTGATGTTCGGAAAGTATATATAACTCCAATGACGGATTAAGTTCCTTTATCAAAGGATATAATTGCTCCAACTTATCATGAGACAAACCGGTAACTTTCATACAATACCCGGGTGTATCTTGCATTAGCTCATATTTATACTCCTGCACAAATAGAGTTAAAAACTTATTGTAGTATAATTCTAAAAGATTCATAGCATATCAAATTTTGTAACGTGGACGAATTTTTTGTAATATGTTGGCATCACTAAGATCGGTATAGAAGCCTATCTGTCGTAATTTATTCTTGAAAGCCTCTACATTTTCCTTAAAAGCCAAATGCGTTTGCACATCCATATTTACAAAACGAGCTTCATCCAATCCGTTTATAATTATTCCATAACGATCTATCAACTTATCGATTAGTTCATCAATTGACAATGGCTTTGAGACAAACTTATTGTCCTCAATTTCCAGTACTAATAAT
>JAITDA010000036.1 GCA_031282805.1 Holosporales bacterium
TAACGATCTTATCCGGAAAATCCTCTGTTTATCTCCCAATTGAAAAAAATATGTTTAAAAACTCCATCGTAATTGCGGCGTACACAAAAATTGGGTCAATTTTGCGAAATAAAAACCGAAAAATTCAAAGAGATAGATTATTTTTTGCTGGGGGAGCGGGCTCAATAAGGGGCTATGGATATCAAAAAGTTGGACAAGTTAACGATGACAAAAGACCATATGGTGGTGAATCTCTATTTGAAATGGGAATTGAACCAAGACTCAGAGTAACGGAAGATGTCGGTCTCGTCGCATTTTTGGAAGGAGGTAACGTCTATTCTTCAAAAATGCCACACTTTTTTAAAAAGCCGTTGTTCGGATATGGGGTTGGCATGAGGTATTATACGCCTCTTGGGCCAATAAGATTAGACCTTGCATTTCCAACAAAACGGAGAAAAACTTCGAACAATAAGCGTATAGACTCAATGTTTAATATTTACATCAGCATCGGACAGGCATTTTGAAGTGGTATGGACAGAGGGTGGCATCCCCAGACGCCATCAATTGCCGTACAAGCCAGGCTTTAAACGATCCATGCATTCCATATCAGTTGGATGTGATGAGTTGAACGTTTGACGTCTTTATCAAAAAATTAAACATATTAAATGACGCCTACAAGGCAGAGCGAATGTGTAAGTCATACAGCAAGTCGTCGGGTATATATAATCTCAGCGAGTAATTTGACCAATCCGCTATTGACGTTAATATATCTGATTTTCAAGGATGGTCTCTTCGGCATTGAAGGACATTGTAGAAACAAAAGTACCAGAAACAATTGGGAACTGAGACTGAATACCGAAGCCATTCGTGCATCTTGATTGGTTGAATATACAATTCTTCACCACAACTCTTATCGCTTTTAAAGCTGTGTTTTCACGAGGTTTTGCATTTGAATTATCGATTTTTTCGACTGTTTCCGTAAATTTCAACAAAACCTCAAAACATGATGAAACTGGAATGTAATCCTATTTAGATAGCGGCAAAAACAATATGATCCATAAATAAAGTGTGCTTTTTATGATTGAAAAACAATTATCTATTTTATAGATGACTCTATTTACGTCATCAAGACGTCTAGGCCAAGTCTCTTGTTTTTCGTACTTCAATCTTTGATTAATTGAACGATATCATCAAGCTTTTCAGCTAATTTTTTGTTGCTACGTTCCAATGTAGATCTCTGTTTTACGTACTTTTTAGAAAACTTAAATGCCCAATTTTTCATTTAACTCTTCTATCGTGTCAAAAGAATCTACACAAATCAACTCGCCATTTTCCTCATCTTTTTTCACTTCTTCTATAATTTTATCTAAGTCGTCGTAGAACTCTTGTGATTTGAAGTATGGATCGTTGTACTCTTCCTTCACAAAGTCCTTTACATCAGAGTAATATTTCTCCATGACATCTTTTTCGATGACTTGATTCTTTTTTGTGTTCTTCCATGGATCCTCAGCATGAGTAAGTGTGCTTAATTCTACTCCAGATAATGACTTGTAACGCTCCAAGATCCTGTCGATATTGCGTTGTTCATCATCAGTCACTCCTTCCTCAGACAGCATATATTTCTTAACCAACTCTGCATCAACGTTGTATAAACCTTTGTGCAGCTTAAACAGGTCACGGCATACTGGTCCCTCATCCCAATGGACAAAATCTTCATTGAACAAAGGGAAACCTTCAAGAGCTAAGTTCAACGCCTGTGCATAATAACACAGTATGTGCAGCTTCCTGGCTGGCATCTCTCCACATTTTTCAAGTATGTACTTTGCCACATCAAATATATTTGCAGTGGCTACTCCATCAAATACACTTGCCACATGTCACATATGAACTCATTTACCCCCTTCTGTTATATACCATCTACTGAGATTTTAGGTAGTTGAAGTGTTTGATGTAGCCACGAATTGGAACGAATATCAAGTCGAATTCGGTACCTTTTTGGGAAAGGCTTTTATGTTTTAAGAACTCACATAAACTTATTCTGAACTTTCGCATTAGTATTTCAAATTTCTCTGCATACCTCTTAATAGTTGTACTATCCATGATGTTTCCTCCTAACAGCTGAGAGAAGACCGTCAACACATTCCTTGTGTCTTGGATGGGCTGGGTTATTGCGTATCTTCCTAGCTTCTTCAAACATGTAGTAGTTCATACTGCTTCCTGTGTATGATCCCCCTGGAACCTGTATCCTTCTCTCCTGATACAGTTCTCCAAGCTCTGCCATAACCGCCAACATCGCTGGATGTGACGCTATTCCGTGACTCTCTATCAAGTCTATAAACTCAGATGGTTCGAGACCAGTTACATATGAGCAAGCACCAATGCTAAATACTTCTACCAGATAGAGTTCTTTTGGACCAATCTTTTCAGAGTAAAATGTAAATTTCTGCCCATTGTAAACAACTCAATATTCCACCGCTTGTTTGCAATTCATTTCTTCATGGCAAGTGAAACCAATGCTGTCTTTCAAGTGTATCTTCCATCCGTTTTATACATTTATACGCACTAGTTCAACCAGTAAGTATTCTCCTGTAGATATAACATATTGTTTCTTCAATATCTATATCACTATTGAGTGTCTCTTGCTTGATTCCTGTTAATTAATTTTAAATTGCTCTTTTTGTAAATCATTTATCTATTCATACTTCATCGTATTTTCACTCTAACAATCTCTCATATTTTTCTTTCTCCTTTTTCCTATACTTTCGTAAAAGATTTGGTGAAAGATGCACAAAAGTTTCGAAATTTAGCGCTGTTTTGGCAATTATGGTGTGATACAATGCCGTTGCGGTTCCCATTTTGCAGTCTGATCTCCAGGGATGTTTATTTGGTCTACGTCTCCCATTGCATTTACTATTGGGACGCTGAACATTTACTGGTATGGAATAATTTACGCTACGGCGCTGATTTCATCATGGGCAATTGCAACATGGTTATTACGAATCCTCAGAGATAATAAAATTGTTGTTCCATCTAAGGAAGAATTTGATTCATTCGTTTTTTGTGCGATTATATCTATTATCGTTGGGGCGAGAATTGGACATGTTTTATTTTTCGATTTTGAATACTACCTGAGTCATCCATCTGAAATTGTGATGATAAGAAATGGTGGATTGTCATTTCACGGGGCAATTATCGGTTTGGCAATATACTCGTATAGATTTGTGAGAAAAGTGCATATGCCGTGGAAGTTACTTATTGATATATTATCCATTGCAGGAGCATTCGGAGTTGGAGTAGGGCGAATTGCAAATTTCATGAATCAAGAGCTTTATGGGAAAATTTCCACATCCGAAATGTCTGTCGTATTCTCTTACGTTGACCATATGCCACGGTATCCTACTCAATTATTCGAGTCGTTTTTCGAAGGATTTTTGAATTTTTGGTTATTATTTATTGTTTTCAAATTTAAGGGCATTAAGGTTGTTGGCAGTGGAGTAATCACGTCGCTATTCTGCATAATGTATTCCTCATCACGTTTTGTGATTGAATTTTTCAAAGAAGTTGAAACGTACACGTACTTCAAGTACGTGACGCTTACCGTTGGACAAACTTTGTCTATACCACTGTTCATTTTTGGCATCTTTGTACTATACTTCAAGTTGAATAACGACATATCTTCTACAGATATAGGGAAATAAATGCTCGATCTGGTTTTTGTAAGAAATAATCCTGGACTTTTGGATAAAGCTTTAAAGGATAGAAACAAAATACCTGTGGAGCAGGAATTGTTGAATTTAGACGCAAAATTTCGCTCACTTCAGACAAAGCTTCAAAAAGTGCATGAAGAAAGAAACACAGTTTCCAATGAGATTGGACGGGCAAGAGTGAATGGTGGAAACTCTTCTGAACTTTGTACGAGAATTGAAATTCTAAAAAAAGAAAGGAAAAAATTAGAGGACGAAACAAACGATGCAAAGATAAGTCTTTTAAATTTTTTGTACGGTATTCCAAACATTCCATCTGATGAGTGTCCAATCGGAATTGATGAAAGTTATAACGTTGAAGTTAGGAGATTTTCTACGCCAAGACAGTTCGATTTTAAGCCATTGGAACACCACGAACTTGGAATGAAATTGAATATGATGAACTTCGAAAGAACGTCAAAGATAGCTGGCTCAAGGTTTGTTTTTTTGTTTTCTGATATTGCGAAACTGGAAAGGGCTTTGGCGCAATTTATGCTTGATACCCATATTAAAGAAGGTGGTTATACGGAGGTATATACCCCTTTAATTTTAAATGCCCACGCAATGTTTGGAGTAGCTCAACTTCCAAAATTTGAAGAAGATTTGTTTAAGACTACTACTGGATTGTACCTCATTCCTACTGCCGAAGCGTCACTCAGTAACATTCACAACGATGAACTTTTGAATGGTGATATCTTACCACTAAGATATACAGCATATACTCCGTGCTTTAGATCCGAGGCAGGAGCAGCTGGTCGTGATACAATCGGCATGTTACGCCAACATCAATTTGGAAAAGTTGAACTTGTGAGCATTACAAGGCCGGATCAGGCTATTGAGGAGCATGAAAGAATGACTGAATGTGCAGAGGGAATTTTGAAAAAACTGAATTTGCCGTATAGAACCGTGATTTTATCAACTGGTGACATGGGATTTTCTTCCGAAAAAACGTATGATATAGAGGTGTGGCTTCCTGGACAAGATAAGTATCGTGAGATTTCTAGTTGTTCAAGGTGTGGAACGTTTCAAGCGAGACGAATGAATACGAGATTTAAAAACAAAGCAACAAAGAGTAATGAGTTTGTGCACACGTTGAACGGATCTGGGGTTGCCGTCGGACGATGCCTGATCGCAATTATGGAGAATTACCAATTAAGAGATGGTTCCATTGAAATACCAGAAGTTTTGATTCCGTACTTTGGAAAGAGTAAAATTGCGGCTACTGGTAACTAAAGTGTGAAATTCGTATATTTTATACTGTCAACTGTCATTTCTGCGAGAGCACAGTTAACTAAGCCCGTCAATTTTGCTCGATGATGCAATGGAATTGTTAGTAAAAACCGTTGATAATGTATATTTTACGCATTAAAGTCAGATGTGTTTGTCGTTATTGATTTACAACAATAATAACCAGTGAAAGATTGGTAAGTTGAAAAATTATCTTTGAGAAGATGCTAAACAAAATTGATTATAAACATATAATGCAACTTGCTGCAGCCGTGTTGATGTGCACGCTTGCGAGTTTTGTGAACTACTGCATTGTGCAAATAGTTACGCCGTACTTTTTACCGCTAACAATGATTCCAGTATTCACAATTTTAATTTATGATTTCGATCTTCCTATCATGTTGATTGTACTCCTTGGATTACTCGACGATGTGATGCTGAACTGTCCAATTGGTTTATCAGTCCTAATGTACTCATCTTTGGCATATTTGGTTTACGCGCATATGAAGCGTATTGCAAACAAAAAATTAGTTGTTATTGCATTCGTCATCTTGTTTTTTCTAATCAATGTGATATCAGCTTGGTTATCATTTGCTTGAAATTACAGCATTTGTTTTGGTGTATCCAAACATTTGTCATTTAAAACAATTCTTATGATTCATGTTTTTACGTATTAAATATACTTGTGTTCCATGGTATAATTCTTTGTGGATTTAGTATTGTTGAAGGGTCTATGAGGGTTTATAGAGTACTTTTGTGCTTGTTATTAGTTGCCGGAACTTGGGAAGTGATCAGGTCTGATGTGCTTGGTATTTTAAAAGGAGTTACAGCAATTAAGCAAGATACAACTGAGCATGGGAGTAGTGATGTTGATGTTCAGGCGAGTGGTGATGCAGATGTGACGCGAAAAGAGGAAGAAATAAAGACTCTACCACAAAAGGCAGAGAAACCGGCTCTACACCCAATCGACTTTGAAGACGGATTCGCAAAAGTAGCAAAAGGGGCAATGAGCTCAGTTGTCGGGGTTGCGGTTGCAGTCATAGAAAAAAGTAGTCACCTGGATGGCTCGCCAGGTATATTCAGAAGTCCATTTGATGATCTTTTTAGGGAGTTTTTCGGTGGGGAATTTCCAGATTTTCCACAAAGACGTGAAAAACCAAGGAGAGCTAATGCCCTTGGTTCCGGTTTTATAATAAAGGTTACACCAGAATGGGCCTATATCGTGACGAACAATCACGTAGTCGAAAAAGCTTCTAAAGTAGTAATAACTCTCTCTGACAAGACAGAGTTGCCTGCTGAAATTTACGCAACAGATCCACGAACTGACATTGCGGTCCTGAAGGTTAGTTTGGTGGACAAGGAGTTGCAAAACAAGGTAAATCCACTAGAATGGGGAAATTCCGACGCAATAGAGGAAGGAAACTTCGTTATTGCGATAGGTAATCCGTTTGGCCTTGGTAGTACTGTAACACACGGTATAGTATCTGCAAAAAGCAGAAACGTTCAACTTGGGCGTACATCAATGAGTATGATCGAAGACTTTATCCAGCACAGTGCCCCAATAAATATGGGAAATTCAGGCGGGTGCTTATTGAATATTCAAGGTGAGGTCATAGGTATTAACAATGCGATATTTTCAACGAGTGGCGGCAATATAGGTATAGGATTTGCCATTCCCTCAAACGTAGCAAGAATGACCGTCGAGCAGCTGATAAAACACAAAAGGACATATAGAGGATGGCTTGGAGCAGAAGTTCATCAGGTAAATGGAGAGCAAGCTACGAGTATAAAAATACCAGATTCTACGCCTGATAAATCGAAGATTTACGGAGCGTTTGTTTCGAAGGTAGTTCCGGGCGGTCCTGCAGAAAAGGCGGGTGTTAAAGTAAATGATGTAATCATAGAGGTTGGTGGAAAAAAGATTTCTGAGAAAAATTCATTGCAAGTAGCAATTGGTACAGCGGCAATTGGTAGCAATATTAAGGTTATAGTGTGGAGACAAAAGAGCAACGGAAACTGGGGCGAAGTCGCGTTGTCAGTTAAGATTGGAGATTTTGAATCTGCCTCAGAAGGTGGAAATCTTGACGCTAAAGACAAAGATGGCAAGAACGGTGACGCAAAGAGCGAAGCGACAGTGGATACTCTTGGAGTAACAGTCGCTAACTTACCAGAACAGTATAAATCAAGATATGGTAGTGACGTAAATGTCATTGTCGTGAGTGTCGATGAAAGCAAAAGCAATTCATTTTATGGTTCGCTTTTCAGAGAGGGAGATGCAATCATCATTGCTGATAATAAGAAGGTAACGAGTGTTTCGCAGTTCGTGAAAATTATGGATAATGTTGCTAAAAGGGACGACAAAAAACCGGTTCCCTTTGTGATAGAGAGAGGGGGCTCTCGCATGATAATTGCTACAACTTTGTATTTTGAGGAGCCAAGCGAGAAAAAAGCTGGGTGATGCACTTCCCGAATTTGGATGGAATTTCAATCGATCGAGTTCCGTTCGTTCGGGAGTTGTATTATTTTGATTCTCTTGTTTTTCTCTGCAACGACGTAAAAAATGCGGAATACCTGTTTTTGATTTTACAAAAAACTTGTAGAAACCACGAAGTCATTTATCTTTGCCCTTTCGATTCGAGTATTTACGAATCAGTGTTGCCTAACTATTCCACTTTTGTAAAGAGGGCTGCTTCATTGGCAAAGTTAACAATGCATGGCAAGAAAGTACTGGTGACTACGATTGAAGCTTTGAGCTATAAAACGACAAAGCCAGTGTACTTTCAGAAAAAAATAGTGATTGAAGTATCGCGTAATATGTCGATGAAATATCTCATTGATGAATTTATTCGATTCGGATATAAACAGGTTGGAATTGTTCGGGAAAGCGGACAATTTTCAGTACGTGGGGAACTCATTGATGTTTTTCCTGTAACAATGAAAAATCCGATTCGTATCGACTTTTCGTGGGAAACTATCGATTCTATTCATGCATTTGACGTAGAGTCGCAGCTTTCGCAAATGGCAGTAGATATTGTTGAAATCACAAGGGCAGCAGAAATAGTACTGACAGATGAGGCAAAACATATTTTCAAAACGAAGTATAGGTTTAGTAACGATAGGACTGTTGAGTCAGTGGAGAATGGTAAATTTTTTCCGGGTATTGAGTGGTATTTGGGGTATTTTCATGAAGAGACAGCTAATCTTTTGGAATATTTGGACAAAAACACTAAATTTATTTTTGATTTTGAAGTTGAAAAACGTAATAAATTACTCTTTGAAACAACAAAAAGAAATCGCAACAAGCTTGCAAACGTTCCAGCCGTTGACGAGATGTTTTTTAATTCCATCGACGCAATTCCACGAATTTTTGAAGTATCGAAAATCAATCCGTTTAATACCAGTTCGATTTTCAGAAATCATGAGTATTTATACAACATAAGAAAAAGTAAGGATCTTTCAAAATTTATTGAAAATGCGCACAAAACAACAGTTCTTTCATTTTATTCTCAAAGTGCACTGAATGTAGCGGTAGAACTTTTGAAAGAGAGAAAGATTAATCAAATAAATAATTTTTTCGATGTAAAGGATGGTCATATTAATGCAATTGTATCCGTGTTAAAAGAAGGCTTTCAGTCAAATACTTTTAACGTATACACAGAGATCGAAATTTTCAAAGAGCGATTAAAATTTGTTTCCCAAAAGAATCGAAAAGATGTTTTCAAAAACCATGTTAACTTTTCCGTTGGTGAATATGTTGTTCACAGAAAGCATGGAATTGCGATATTTGAAGGTTTAGTAAATTTAGATATTTCTGGAGTTCTGCATGATTTTTTATGCTTGAAATATAAAAATAATGACAAGTTATACGTTCCAGTCGAAGATATCTCCTTCGTTTTTAGGTATGGAAAAGGCGATATAAACATTCAACTGGATTCGCTTGGTAGTAGCGCTTGGGAAAACAGAAAAGTCGGTGTTCATAAGAAGTTACTGACAATTGCGACAGACCTTTTGCAATTTGCCGCAAAAAGGAAATTGAACAAGGTTGAACCTCTTGAAATTCCAGAAAATTACGATGAATTTTGTCGTGGTTTTTGCCACGTAGAAACAGAAGATCAGGAAGTTGCAATAAATGAGGTTCTGAACGATGTGTGTGGAACACTTCCGATGGATCGATTAGTTTGTGGCGATGTTGGTTTCGGTAAAACAGAAGTGGCACTCCGTGCCGCATTTATTGTTTCATCATCTTCAAAGCAGGTTGTTTTACTCGCCCCAACGACAATCCTCGTTACACAGCACTACAAAGTTTTTAAAAACAGATTTGAAAATTTTGGAATAGAGGTATGCCAGATTTCCCGTTTTGTTCCTCCAAGGGAGCTCCGAAAAAATATTGAAAATATAGCAAATGGATCGGCAAAAATAATAATTGCAACGCACGCTATCTTGTCAACAAAAGTAAAATTTTTCGATTTGGGACTTGTAATAGTGGATGAAGAGCAACATTTTGGTGTTAAGCAAAAAGAGTTTTTTCGCCAATTTCATGAAAAGACGCATTTTTTAACTTTGAGCGCAACCCCAATTCCGAGGACGCTCCAACTCGCAATCACGGGAATTAAGGATTTTAGTGTGATAGCAACTGCTCCATTGGATAGGCTTCCAGTCAAAACTGTAATTTGCGATTTCGAAAAAAGTACAATCAAAACTGTAATAGAAAATGAGATTAGCTCTGGAGGACAAGTATTTTTTGTAACACCAAGAATTGAATATTTGGATTATCTGTATGGCATTGTCACCGAATTAAGCCCACAACTACGCGTTACAAAAGCATGTGGAAAGAGTTGCGAGTTGGAAGAAATAGTCAAAGATTTTTGTAATCATAAAATAGACGTTTTGATTTCTACAAATATAATAGATTCAGGAATTGATATTCCAAATGCAAATACAATCTTAATTCATAGATTTGATTTATTTGGACTTTCGCAACTATATCAACTCAGGGGAAGAGTAGGACGATCGAAACGTCAGGCATATGCATATTTACTCCTGGAAGATCAGAACATATTAACAGAAAGTGCCGAGAAGAGGCTGAAGGTACTACAAAATCTTGATAAACTTGGTTCCGGGTTTTCTTTAGCAGATTATGATTTGAGTATCAGAGGAGCTGGAAACTTGTTTGGAGAGGAGCAATCTGGGTATATCAGGGAAGTTGGCATTGAGCTTTATCAATCGATGTTTAGAGAAACAATCTTGATGTTGAAGGCCAATGACGGCAGCACTGAGTATACGGAATGTAATCGTGAATCACAAATTAATCTTGGTGTACCAGTATTTATTCCAGCATCATATATTGAAGATTCAAATTTAAGATTAGAATTTTATAGGAAAATCGGGACGTTAAATAGTGAAGATGATATAAACGAATTGTTGTATGAACTATCTGACAGATTTGGCGTAGTCCCTCCTGAAGTGCGTAATCTTTTCACACTTATTACGATAAAAATCAACTGTGCAACACTAAACATTGAGAAAGTTGATGTTGGATACACCGGATTAACGTTCTCATTTTTTGATGGTAAGTGCAACAACGTCGATGGGCTTTTAGCGTTTTTAAAATCGGATGCCATCACAAAATACGATGGTGTAGCAAAATTTCGCGGAGACAATAAGGTTGTTATAACGAAGAAGTGGAGAGATGTGGAAAGTAGAACCGAAGACGTATGTAATCTGTTTAAGTCTTTGACGTGGCATTGTAAGTCCCAGTCCTTCAATAGCATCTCTTCGTAAGACTTACTAACAAGTTTAAAGGTGAATTTTTTGCATGTCACATTCACCAATGCAACTCTAGTTTTTTTAGTGTTAAAAATGTGTTAAAGACGTTGTAAAACTAAATATACATGCAAAAATATCAACAGTTTGTTATAATCAAGCATCGCGTGTGGTTTGATCGAAAAAATGGAAAATAAAGGAAACGTGGTTACTGTTCCGATTGAGGAAGAGGTTCAAAAATCGTACCTAGATTACGCAATGAGTGTCATAGTCTCACGTGCATTGCCTGACGTTCGTGACGGGCTAAAGCCAGTGCATAGAAGGATCATTTACGCCATGAATGAGACCGGCAATCATCATAACAAGCCTTATAGAAAATCTGCCAGAGTTGTCGGAGAGGTAATGGGAAAATACCACCCACATGGTGATGCTGCAATCTACGATACAATGGTGCGTTTGGCTCAAGATTTCAGTTTGAGACTTCCACTTATCGATGGACAGGGAAATTTTGGGTCTATGGATGGTGATTCAGCTGCAGCACCTCGTTATACAGAAGCGAAAATGGCACAGGTTGCGCATGAATTAGTAATAGACATTGATGATGATACAGTCAATTTTATTCCAAATTATGATGGCACAATAATGGAACCATCTGTGTTACCAGCGAGATTTCCAAATTTGTTGGTCAATGGAGCAGGAGGGATAGCCGTCGGTATGGCAACGTATATCCCAACACACAATTTAGGAGAAGTTATAGATGCATGTTGTGCAGTTATTGATAATCCAGAGATAACAGTCGATGAGTTGATTAGCAATTACACTCCTGGTCCTGATTTTCCGACAGGTGGAATTATCATGGGAAATGAGGGGATTAGAAGTGCGTTTAATACCGGTAGAGGTTCGGTTGTTGTCAGATCCAAAACGAGTATCATCAAGTCTCATGGAGCAGGTGAAACCATAATCGTGCATGAAATTCCATACCAGGTTAACAAGGCGAAGCTAGTTGAAAAAATAGCGGAGCTTGTTAAAGACAAGATTGTTGAGGGAATTAGCGATATTCGCGACGAGTCGAACAAGGATGGAGTGAGGATAGTTATTGAGTTGAAAAGAGACGCCATTGGAGAAGTCATTCTGAATCAACTATATAAACATACTCAGTTGCAGACGAGTTTTGGATACAACATGTTGGCACTTGTAAAAAACAGGCCGGTAAAACTTTCGCTGCGTGACATTATCGATAATTTCCTCGAATTCAGACGTGAAGTTATCATCAGAAGAAGCAAGTTTAATCTTAGGAAAAGCCGTGAAAGAGCTCATATCTTACTCGGTTTTGCTGTAGCAATTGCAAATGTAGATAGGGTAATTCAAATCATTAGGCAATCTGTAGATAGGCAAGAAGCAAAAGATGGGCTAATGGCGGAGATTTTTAATGCCCAAAATATTGAGGCAATGCTCCAGTTAGTTGATGGAACATGTGAAAATTCAAATCGTTATAAGCTTAGTGAGGAGCAAGCAAATGCGATTTTAGATCTGAAACTCCACAGATTAACAGGCCTTGAAAGAGATAAAATTAGCAATGATCTTGACGAGATCGTGAAACAGATTAATGACTTGCTATCGATTCTTGGTTCGAAGGAAAGGGTCAAGCAAATAGTTAAAGATGAAATGATTGAAATCAAAAACAAATACGGCTCACCGAGGTTAACAAGAATTGAACAAGTTTTTGAAAGTGTTGACGATGAAGATCTCATACAAAAAGAGGATATGGTCATAACATATACTCTTGGTGGCTATATAAAGCGCGTTCCACTTTCGTCTTATCGAACACAAAAGCGCGGTGGCCGCGGAAAAAATGGAATGGAGACAAAAGAGGAGGATATCGTTCAAAAGGTCATAATAGCAAATACGCACGATGAGGTCCTCGTTTTTACCTCAATAGGAAAAGTCTACAAAATGAAAGTGTATAAGTTGCCAATGGGAGCTCCCACCTCAAAAGGGCGTGCATTGGTTAATCTATTGAACACAGTTGAAAATGAGGTTATTTCTACAATATTGGTGATAAGAAAGGACGAGGATTTAGCGGAAAAAACATTGGTTTTTGCGACTTCGTTTGGCAACGTTAGGAGAAATAAATTTGAAGATTTTGCCAATATCCATTCAGGGGGGAAAAGAGCCATTCTCCTCGATGAGGGTGAAAAATTGATGGCCGTTGATCTGTGTGATACAAAAAATGACGTGTTCATTGCTACTAAAAATGGTGTTTGTAACAGATTTTCAGTTGATGCATTAAGAGTCTTTTCCGGTCGTTCTTCAAATGGCGTACGTGGAATAAAACTTAAATCAGGAGACGAAGCAATATCAATGGCAATTCTTGATAAATGGGAAATGGGAGATGTTGAGGAGAGGGACGAATATCTCAAAAATGCTGAAGATCTAAGAAGGCTGGTTAAAACTGGAAAATTAGTAGATGGCGGTCTGATACAAGATCGGATGCTTACAATTGCCAACAATGAAAAGTTCATTTTGACTGTCACTGCGAATGGATTTGGGAAAATCTCTTCTTCGTACCATTACAGATCTACAAATCGTGGTACACAAGGTTTTACGAATATTGTGATAACGCAAAAAAATGGAAAAGTCGTTGCTTCATTTCCAGTTGGTTTGGAAAACCACATAATGATGATAACAAATACTGGTAGAATTATGAGATGTTCAATTGAAAACGTGAGGATAACGAGGAGAAGTGCTCAGGGAGTTATACTGTTTAGACTAAATGAGGATGAGGTTATAACATCAGTTTCAAAAATCGATGAGACTTGTGAAAGTGATGACAATGACTAGCGCCATGATATCAAAATTGCAGTATTGTGATTTTTTTACAAATGTTTGATGGGTGGTATTGGCAAGCCAGGGGACATCGGAATGAACAGCGTTCTGGACGCCAGTTTTATCGAAAGTTGCAAAATTTTTTTTCATCCAATGAAAACTTTTTGTTTGGTGAATTCAATTAAGTTTTTGTTTTCTCCTTCGAAGAAAGCGAACTACGTAACCAATTCAACGTGGTAGAATCCAATGATTTTATCAATCGTTTTTCGCTATATATTCAAAAAACTGCTCGGCTCCTTCCTCGTTGTTGCGCCAATTGTCAGTATTATGGCATGGATCGCTGTCTCAATGAAATATGTGAGCTTTATAGTATCGGATGACATATCGGCGTTAACGTTCTTTAGGTTGATATCTTTTATCCTACCAGATATAGCTGGAACTGTTTTTTCAATATGCTTACTAATTTCCTCTATCATTGTTCTACACAAAATGCAGGTTGATAATGAGTTGGTTACTCTCATAACGCTTGGTAAGAGTGCTACCTCAATTTTGCGTCCTCTTTTAGCATTTGCTATGTGCATTTCATGCAGCATTTTTTTCTTACAAACTAAAATTTCTCCTCATTCATATAGGCATTTTTTCGATATTCAAGAGAAAATCAAAAATCAAGTATCTGCATCAATCATAAAACCGGGAATTTTCAATGTGTTGGGAGATTCTGTAGTGTATATAGGAAAAAAGAGAGGAACAACTATTGGTAACGTATTTATATCCTACGTGCCGGCGGAGGAGAAAGCAAATGTCAACATAATAACTGCAAAGAGTGGAACCTATTCTATACAAGGTGAAAATCTATTCATAATATTAGAGAATGGGTGCAGACAAGAACTTGATAGAAATAATTTAATAATATCAACGTTGAATTTCGATAGTTTTGCATATGATGTTACACCCTTTTTTTATAGATTTAAACTTGCACAAACAAGTGAAAGAAACTATACGCAAGATGAATTACTTTCTTTAGCGGATGGGACAAAAGATTTACGGTGGCGACGTATTTACATTGCAGAGTATTTTTCACGTCTAACTACCCCGTGTATTCCGGTTGTGACAGCAATGTTTGTAGCATTCTTTATGATACGCCCAAGAGGAAGGAATAACAAAAAATCGGATATAATAAAAAGCTTTTTTGGTGGTATTATAGGACAAATTACGATTTCTACATTGATTCAAGCTTCAACGAAGAATAACAACATAATAATTTTTAACTATATAGTAATTTTTAGCGTCATATTTTTCACCTTTTACTTATTATCAAGAGGAAGGGCAGTATGATATTTTACAGTGTTTTATTTAGATATGTTACGAAGGCATTTTTAAACAGTTTTGCGATTGTAACGTTGTGTTTTTTCTTTATCACAGCAACAATCGAGTCAATGGACATAATACGAAGATTTTCTGTAGTTAATGTGACATTGCCTTACCAAACAGTAATAAAGCTAACTGTCATGCAGACAATTGTCACAATATCATCATTTTTTTATTTTATAGTTTTCCTCGGAACAATCGTTTTTTTTATTACGATGCATAGTAAGCTAGAGTTGACTATTATCAAAATCGCCGGAGTATCGACGCTCAGGTTATTGACGATGTTGTTTTTTTCGGCTTTTATTATTGGCACTTTCTATATAACAATACTTGATAAGGTATCAGCATGCTCTGTAATGAAAATTAAATCAATAAAGGCCAAAATAAATGAGAGGGATGTTGATAAAAGTTTAACGGTAACAAATTCTGGAATATGGCTCAAAGATATAAATGGATCCGAGTCACACATAATATATGCAAAGTCATTCAATAGAGAGAGCGCCTCATTATTTAACGTCAGATTTTTCAATCTTAATGCTAATAATGAATTGCAGAAATCGTTATATTCTCGTGAGGCGGCAATTTTCGATGGATTTTGGCAATTGAGGGAGGCAGAAGTAGTCGGTGATAGTAATGAAAAACAACTTACACTTATTCAAATACCGACAAAGTTGTCGTTTCACGATATCACAAAAATGGTGGAAAATCCCAACAGTATCTCGTTTTGGAGTATGAAAAAATACATCAATATGCTCGATAAAACCGGGCTTTCAAGTACCAAACACAAAATCTACTGGTTATCCAAAATTTCTTCAATTGTCCAAATGTTTACTCTCATCATGTTTGCTACAGTATTTTGTGTGAACTACAATCCTAGAAATGTAAAAAGATATGTTGAAAAAATTGCACTACTGCTTGGTATGGCTTTTCCAATGCACTTTTTTGACAATGTCTTGGTAGCATTCGGGGAGAATGGAGTCATTCCTACTGATTTTTCCATGTTTGTGGTTCCAATATTTACAATTGCTACAAGTTGTATATTTTTGCACAAGTCCTAAGAGAAGCGTAAATTGACAATTACGTTCCACTTTTTCCAAAAGATGGCATCAATGTCAACATATGGTGTTAAGCTCACACAAATCCATGAACCTTTGTCTCAATTGTCATTGTTCAATAGTTATTATTCGAATACTTAAACTTTTTTAAGTATTTCAATCCTGTTAATAAATTTTTAACCTTATTGCAAGTATAGTATAAATAGAACTTATGTAATGAGGCGTTAAAATGAAGAAAATAAAATGTTTATACTTATTGGCTGGAGCGTTAGCGGTGTACGATACGAATGCTACTCAGGAATCCGAATTCATGAAAATTTGTGATACCCCATTGCAAACGGACTTGGTAATGAGTACATCACATGCCCCCGACGATTATACTGTACATTATGTAAATCCATGTTACAGACTTCATGTTGATGTCGAAAATGCTATAAATCACTTGACAGTATCGGACATTGATATTACGAACGGCAGCGTTGTTAACTTCGCTGATGGAGGACCGATAGGAAGTCTTATAAGGTACGCATCACAACATAATGCGATTCCAAATCCGCTTGGCTTGACTCACAGTGGCCTTATCATCAACGACAGTCCTAGGGTGATATACAACACCGTACGGCAACTTATGCCTGATAATCCGATGCACAATGAATACGGTGGACATTTGTCACAAGCAGAGGGCGAAATAATTTTGCGAAATTTAATGGATAATCACAAAGAAAAAATAAGTGCCGTACAGTATAAGGCAAAGCCAGAACCATTTGTGATGGAAGCGGTAGGAACAGCCGAAGAGGTACTAAGGATGATACCACCATTTGTCCGTATCAGTGATTTCACAAGTGTTTTAGAAACGTATTGTGGTAATGTCTTCGTTAGAACACTGAATAACGGCGCAAATCATACGCAAACAACGACATTTTCGCAAAAATATTTAGGAAGACAATATGAAGGTTTGATGACATTTATCGAATTAATTAGGGCGATAAAAGGCGAAAACATAACTGAAAGCAATGATAGGTTATTTTGTAGCGAAGTGGTGGCACGATTTTACATAGAAAATGGCTACGCAGTGCAGATGTTAATGGGAAAACAACTACTGGCAAGTAATGTCATACCTGAAATGTTCGGTAGTGGAGCCGGTAGTAGATATGATCCGTTGTATG
>JAITDA010000059.1 GCA_031282805.1 Holosporales bacterium
CGGCGATTCAGCGTTGGTGCTTTCAGATTACACTAACAAAAGTGTTTATAGTTTCGAACCAACGCCAAAGAGTTTTGAACTAATGTTGAAAACAATTGAGATGAATCATAAGAAGAATATCGTACCTGTAAATTTAGGACTTGGTAGTAAAAATTGTAAAGCAGAGATTCCAAATCTTGTAGGTGTAGGAAATAGGACAAATTACGTTGATTCTGCGCAAGGAAATGGCAAAGAAACTGCAATTGTGGATATTGTTACGCTTGATGAATATGTTGATAAAAACAAATTGGAGGTTGGCTTGATAAAAGTAGATATCGAAGGAAATGAGCAAGATTTCTTGAAGGGAGCAGAAAAAGTGATCAGATCTCAAAAACCAGCATTACTGATAAGTATATACCATAACCCAGCTGATTTTTTCCAAATTAAGTCACTCATAGAAGGGTGGAACCTTGGCTATAAGTTTAAGATAGCAAAATGCCATAGTCCATACATATGTATTGACACACTGCTCATTGCAGAGGTCAATCCAGAGGAAGGTTAAAAGGAATAGAAATGTTGAATGTTGGTATAAATGGATTTGGAAGAATCGGGAGGATGATTTTAAGGGCTTACTGCGAATCGGCCGACCAGTACGATGCCCTCAGAATTGTGTGCATTAATGATCTCTCTGATAAAGCCATGAACATCCATCTCCTAAAATACGATTCAGTTCACGGTACATTTGGTTTTGATGTCGTGGAATTTGATGGTGGGATGTCAGTTAATGGCCATAATATAACAATGATTTCCGAGCCAGATCCAGGAAAGATTGAATGGGAGAAATACGGAGTTGATATCGTTTTTGAATGTTCAGGGCGTTTTACGAAGAAAGTTGATGCTGAAAAACATCTGAAAGGTGGAGCAAAGAGTGTGATAGTTTCCGCTCCTTCTGATGGCGCTGATATAACAGTTGTCTACGGTATTAACCATGCGAACGTGAAGGAATCTGACGTGATTATTTCAAATGGATCGTGTACCACGAACTGTCTCGCGCCGCTTGCTTATTTGCTGGATAGGGAATTTGGCATTGATTACGGTTTCATGACTACTATTCATTCGTACACCGGAGATCAAAGGTTGGTAGACACTGTTCATAAAGATCCGCGGAGAGCCCGTGCGGCAACGTTATCGATGATTCCGAGTACGACTGGGGCGGCAAAGGCCGTTGGTTTAGTTCTCCCAAATTTGAAGGGAAGGTTAGATGGGACGTCCATTAGGGTTCCAACTTCGAATGTCTCGATGGTGGATTTGAAGTGTACGCTCAGGAAAGCAACTACAGTCGATGAGATAAATGAAATTATGAAGAAAGCAGCATGCGGTGAGTTGCAAGGGATACTTGGATATAATGAAGAAAAATTGGTCTCTTGTGATTTTAATCATTCCACACGAAGTTCAATTTTTGATGCAACCGGAACCTTCGTGATTGATAGAAAGTTTTGTAGAGTTGTCTCGTGGTATGACAATGAATTCGGATTTTCGAATAGGATGCTCGATTTAGCTAAATATATAGGTGTGAAATGAAATATTTGAAGTTTATTATAGCGAGTACAATTGCTATAGCTGCAGTGTTTGGTGCTGTCGTCTTTCAGAAGCTGCGTGCTAGTAGTGTGCAGGATATCAGTGTAAAAATAGTCGTTGGATACCATAAACCAGCGGCTTTATTGGACGATAAGGAAGTTTTTGTCCCGATACATCTAGGTCGTGCTGTGAGTCGTGACGTTCGTGTACATAGTGGTAATTCATCAGACGAAAAGGTGGATGAAAGAGGGTGGCAATGGCTTCTGAAAAATATGATAGGAGATGATACTGGAGACAACATTTCACTGCAAAATAGAAGTTACTGTGATCTCACAGGAGTCTATTGGGCGTGGAAAAATCTGGATGAGCTTGGTAATCCAGATTATATTGGCTCGATGCATTACAGAAGGCATTTTGCATTTAAAAATGGAGAATTGAACGAATGGTTTGTGTACGTTGATTCGATAGATGACGAGTATCAAAAGAAATACGGCTTGAATGCTGAACAAGTAAAAAGGACAATTGCTGAGTATGACGTTGTTGTATTTCCAGTTGTGTTTCAAGAATCAATATATGAGCAATACAAGAAAGGCCATTACGTAGAAGTTTTGGATACAGCTTTGCAAGTGTTGCGTGAAAAATATCCTGAATATTCCGATACTGCTGATGAGTATATGCGCTCTAATCGCGGCTATTTCCTGAATATGTTTGTTATGAAGCGAGAACTTTTTAGGGAATATTGTGCATTTGTCTTTGGTATAATGGAAGAAACCACGAATCACATAAGACAAAATAAGGAGATGGTTGACGAGATTTTCGCTAAGCCAGTGCAGGCTCCTGGCGCGCATACAATTGAGCGGCTGCTTAGTGTATTCGTCGAGTACAAACGGAAAACTTCTGGTATACGAGTTTTAGAATTGCCTGTTTGCTTCATCGAACATCCAGAAAAGAACCTGAAGTTTTGATGCATTTTATGTGTTAGTGGTTATTTCGACATTGCTCAGCATACAGCACAATGCTGTCAACCTTTGTTTTCATATTTTTCCCAAACGTCTGGTCTAACTTCTTTTGTGATTTTTTCTGCTTGAGCTGTTCTCCACAATTCGATTTCTTTGTGATTTCCTGATAATAGTACCTTCGGAACTTCCATACAGTTCCAAATTGCTGGTTTCGTATACTGCGGATATTCCAGAAGCCCTGCGGAAAAGCTTTCATTTTTTGTTGATTCTGTATTATGCATAATCCCATTTGCAAATCTGAGGCAGGAATCGATTACAACAATTGCCGGAATTTCTCCTCCAAAAAGGATGTAGTCACCTATACTTATTTCTACCATACAGTACTTTTCTTTCCAAAAATCTATGACTCTTTGGTCTATTCCCTCATATCTTCCGCATAAAATGATCATCCCGTTTTGGTTATCGTGCATAATATCGCGGGCAATGTCACTCGAAAAAACCGCTCCCCTTGGCGTCATGAATAATATTGATGGAAGTTTTTCATAGAATGATATAGCCCGCCTCATTGCCAGATCCACAACGTCTGCCTTCATTACCATGCCGGCTCCTCCCCCGTATGGGGAATCATCGACAGTGTTGTGTTTATCCATTGCAAAATCTCGAATATTGACAGTTTTTAAATTCCAGAGTTTACCAAGACTTTTCCCCAAGAGACTGTGGCCCAGCGGACCAGGGAACATTTCTGGAAATATCGTGACGACCGTTACCAGTATCATTATCTACACATATCAATGGAACCGACACTCATTCTACACATGCACTTCCGTTATTGCGACATTTTTTCAATCTACATGTTTGTGGAGACACCACATTGCAAAAATCTAATGTTTACGTAGCAATTAATGTTTTAATAACGTAGTTTTAGATTCATAAGGCCAGGAATGTCCCTAATTAAGCCCCCAATTTTTTCAAATCAACTCTTTTCTTCCGGATGTTGGAAGCCAGCGTGTTATAACCTTATTGGAGCTTTGCGAAACAAGCTTAAGTTCAATAAACGAATTAAGCGAAACGTATGTCGAAAGATATTGATTCAAAACCGTGCAAAAGAAATGACTAAAGAACGTATCTTCTTCATTGACGTATACAGTGACCTCCATTCCTCTCACGAACCCCCTCCACGCATCACATCCAAATCTACGCACTATTTCGTTTACCTTTAAAGTCTCTATATTTCTGGTAAGTTCATCAACTTTCACTTGAAATCCTGCTCCAAATATATTGATTAATCCCTTTATTCCTAACAACAGATTTTCGGCTCTCGATATGGAAATGTGGGTCGATGACAATTGAGATACTAAATTCCATAGGAAAGTCGTATTTTCCGCAAATGAGATTGAATCAGTCGGCTTTTGGATAAGTTTTGCGGAATACCCAGCTGTTTCTACTCCGTCTACATACAAATTTGCAAAAACTGGAACATTAGTGATTTCAGTGCGATTTGTACATAACAACTTTGCATAAATTACATTCGCGTATACAGAGTACGGATTCATCTTTGTATCGATAAGCGATACGTAAAAATCGAAACCATCTAGATTTCTGATTTCTGATGATTCTTTTGTACATACCCAATACGTATCATATAGATTATTTGAACTTGAATCGGTTGGTAGTGCGAAATATGGAGGAATGATACGATCTTCCTTCGTTTCACTATCGATCATATGCAATTCGGTAATGGAATGTATCTCAATGGAGCTATCCCTTGTTTGATCAGCGAGTAGTAGGTATTTTGACTTTGTTCCATCAAACCTGAATGGATCTGATGTAACCGGAAAGAGATTGACGATCGGAACTGCATTTATTAGTATCGAATTGTTATTGACGATTTGATTTAATCTACTATCTGAATAGTTAATATCTATCAGTAAAGACATTTCAGTAATATTAGTAATACCTGATTCCAGTATCAATTCGTGAAGCTTTAGAAGCTTAAAAAACATGAATTTTCGTTTGAAATGCAGCATCTCTTGAAATAATTGGAATGAATTATTTGAGTACTTTGGTACGGGACAAACGGAGTCTTCGTCACGAAATCCGCATTGTACGAAATTCTTATTATTTACTTTTATATTTGTTTCATTTATCTGCAAAAAGGCAGATCTTTGTGAACCGGAAAATATTGATTCGTATATTAGCAGGGCGTCCTCTGCAATCTCGGAATTTATGTGAAACAACAGGTCTGAAATCCGCATCTCTTCAATTGGTATCGAGTTTGTTCTTATACCTATTTTCATACACCATCCGTCAGCACCTCCAATTTTCCTTGAAATTTTTGTTAGATTAGCTTCTGAAATCGATATCGGATAAATATTCAGTGGATAAATTGTTCTAAATAGACAATCTTCCCCGGATCTAGATTTACAAAATAAATTGGTTCCCTTTTTCAGGATAATATTGCTTGAAACCGAAATTCCCTTATCCATAGAAAATTGCGCTACGCTGCATGGAGGAAAAATACTAACTAGATTAGGATATAATGCTGACAGCAAATGAAAAGCCATTGAATGCGCGTTATCATCAATCTTTTGATTAAGTTTTGCTGCCATGAAGGCCACTGACTCGATGATCCTCTCTGTGTGAGGATCTACTGATTTCCCATTTTTGATGTCAAGCCTACTTGCAACGTCAGGATGAGCTTTAGCGAAAGCTCCACCACTTTCTCTCAGCGAGAGCAACGTATCCTGATAATAGTTCAAAAACTTTTTCATTCACACAATATCAAAATTCTCAACGAGCCCACCAATTACCTGAAAGGCAAAAAAATTCTACTATTGTTAACGTAAATTTAATATTGTTTTTTTAGAATCTTAGCTAGAAAGAAGTCTGTATTTGACGAAACTAGTTTGGAGGAGAGCCGTGTTTATTCCGGTCAAAAAAATCATATACATAACGTCCAGTGTTCTATTAACCAGTGGTATTACAAGTTGTTTAGCAACAGAATCGCCAGCGGCAAGTTTAGTTAAAAGCCTTGTTTCAACCGCAGGAGCAGAACTAGGAGGGGATGCCGAAGCTGGTAAAGTGCAAGAAAATGCTGACACCCCGCAAACCGCTGTTGAAACAGAACAACCTACTCCTGAAGCAGAACAACCGGTTGATGCGAATGTAGCAACGGTAAATGAAGTGACTGAAGTAGCAGAAGTGAATGATGTGACGCAACAAGCAGCAATATTGCCAGAAGTAACGGCTGAGAATGTCGTGGATGCGACGCAACAAGGAGTGTCAGAAGTAGCAGCGCAAGGTGAAAACCTAGAGCAAAGACATCTTGTATCACAAAGTGGCGAAGCCTACTTATCTCCAAAGACTTTTCCTCGTGCATTACCAGATGGTTGGTACTTTGTGACCAAAGACCTTGCAACTTTGAAAGAAAAGCTTGCTACTGCAAAACCTCAGATAGATGACCATGACAATCAAGTAGCGCCAGTGGCGGTAGGTTGGCAACGAGTACCAGTGGACCAAGGTTTGGATGAACAAGTGGCAGAACAAGTGGCACCGGATGCGCAGCAATTCAACCAGCAGTTGACTGTGAATCAAACACCACAAGTTGCTGCAGCAACACAACAAAATGGAGCTAATTCTCGAGGAAGAGGATTTGGGAATCATCAGTCTAGTCAGCGAGTTAATGCTCAAGGGGGCAGGAACGTTCAAGGTGCAACAGGCAATGCTGCGACACCACAAGTGAATGCTGCTGCAACACCGCCTAACGGGGATGCTACGACACCACTTAACAGTAACTCGAAAACACCGATTATGTTTCAGTGCTTTTTGGCATAACGAAGTAGTGTTACATGGATCGATTACGAATATTTCGATCATTGTATGAATATTGCTTGGAACCAGCATAAACCAGTGGAATTACTTGTAGAAATACAATTGGAGATTTACAGATTATTAACCTTATTTTGGTAACTTTAATGTATAGACTAGAACTTTTGATAGCCAAAAATGGAACCTAGTGTTATGAAAAAAATAATATTAAAAAACGCAGTTTTGAGCTATGCAATTCCTCTATCTGTCATTATTTTACATTGGTTTTTTGTTACAGATGCGAATGCTTTGATTACGATAACAAAGGCAAACGCGGAAAAAACAGCTGCTGTAAATGCCGCCATTAGGGCAACCCTTACACAAAATCAAAGTAAAATTAACAACTTTCAGGCAGAAAAACAGAGGGAAATAGAGAAACTCCAAGCGGAAAAAAATAGGCTTCAGATAGAGAAACAGAAGGAAATACAGAGACTCATGGCGGAAAGCCAAAAAAGCCAAAACGATGCAAAAACTTTGCAGGGTAAGTTAGGGGAATTGAGTAACGCTGTTGTCCAAAATCAAGGTAAGATAAAGTCTCTTCAAACCGAATTGGATAAAGCCGTCGCGGAGGCAAAATCAATAGCCGCTGATAAGGCAAATTCGGAAAAGCTGGCAGCACAGAACATGTCGAATGCAAAGAGCGAAACCAATCAGGCGCTAAAAGAGCGGGATGAAGCACGTAAAAAAGCACAAGAGGAAACAGCTAAACTGAATTCGTCAATAACAAGTCTTAAAGGAGAAATTACGAAAAAAGAGCAGGAGAGAACGAGCCTCGACAATAAGTTGAAAGCAGCAGAAAAATTAAGGAAGGAATACGAAGAAAAAGTAAAGAAAGAGAAGGAAGCAGCAAATAAAAATTTTGCCAATGAGAAGAAGCAACTCCAAAATTTGATTTCGCAAAAAACTGAGAAGCTCAATGAGAAAACTAAAGAGTTGAAGCAGGCTGCGGAAGCGCTTAAAAATCAGGAAAATAGCGCAAATGAAACAGAAGTAACATATCTCGTTGGAATTGAAACCTTGAAAATGGAGGTAATTGACCTCAAAAATGACATCCAAACACTACTGCAGAAAGCGAGGGAATTCGAGGAGGAATCGAGGGAGTATGAACGGATGTTACTCGAGAAATCTGAAAAAGAACGACGACACTTTGTTGATATTATCATAAAGAGCCAAGAGGCAGAACTTGGTACATTGGCCGAGATCGAGACGTTGAGATCAGAATTGAACGACAAAACGCGAAGACAGGAGGCGATAATTAATGCAGCTAAGATACTCGAAACAAAGCTTAATGCACGAATTTCAAAACTGCTTGATAAAATTAAAACAATCCAAGCCGAGTACAGGTCTATGCTTATTGCAAATATGGAGACTGAGCGTAAAAATCTAGCCACGATTGATAGCTTAAATTCACAATTGAATGAGGCAATGACAATCAATAAAACGTTAATAATGAAAGCGAGAAAAGTGGCAAGAGCGAAGGCTAAGGAAGACTTAGCGGACTCTTCGGAAGAGGCTAGAAGACTTCTACAAATAGATATGCTCAATAGCAACTTGAATGATGCAATTCTCAAGAATGAGATACTGGTAAGGAATAGTGCAAAGATTAAAAAAGAGATAGAAATGACAAAACTGAATAACGCAAAAATTACGAAAAACTATCAGCAAAAACTAGAATCTATGGAAAATACACTGAAGGAATCAAATGAAATGATCCAAAGACTCGCCAAAATGTATGAGGAGAGAGGAAATTGGTCTGGCGGCGAGAAGGTATTCACTGATGATGAAATCAATACAATCATCAGCATGCCTGATGTTTTAATCGAAATGGCCACGCAGCAAGATATTGAAGAAGATGTATACCAAGGTAATGACCCACAATACAATGAGACTGGACAACCGCAAGTCGCAGAGGATTTTGTTCCAAATATGACTGATGTAACTGATGAACAATTAATAGATGAGAATATGACGGAAGATATGGTGGAGGATATGCCGAATTATGGTACAGGTGGACCGAATAACGGATATTCACCGGCAACTAGGTTAAGCAGAACTAACAGTAATGGCAGGGGCCGTAGTAGGAGGGTCCCTTCTACACAGTCCAATCGGAATGACGCAAGGAAGCCACGGGTGACTGCTGCTAAAGTACGTAGACACGTCAATAGGGGGTATAATGACAGAGGTATGGAAGTAGCAGCGGCTGGTGCGTTCGAGGACGGAGTAATGCCGAAATACAAGCAGCGTCGCAGCAAGGAAACGATGCGGGTAAAGAATGGAGGACTATCAGGAATAGAACAAGGTAAGCCCATACGTAATTATGGGAATCGTGAAGCTACAGTGAATCAAAATAGTAACAAGGTTGGTATTTCTCGTGGAAAGGCCATAGTTCACGGGCGAAATAGAAGCATGAAACGAGAATACGGGTTTAACTCACAACTAACAGAGTCAGGCGATATTCAACGAGGTGGAATACTGAATCAATCTCGACAAATGAGCAAAAGAGTACCGCAATCAAACATGATGAACTATAAAGCTAGCGGACAAAATATTCGTGCAACAATGCATGGAGACCAAACACAATTTATCGAAAATTATGACACTGGGAGTAATGGAGGGTTCAATTTGACGCCCAACGAGATGGGCCAAACTACACTTCAGGTACGTAACGGGAACAGAGGTAGAAAACAGCCAAAAATAGAGCAAGTAAGAAATGAAAATCCTCCACAAATCACGCATCTCGACAACCAAAACGATAGTGTTATGAACGAGATTCAAAAATCAACAAAAAAGAAAACAAAAGAAGAAAAGCTTGTTGACTTCGCTATCGATGCGACTGTAAATGCTATATTGAAGATGACAAATAACGATGTTGCAAAGACAAATGCGTCTATGAACTTGATAGGAGCTGGACAGGAACTACCAGAAAAACTAGATGCACTTGTGAAGGTAATAAAGGAACAATATAATCCGCAAATTTCCGATAAAGTTTTATTAAAAATTACAGAAATGTCGCGACAGAAACAGAACTTTGTTGATGAATCACTGAAGCATCTTTACGGAAGTAATGGAAATAAATTGATATACTGGAACAACTCTACAGAGACACGCTGAAAATCCTCTTTTATTACCAGATGTGCGAGAATTTTTGAAAAATTGGTTACGTAATTTTTATCAAAACTTGTCACTAATTTTGTCAAAAGTACCTACGGTAATTGTTGTTTTGCATACCTAAGTAGAGAAAGAGCTTACACCTTTAGCAGATGACTTCAACGCTATAAAGACTATGTGTACAGATGCTACGCTCATGGCATGTATTAGCATTTTGCACCAAATCCAATACGTGTACACCACAATCTTCTCCAATATGTTTATGCACACCGCTCCAGTAAATGTTGATAAAGTTCAAATTTCGTTTCGCCTGTAACAATTTTCGCTGGTAATTAGAAAACAAAGTTTAAATACAACTTTTAAGATGTGTTCTTTCCTTCAAAATTTCATGTATGGTGACACAAGTTTTTCGATCGAAGATGCTTGTATGAAAAGGTTCTTGGTTGTAGTTCTTTGGTTGTTGTCCACGCAGTTGACGGCGTTGGCGACGGAAGGGTTTAACAGAAGGGAGATTCTTGAGCTTGTATTCCACTCTACTGGTGATTTATTCTTTGAGGTGAGTGCACATGGAGTCGGGTGCCGCGCTTTCGCGGCAGTTTTGGATAAGGATGAGAGTGATGCTTATGACGGCATCATTGCTGTAAAAAATCGTAGGGGAGGGGTTGGTCGTGAAATTGCCGTCAGTGTTGAGTTACTCGATTTTCTAAATAAACCTTCAGCTTATGTATCGTTGAGGGTATGGCCAGAGTGTGATGATTTCTCGCTTCCGGATTGTTATGGTACTACGCGTGGTAGTATCAGGTGTTTTTTCATGGACGCGCTCTTTTACGACAAAAGGTACAAGAGGATAGTATTGAGAAGTGACTGGAGTTGCCGTGTGTATTGGGGGATTCCCACTATCTGCGCAGTTGAAGACAAGCTCAATGCCCTGCGTATCAAAAACCCTAATATTGCTGGTCCCTGTGAATTTCCTCATGTGGAGTTTGACTGTTTTGATTGTCATATTATTCAGGGCATTAATTCGTGTTCATGCATGCCTCCTAGTGCTGTTGCTAGATTTGAGTCTGTGCAAAGTCCTTTCTGTAAGTTACATCTTTTCGTTAACGCAATGGCTGGGGAGAAAAAGCTGGAGTGCTATAGTGATTATGTGATTTCAAAGGCTGGCATAAAGGAGGCGGAGGAGTTCGGTGATATTCCACAGCAATTTCTCTCTGCTGGTGTACAGGGACCACTGGTGTGAGGAGTTGTCCGTGTTGTTGTTAGGAGGCTTGTTTTTGTTGCGATTTGCAAACGCGTCATAAAAGGATTGTTGGTTGCCATTTGTTGTGGTCAAGGTATTGGGATTTTCTGGAACTAGAGAAACATCTCTTTGAAGGTTTCTTCAACAATGTGGGATGTGTTTATGATAATTAAGCATTTTTTTGAAGAAGGATGCCTCTATTCCATCAAAGTGCGTGGCACTATTCTAGATAAAATTAGTATATTTGTGAAGATCGGCGGTTCGCGAGCGCGAAATTTTCGCTATATAGTCCAACTTCAAACTTTGCTAAAAATTCTCTTCCTCCCACCACACACCAGTTTCAGACACTTTATTGTACGAAGAACCGACACATTTTCGGTGTTTACTTCAGATGTTTTTGTGCCCAATACACAGCCAATATTCATTGGTAAATATAAACGCAAAAATTGCTCGAATTTGATTTGATAACTGGCGCAAAGCGATCGATTATTAAATCATGAAAATCCGAATTCCGGACGAAGATAATACATTTGGCACTTGAGTAGCATCTCAGAATTAGTGCTACTAAAGAGCCTTAGATCATCAATAGGGAAGCACATATGATACTTTTTTTGAAACAACACTCTCCTTGCTAATCCAGCATTTTGCTGTTGTGATGTAAGTTAATACCTTGTGACTACTGCACACAGCGCCACCTTTTGTCTCGGCAACTGGATGTAATCATTCAAAGCGATCGAGATTTAATTGTGTAAGAATTTATTCGTTCGAAACGAGTTGAAATACTTGAAATACGGTGAAATTCGTATTAAAATCTCCCTGTGGCGTGTGGGGCTGAAAATCA
>JAITDA010000079.1 GCA_031282805.1 Holosporales bacterium
AGCGGCTCCATCGGCGGAACGGGACGCAGAGGCTGTGCTCGTTAATACCACTGCAACGGAGCTTATTGCCGTGATTGATTCCATGCTTAGTGATTTACCTAGTAATAGTAATGATACTCCTGTTTGCAATGCTCTGTTTACCGCACTTACTTCCTTTAGAAATCGTGTCAACGCAGCGAAAAATGCAGCGATTGCTGCTCAGCAACAGGCCCAGGCAAAAAAACTCCTGACTGAATTAAATCTCCTTGAAGAGGGCTATAAAAATTGGCGCTCCGACTCCGTCGAACACCGAGGTATGATCAATGCCGTAAAAAATTTGATGGTAAAACCCGGTACGACAGACGAAGTTAATCCCACTTATTCTACCATTGTCGATGCCAATGCCGATGCGACCAAAGTCGATTTCTCCGGAACTACAGGTATACTCAATAAAATTTACCATTACGTCGACGGATACAAAGTCAATAGCAGCCTCTACTCCATTTGGAGCCATTCAAACGTAAATTCAGACAATCAAATCGCCTATAATGAAAATACTGTAATGGCGGACGGTAAAACAACAGTTTCCGACAAAACGATCGAATTGCAATCCCTCTATGGCAATTGGACGACAAATTCTGATACACGCATGAGACTCCTGAAAGCATGCTACGAAATAATTACGGGAAGAAGTTTTGATGGAGATAAACCTCAGAATTCTACGGAGGAAGATTTCGCAGAGAGTAAGAGTAAAGGTAGCTGGGGAACATCTTTGCAGAACTATAAAAAAGCTTTTGCATATGTATACAAAACAGTCTTCGATTATAACATCCTCCAAACGCAAATTATTCCCTCGAAATGCATTCCGAAAGTCGTCGGAACAACCGAAAGTATCACATTGCTGCCCACGCATATCGTTACGCAGAGTGCATCATCGGTAAAAAAGGTCATTGCCCTGACAGCCATCGAACAATCTTCCGATTTCATTGTGCCGTCCCAGGATACGATTCCAACTGCAGCCTGGGAATCTGCTAAAGTCGTTCTCGACAACCTTAAACATACCGGTGAAGATTCCTTTGAAACCTACGTCAAAAATCAATCATCGGAATTGGAAAAATTAACCAATCGGGTTGGCAAAAACGGCTTCTATAAAATTACACAAATTTTAAATGAATTAGAGGAAAAAATTGATATTTTCCGTTTAAGATCTTCCAGCATTGACCAATCCATTGCCCTCGCTCTTGTAAAATGGTACAATGCGGTCGTCGATTACGCCGCACAATATATTAAAATTGATTTACAAGAATATATAAACGACAGCGCTCATTTAAATTCAAAGGAATGGGCTTCCATAGGCAAAGCCAAGAATAAAAATTTGGACGTGGACGATCAAGCTGCCCTCGGAGATGATACAAGTTGGTCAGTACAAACGCCATCAAGTGAAAAGGACGCTACTGCAAAAGCTACGAAAACAATGTTAAAATATATTATGCTCGATGGAAATGTAATCAAATATGTTTTCCCGGGTACCGGAAATAATACATGGATCGCCAACGGGAATACTATTTTGGGACAAATTCAGACACTAAAATCAGGATTTATTAATCAAAATTCGGTAGGAAGCTTTCTCATCGATGATCTGACGAAGGCACAACAACAATTAGAAAATTTGCTACAGCAATATAACGCGCTAACGGAGGAACAAAAGAAAGGCTACGATTCAACAACGATCCGTGCCTATATTCAGAATCTCAAAACAATTGTTACGAATAATCTTGGCAATCTCGACGAAAAAACAGGACAATTTATACTCAAATCTAATGTTGCTTTACCGGTATCAACGCAGGAGATATATAAAAAATTGCTTGAAAATTTAAATAATTTGCAAGGAGCATTTGAATCCATCATAATTTCAAAAAATGTTAAAATATTTGAAGATTGGTTTATTAATATTGAAAAGATTTACTATGATTGGCGAATTGATTCAAAAAATCGCAAAAAACTACTTGAACAATTAAGTTTATTTAAAGGAATTATCTTTGAATTTCAGTTGCCGAGTGCCATCGCAAATGATGAGGCATTAACTCTCGAGAATGTGGAAATTCGTCAAGCGGATGAAATGAGTAAAATGATGGGAAATATTCGCAATGCCGTAAGTGCGCTAAATAGTATTCTCAAAACCGTAGTGGTGGGTAATAATAAAGAAAAAAAAGTGGTGGACAATGGGAATAAGACGATCCCTGATACATTAAATGACATCGAAGCCGCAAATAAAAATTCGGGTTACTTGGCAACAGCTAGAAGTAATTTGGCGACAGCAAAGGGAGAATTTCGTTCCATGGACGACTATTTCACCTGTTCAAATGTTATCGAAAATTTGAGTATACTGTGTCAAGATATGCGAACTAATGTAACCAACGTTCCCGCTGAAAAGATTGATGCATGGAAAGAAACGATGTCCAGTAGTGGTATAATCTTGCGTATGGCCAGTAATAGTCCTTATTTTTCAGCGGATATCATCAGCCACATTTCAGAAATTGAAACTTACATCAAGCAATATGACGTGCAGGATAATGATGGAAAAATTAAAGACTACCACAAAATTGCAAATCGCTATGGCTATACCGGAGATTATGCCATCGATCAAACGGCGATCATTCGCCAAATGGATGTGATCAATAAAGAGATTGAGAAAGAATTCGCAACGGAAAATCCCCATCGCGATGTCGATCTTTTATCCGCAAAAATCTCAGGACAACCCGTAACATTCTCCGTCGATAACGTATGCAATAGTATCGATCGCTGCACAAAGTATTATGAATCATGGTTAGATTTTGAACGCTACGCTTCGTATTTGATTACGAATTTCATGGCTGAAAATGTAACTGTTGAAAATGTTCTCAATGCGGCAGAAGAAGCCATTATAGAAAGAATTCGGGATGGGACGGATAATAATTGTAGAACTTTATTGGATCTTTTTGAACAATATGAACCGATAAATACTGGCGATGATTATGAAAAATTATTATTTAAATTACAAACGATTAGCGCTATAAACGAGAAAAATACTGAGCTCCTCAATATTTTTAATCGGAGAAAATTCACAGAAATTGACTACACACTTCAAGATAATGACTTTAAGGTAGATATTTTGAAAATATATAAAGATTTGTTCATCGAGGACACATCCGTATTTAAAAAACTGCGCCAATACATATCCGGTCAAAACGCATATACGACGGTTGTAAAATATATCAATGATTTGTTTAAACAATTTCCAAACTGGCGCAATAATGGAGAAGAGAACAATAATTTACGCCGGTGTCTGGTAAATTTAAAATCTTCCGCCTTGTATCGATCCCACGATCCAATTTGGCAAATTGCGAGTGCTCTTAATTCCGCTGAACAAACCACAGTCGTGAGTAATAGTAAAGGATCATGCTATTTAACGGATATAACCGCAATAGTTACGATCACCAATTTGGGATCTTCCCAGGAAGGAACGCTATCGGACTATGTTTCCACACTTATTAATTATGTGTATAGCTATAATGCATTAGCTGATCCACGGGCCATTTACGCATCCCGCATTGAAGCAATTTCGGATACGATCAAAGACGTACTTGGCAATTCTCAAGCGGATCATACAGTACTATTTGGTGTCAGCTCCGAAGCATTAATTGTTGGAGGACAGCTCATTCCCGATGGAGATAAAATGGCGCATTTGATCATAGCATTGGAGGATTTGGTACAAAAGTGGAACCGGGAGGATGAAGGTGCTACCAGAACAATATTCGAAAGCATGAACCCCGACGGAACTTTTTTCCTTCAAAGCGATGGAACTTATCAATTGCAGGCCAAGGACGTAGCAATGCCTAAAAATGGGACCGTCAAAAGTGTTTCCGGCGACATGACAACGGTTAATGTTTATGTCGATGGTGCTATTTCTTCAACGACAAGTTCAGCGACGATCAAAAACCGTATAGTAACCAATGAACTTCTGAGTGTTGTTGATTCCCTAAAGAATATCTATGTCAATGGTCCTCTCTTTCGCAATGTTGCGGAGATATATCATCGTCTAAAAATGGCAGAATATCTTTATTCGGTCGTCGGTGAAACAATTAAAAATGTTGTTTGGCATGCGCCAACCAATGATCTGATCGATCAAACCAATAGGACATTTTTGGCATCGCAAGGATGTTACACTTTCACCATGGGCGATACTGCTCAAGTTTTCGTTTGTGGGTTGTTAGAAAATGGTACAATCCAAATATCGAAATTACCATCAAATTTCACAGTAGCAAATCTTAGGGAAGGTATTGCAGGGAACGTTATTTCAAAAGGGACTGAAAAGAAAAATCCTATCTATGAAGCAATTTTTACGACTCATTGGTTTTTGGGATTAAAAGGCGAACTAGGCGTATTTTATGCATTGGATGACAAGGGCAAAGTCAGCAACACAGAGCTTAATATTGTGGCCAATGGAAAGTCTTACTATTCCCTTAACGGTAATATTTTAGATGAAAATGGTAATGCAATGACTATCGATAAGGATGGTTTTATTATTGATTTAGAGGGGACAAGAATTGTTCGAGAAATAACGGGTAATAGTACGGTTTATACTGCCTATAAAATAGATGTCATTACAGGTCGTCTGCTTTGTATACCCTACGATCCGGAAACGAAGAGTGAAAAAACGAAGGCAAGTGTCGATGATAGTGGCATTTATCAGGAATATGATATGCGGTTTGGTGCCTACAAAGAGATGTTTCATAGCCATGCGGATTATTTAAAAAATGAAAATATTCATGCCCTATTCATGGAGGAAGTAAACAACATTGGTATCTCATTTGGGATTATGTATGAGTCCTGGAAAATTTCAGCATCCAATTCTATTTTTGGAGACGCTGCAAAGAAATTTTCCACAAAATTAGCTCAATTTGTGACGATGTTCTCGACAATAAGCGATATGTTGGGACGCCATGATGTATCGCGTTACAACGACAAGCTGGCCTATGAAACTGAACAGCAAATGATCCGAGGTATTAATATAATACTGCAAAATACTAACAATGTCGACAAAGGGTTTCAAAATTTTGCCAATATTGCAACAAAGGCAAAACAGTATTATACACTCATGTGCGATCTTGCAACGGCCAAAGGTACTGGCAATGTCGAATCAGCAAAACAATATGC
>JAITDA010000037.1 GCA_031282805.1 Holosporales bacterium
CCAGAGGATGCTGCCTGCAACTCAATCATCAAAATGAATCATACTTTGAAGCTCCAAAAGCTCGCAATAAATCAGGAAGAGAAGCATCTCGAAAAACAATTGTGTTCGTCGGCTACTTAAAAAAAGTTATATGTAACAATCATTGTTGCTAATTGCTCAAAAGAAGAGTTGAAAGATTAACTGGTGAGTTGGTGTTAAGTGAATGTGCTGCCGAGAACTTCACACTGTTTCTCGTGGAATTAAGGGTGGAGAGATACCACCACAGAGGTGATTTTTTGCTACAATTGATTACTGCAAACAATCAAACTACTCGTCACACACAACATTGGCATCAAAAATGAGCCATTAAATTCGTAGCATGGAGCGGGCGATGGGAATCGGACCCACGCTACAAGCTTGGGAAGCTTGTGTTCTACCATTGAACTACGCCCGCGTACATCAAGGAATTTTAATGGTTCTTAAAAAGTTACGCAATGAAATAACATTAACGTAATTTTAATCGTTGATTGGTAGCATGGAAAACGTGGGAAATATCGTCAAAAAGCGGCATTTGAGTGGTTTAACCTGACTAAATGGCATATGTAATTTGTACATGGCCCGGATTTTTTGCGACATTGATGCTGATTTATTACATTTAAGATGTAAAGATGTTTCTATTCAAATATAAAGTGCTTGACGATAGGAGGCAAACATTTGAAAAACTTGGCTTTGCGAGGAATGTGGCGGAACTTTCGTCTTCGCTAAAGAAAAATGGCCTCTTTTTTATATCCGCAAAAAAACAGAGATCATCGATAAAGAAGCCTATTGAAAATTTCACAATACCATTTTTAAAAAACTTACGTCAATTGGTAGCAAATAACATCGATATTGTGGAAGCTCTCTGCGTCATCAGACAACTTTTTCCAGATGAAGAAGCGAAATCGATTATAGGATATATGACTCAAAGCATAACAGATGGATCTCCTCTATCATACACAATTTCTCACCTTAAAAAATATTTTCATGTTTTAGTTGTAAAGGCCATCGAAATTGCGGAAAAAACCGCCAATTTAACTGAAATCCTAGGAAGGTTGGTGGCTTACCTAGAGGCAAGTATTGATGTCCAGAGAAAAATTAAAAATATACTGTATTATCCAATAGTATTGGTTTTTTGTGCTCTTCTTGTAATAGTATTTTGGCTGTTAGTAGTAATTCCTAAATTTGCCGAATTGTTTAGTGATATGGGAGGCGATTTGCCGCTTGCTACGCATATCATAATAAAATTAAGCGCCTTTACAATGCATTATTCGAAATACATTGGTATTTGTGTTATTGCTATACTTTGTTTGGTGTTTGTGGCACTCAAAGACAAGGAGAGGAGGATCACTTTTTTGGCAAAAATTCCAATCTTAAAGAACTTGCAGAGAGAAATTTTTGCCATGAATTTTTTCTCTGCAATGGAATTGATGATGTGCGAAAAAATAAATTTGATTGAGGGGTTGAAATGTTTTTCAGATATGCGTAATTCGGATACAATTCGCACAATTATAAATTCCATAAAAAATGGGAGTACCTTATCAAAAGCAATGAAAGAAAGTACCATTTTTGATAATTACGAAATTTCCATAGTAGAAAGTGGTGAAAAATCCGGAGATTTATGGCCTGCATTTAATGTTGCCTCAAATATGCTGCGATTGAAACTGGAAAAACGCTTTGAGAAAATCGTAAATATTGCTCAACCAATGATGATCGTATTTGTTGGCATTCTTCTTTTAGCAGTCGTGTATTCAATTATTGCACCGATGTACTCAAATCTTGATCTTTCTCTATAGGCTTTGTTTGGACCGTCGTCCCAAAGATAACGTAATAAAAGGCATCAATAATCGTTTGTAACTTACTCCCCTTCATTACAGCTTGACATGATTTTATCCGTTTTACTACCGGATTTTCGAAAATTTCTGTTAGGTAAAAAATTTGTCCAAACTCATCATCAACATTAATTGGGGCAGCAATTTTAGCAATGTGTTTTATCGTTCTCGTTATTTTTGTTTGATACTTCTTTGACATTAGCAGAAGATGGTCTTCGTTTATTTCCAAGTTAATTTTCGGCTGTTTTCCATAAAAAACTGGAATTTCTGCGATGAAATCCCCTTTTTTTGCAGCCTGAAAAACAAAAAACTGTTCAAGCCACATCGCAATTAACCTTGCATCACTCAGTGCATCCTTTTCGGATAGTAATCCATACAAAACACATATAAATTCAGCTCCATTTTTATTTTTGATGAAAAACGCGCAACCTACACCAGACATTGGTGATTTGAAAAAACAGATGTCAACGTCACGTATATCATTTCGCAACAACTGTTTCGCCTTGATTGTTTCGTAGGAATTTTTGAATATACAGCACATGTCATACAAAGTTGTTTTGCTTTTTTCCACATACTGTGAAAGTCCGAAAAAATTTGAATTTGTAGCCCCGGATTCTATTGCGTAGTTGTTCATAACTTCGGAGACATTCACATTATTTGCTAGTTGTTTCATATCATCCAAGGAATGAAATGAGAAGTTTGCATTTTTCGAAATACTCACTGCGAAAAGGATATTATTGAAGGTCCCACTATGAATCTTACGTTTTGAATTGTTTTCGTGCAAAACAACACCAGTTTCAATATTCGATATTATAAAACATGTGGCACGTAAACTTTTCGGAAACGAGTTTTTAACAGTCGCTGAGAGAGGCAGTTGCTCCATTTTAAAATGTACTGAGAGCGCATTTAAACTAAAAAGAGAACAGCAGAAGAATATCACAAGCAATAGTTTACTCATTGTCCATGTAACCACCCTTTCTACGAAGAAAAAATACAAGGCGGAAATAACCTACATTGCATAGTAATATGCACCGTAGTTTCATGCATCATTTTTCCAATCGTCTCATTTTCGAAATAATACAGCTGAAAGGTTGTTTTAATCAATATGACGATGTGTTTGATTAACGTTGCATTATTATATTCACTGAAGTCCATGATTCCCTGCTATTCGTTTGGGGAAATCCTCACAAAGTACCGAAAAAAGACCTTGTATACAAAATCAATTGCGTTACAAAAGCGCTCATTTGTGATGATGAAACAAAAATTTTCACTGTGTTAATGCGCCGTTAAAAACAATCGTAACTTAATCAAATTGGAAGAAGACACAGTGTTCAATATCGTACACAATCAAAGCCATGTTTCCAATGTTCTATACAATTTACACCACCTGTCACTCTCTGCTTAGACAATACTGCAGTTTTACACGGTAACTTTCTTTTTTGAGAACTAATTTCATCGCAAATTTCAGTACAATTGACTATTTAACGTGACAATGACGTTTGTCAATAATAAGTTCTGTATTTTTCCTTGTATCGACATTGCAACATTGGTAATAACAGTTACTTTCAACATCAAATCTCCGTTGTTTTGTCGTTTCATCATTCACTTTGTATCAGGCGCACAGGCTTTTTTCAGAATACACAATCCACTTGAATAAAATGGAAGCTGATTGTACAATCTGAAATGGATGGACAGCAATCCACTTCTCAAATGAGCAGCAGAAAAAAGACTCCTGTGAATATCAACGAGGATGGCGTTAGTATGCCAACGCACGTTACAGGTAGGCAAGAACGTGACGGGAAAATTCCAATAACTGTTTGGCAAATCGGAATTATGATGTTTCTGATGAATATTTCCTTTATCATGGCCTATTCGTTTTCCGGACTATATTTAAGACATATTTTAGGGGCATCAGTTGTTGGAATTGGGGTGCTCGAGGGATTATGTGAAACACTTTCTCATTTGATGAAGCTAATATCCGGAATGCTAAGTGATTTTTTGAAAAAGAGAAAAACGATAATGCTTCTTGGCTACATTTTCTCTGTAATAAGTCGACCAATCCTCGCCATTTCAGATTCATTTTTTCTTGTGTTTTCAGCGAGAATTTTAGAAAGGTTCGGAAATGGTGTACAAGCTTCGCCTAGAGACGCAATCATAGCTGATGTCGCACCAAGAAAAAAGATTGGCTCTTCGTATGGATTGAAGAGAAGTCTGGCATACATTGGGTCACTTATTGGTGGTGTATTCGGGATAATAGCGATGAAGGTGACGAACAACGACTATAGAACCGTTTTTGCAATGGCTTCAATTCCTGCTATAGCTGCCTTCCTGTTACTTATATTTTTCATCAAAGAACCGAAGAGATTCGACCATCCGGCGATAACTTCTGAAGCACCAATGCCATCACCAAAGATAAAACAACGATTTTCATTTGCAAGTCTAAAATATCTAGGTTTTTCCTTTTGGCTCTTAATGCTCGTCAACCTGATATTTATGATGGCGAGAATGAATGAGACATTTTTAATACTACGAATGAACGAGGGATTTCATGTAAAGCCATTACTTGCTCCCGTGGTTATGATAGTTTTCAATTTAGGTACGACGTTGTCTTCATATCCAAGCGGGCTTCTTGGAGACAAAGTTGATAGGGTAAAATTATTGGCACTCGGAATGTCCTTTTTAATCATTGCCGATATCGTAATGTATTTCGCAGTTTCTCAGATTGCCATGTATATTGGAGTTTTATTTTGGGGAATACAGCTTGGTTCCACGCAAAATGTATTCGTTTCTATTATTGCAGAAAAGGTCCCTGAAGATCTTAGAGGAACAGGACTTGGTGTGTATTGGCTCATCAATGCATTTGCCGCCTTTTGCGCCGATACCTTGGCTGGAATCGTTGCACAACACTTCGCATTGAATTACATTTTTGTATCAAGTGGCATAATGGGCCTGTTCGCTATCATTGCTTTATTCGTGATGATGCATATGACATCCTCTTTCCGTAGTAAAGTTGCGTAACCTCGCCAGGTTTGTCAAGAACATGTCGTAACAAGGTGAAAAATTATTGCTCACTGCTAAAGACATTCCCATACAAGTATATTGATGGATGTGAAATATAAAGAAGCCCACCAAGTGTCGAAAATTGGTACTTATCTACAAAACGACGTGTTGCAGTGACTTTTAATCGTTATCCACGGCTGCTCCAAATACTTTTAAGGAAAAAACGACTGCAACATGTACAAATTTTAGTAATTAGACACATCATAATTTTCGATCGTTTAAAGCAACAAAGATAAGTTCTAGAGGGAGGCGCCAATGTTAGCAGACACTATCAGGGAACACATAAAGTTCATTCAACAACTAAATTTCCAAAAAGAGTTTATTAAGTACGGTTGACAGACAAGAAAATCATTATTTCTTAAGTAGTTGAAAATGTTTAAATTTATCGCAAGTAAATCCGTAAATAGACGAAAAAAATTTGCTCTTTGATTTACTTTAATTGCAGGAATTTATGATTATGCATTCGCAATGCAGGGTTTAAAAAGAGAGCTATTCTTGATTTTATTTTCTGAAATCTATTTTTTCACTCCTCGCGTTTCCGCACTGTTTGCTTTTAGCAATCTTGCATAAATTTCCTGAGTTGCGACGTTTCCTTCGAATTCACCGATTTCTACTGATTCCACACCTAGAACTTCAAGTTTCACTAATTTCCTACATGTTATGCCCGAATGAGGTTGCTAATTTATTCTATTGACAACCAATCTAAATCAAGATGTCCCTTTTTCCAGTGTGATTTGGAGCTGATATAACTCCCTTCTCCTCCATCTCTTCTATGATCCGAGCGGCTCTGTTGTATCCTATTTGAAGTCTCCGCTGTATATAGCTAATTGAGCATTTTTTTTCGTTTAAAATAATTTCAACGGCCTTTTTGTACATTTCATCACCACCTGTAGAGTCGGAAAGACCACCAAAATCATCCTCATCAAATTGCTCGCTAACGACATCCACATAATCCGGTTCTCCCTGGCATTTAATGAAGGACACTATGCGCTCTACCTCGCTATCCTTAACAAGTGGGCCATGTACCCTCAAAATTCTCCCAGCTCCAGACATGTACAGCATATCACCTTGTCCCAATAACTGTTCAGCTCCCTGCTCTCCCAAAATCGTTCGGCTATCGATTTTAGAGGTTACCTGAAAGCTAACTCTCGTTGGGAAATTAGCTTTTATTGTTCCTGTAATTACATCCACGGATGGCCTTTGCGTTGCCATTATAATATGAATTCCTGCGGCTCTCGCCATTTGTGCCAATCTTTGTATTGCAGCCTCAACATCTTTTCCCGCGACAAGCATTAAATCGGCCATTTCATCAACGATTACGACTATATATGGCATTGGTTCAAAGTCAAGCTGTTGAGTCTCAAAAATCGGTCTTCCAGTATCTTGATCAAATCCAGTTTGAATTTTCCGAACGAGCAGATCTCCATTTTCCTTTGATTCTGCAAGTTTTTTATTGAATCCCCCAATGTTTCTAACTCCCAACTTTGACATTTGACGATATCTATTTTCCATTTCCGCAACCGCCCATTTCAGCGCAAATACAGCTTTCTTTGGATCGGTAACAACTGGCGTCAAAAGATGAGGAATTTCATCGTATACAGAAAGTTCGAGCATTTTTGGATCAATCATTATTAACTTACAATCTTTTGGAGAAAACTTGAATAAAATTGACAAAACCATATCATTCACCGAGACAGATTTTCCAGATCCTGTTGTTCCTGCGACGAGCAAATGTGGCATCTTTGTTAGATCTGCCATTATCGGATTTCCGCTTATGTCCTTTCCAAGGATTATCGGAATGCCAGCTATCATATCGTAAAATTCTTCAGAAGATAACAACTCTCGTAGGTACACCGTTTGTCTATTTTTATTCGGCAATTCGATACCTATTGCATTTTGCCCAGGAATTGTTGAAATTCTCGCAGATATGGCGCTCATTGATCTCGCTATATCATCACTCAAGCTTATTACTCTGGATGTCTTTATGCCTGGAGCAGGTCGAAATTCAAACATAGTCACGACTGGTCCTTGCCTAACATTGAGAATTTCCCCATTAACTCCAAATTCTTCCAAAACTTCCAAAAGTTCCGCTGAAGTTGCCTTTATTTTTCCATCATCCTGCTTGTATCCTTTTTCAAAATGTTTATCCAATAAATCAATACTCGGTAATGTATAGTTTTTGCCATCGACATTAAAATTACGTACAGCAGTTCCAATTCTTCGTGTCAAATTCTCCGCATTTTTATCGTCTTTGTCCGATGTTTGATCAAAATCTCGAGACTCTTCACGGTGCTCATTCCAAATGATATCAGATCTATTCAATGGCTCCAATTTTGTTTTTTTCAAAAATAGTCCGTAAATTTTGTCAAACAATTGCGAAATACCGCCAAAAAATGTCCCAAATTCAATGAACAAAGCCTTTCTCGCCACAACGATCCAAACAATCACTACAGCGCAAAAAATCCACCTACATATTGCGGCTTGCTTAAATATATCGATAAAAATTACTTTTGACAGAACGTATCCAACGACTCCTCCGGCATAGTATTCAACACCTAGATTTTTTATGATTCGTTCAAGATATGGAAATGTCGAAGCAATGTTAAAAACGACTGTTCCCAATAAAACAAAGATAGCCAGAGTAATGAACTTACGCTTGATTTGGTGTATCTTTCCGTCGATAAATTTTCTACCCCAAATGAGTGCGCACAGGACGATTGGATAGCTAAACAGTCCAAATAATTGGATGAAAAACTCCGCGAAATACACTCCACACGTACCAAGTGGATTTTTAATTTCATGTGAAGATACCGCAAAAACACCAGAATCTGATGGAGCACGTAGTACGAGGGCAACAGCAACAAACACGGCAAACAACAATAGAAAAACACCAAATGATATCCACTTGATACTTTGCTGTATTTCTCTTTTTTTTGCTCTCTTCCTCATCATCACGGTATTCTAGTGAAAATCCTCAAATCTATCAATGTTTATTAAACCATGGGGACCCACCATACATGCTTCAAATGTGTTATTTAAAATATCACAACTTCCGGATAATTAGCGCCAATTATGAAACGACCAATAACCAAAGATGTAAAAACGTGATTGACAAAAAATATATCAATTTGTTTTTAAAGAAATTGAAATTCAACACAGGAGAACCAGATGCAGCTTTTTTAATTTTCTGCCATTATAACGTAATCCACGATAAAATTTCCCTAAAACAAAACAAGGGTTAAAATGCAATCTAGAAACAAAATCATAATCGACGAAGACACGACAGAATTCGTCGTAGACCTGCCAACTCCTTCAGCTCCCCACTGTGAAAATATCACATCTTTGTTGAAGTGAAGTATACGCACCTGATGTTCTACGCATAAAAATTACGAAAATTGAAAAATTTACGCCTGCGAACTTGGAGATGAATTGCTAATGGCTAGCAATGAGATTACTAGAAATACTCAAATATCTGGAATCGAAATATTCTCCCTGTGTACAGAAATTTGTTTTCGCTCTTTGGTAAGTGAACATCGGAAGATGATAACGAAAAACACCAATATTGAAATTCACGATAAGGTGCTGTTACGTGCTCTGCGTAGATCACTTGTTATACTTCATCATAAAAATTCCACATTTTTAATATAAAACGGAGGAGTGCAGGCTAGCAAAATATTTGCATATTCGGCATGCATTGAGTGTTTTCTTCTCGGCTCTATGATGTGTACATCCCGTTTTTTCAAGTTAACGGTTTCATAGTCAAATTCGATAAAACATTTCGTAAAAATTATGATTTATCTTCCACTGGTATTTCCCACTGCGCTACTTTGCAGTAGCACAGTCGATTGGAAAATCGATTGTTCGCAATGCAACATTCTGCAATATCTATATCAAAAACATTTTTCCAAACTGCATTCTCAAAGGGCAATTTCACGATCAGGCAATCAATAATTGCCACAGCAAGTCTCTTGACTGTAGTTATTTTGTATCGGATAGCAAAGCGTTTGTTCTCCATTTTATCATGCAAGATATCATCCCAAATGGGTTATAGCATATTTGTTGTTAACAAACGTAATTACACCGGCATAATGGAGAATATGTGAACTTAAGCGAAAAGAGGTACGTGAAAAAATTTATTGATGTTAAAAATGAGAGTTTGTACTTGAAAGAACGCGAATATTAACATTATCATCATTCACGCAAGAGCAGCTTATTGAGGGCGATTTGATTGTTATGATATTATCAACAGCGCGACCTAATAAGATTACGACAAATTAATCTCGCGAGAAATCTCGCTAAAAATGTTTGAAACAGTTTCTTAATATTTTTTTTATAAAATTTAGATAAGATTATTTTCTGAGAGATCTCATGGTTTCCAGAGTTAGGACGGTTGCGTTCATTGGCATGAAACCAATCGAGATTATCGTGGAAGCGCAGATTTCTCCTGGAATTGCGTCATTCTGCATCGTTGGTCTTCCAGACAAAATGGTCGGAGAAGCCAAAGAAAGAGTAAGGTCAACTTTCTTTCATTTAGGTTTGGCAATTCCTGCAAAAAAAATAGTAATAAACATGGCGCCAGCCGATATACCAAAGATAGGATCACATTATGATCTGCCAATTGCTTTGGCAATATTGGGAGCGATCGAAGCAATAGATATTTCATTAATAGAAAATTCTATATCGATTGGTGAACTGAGGTTGGATGGTTCTCTCTCGTACGTGTCCGGTGCAATCTGTGCCGCAATGCTGGCAAATGAAATGAATTTTTCACTAATATGTCCAAAAGCGTGTGAAAACGAAGCAAAATGGAGCGGCAATGAAAGTATAATCGCTGCACCGAATATTATTTCACTCATAAATCACATAAAGGGTGTATCACAAATAAAGTCGCCTGAAATTGCAGTGGCAATGAAAAACGATTTTAACTACGACGTTGACTTGCTCGATGTTCACGGCCAACTTTTGGCCAAAAGAGCACTGGAGGTTGCGGCATCAGGCTCTCACAATGTTCTGATGGTGGGACCTCCAGGTTCCGGAAAATCAATGCTCGCATCGAGGTTGAGAACCATTTTGCCACTACTATCAGCCAGCGAAGCCCTGGAAACAACTTGCATATATAGTTTGGCCGGAATGTTACCGGAAAATGGATTGATGTATTACCCGCCGTATAGGGAACCCCACCACTCTGCATCGCTAATATCTATGGTCGGTGGTGGTTCGGATGCGAAACCTGGGGAGTTATCATTGGCACACAATGGGGTGTTGTTCCTGGATGAATTGCCAGAATTTCAGAGGAGCACAATTGAAGCTCTACGTCAACCGCTTGAAACCAACAATATAACAATCTCTAGAGCTAAAGAACACGTCACCTATCCCGCTAATATCCAGTTAATTGCAGCGATGAATCCATGCAAATGCGGACTGTATGGAAATGTTAAAAAACAGTGTCATAAGGCACCTAAATGCGCAATTGAGTACAGAAATAGAGTTTCTGGTCCAATATTGGATAGGTTCGATATCGTGGTTTATGTAAATAATGTGAAAATATCCGAACTTTTGGAAAATCATGATGGAGAAACTTCTAAGGTCGTTCGTTCAAGAGTGGAAAGTACGAGAAAAATACAGCAAAAAAGAGCTTTCGTTTACGGCATTGCAAATTCGTTTTTTAATGGCAAGGTGCAAAGCAAGTATCTTGAAGATGTGACAAAATTAGATGAAGAATCTAGATCATTCTTCCATAAAGCAATAAGGTATGCTTCAATTTCCGCGAGAGGATGTCACAAAATCATGAGGGTCGCCAGAACAATAGCCGACATGGAATGCTCTCAAAATGTCCATAGACATCACTTGGCTGAGGCTTTGCAGTATAGATTATTAAATACTACTTGAAGGAGATGGGTAGTATTTTCCAAATACTTGTACAGAGTTGCAAGCATTAATCATTTTTTGTACATGTATATTCAATTCGCCATCTGCATACCATACTATATTTTTCTTTATGCATATATACAGCTTTGTTCAAGTTTGATATGTCAGCTTCTTCTTTGCCGGTATTGCATACTTTGGATACCATTAAAATTCCTTTGAATCAGCCTTTATATATTTTTTAGCTTAATTTTAAAATTTTTCACCTATTCCTTCGTAAACGGAGTGCTTAATCATATGTGATTTACAAAAATTAACCTTCTCCTGTTATGTGTAGAGTTTTTCCGTTGTTATTACTTATATACAATTCTACATTCCTTTAATAACCAAGAAATTTTTCTCACTATTTTTTTATCTCTCATGCATTTACATAACCGTTGCACATTCGTAATTTTAAGCAACATCTACTGTAGATAATGACAGTTTGTTTTAGATAGGTGAATTTAGATTTATCTAATTCAACTTCTTTTTTACAATAGATTTTTGAACTACAAAAAATGATCTCACAATCCACTTTGGAACAATATAAGTTTGTAGCCTGAAGTGTTATGATGTATAGCTTATTCATAAGAAAGACTAAATGAATATCCTACCAACTGAAGCCTAAGATACCTGGCAGATCAAAAAGAATAATTCTTAACTCTGTCATCATAAGATAGAAACAGTACACTGAATAGAAGATTAAAGTTAGTTGAGATGAGGAAAGGCGAACAGGAATAACCTACATTATGTGAAATACTGCTGATATTCAGGAGTTGAACTCCACAAAAAAACTACCACCGGACAATGATGGAAACTAGAGGGGTATAACATAGTAAAGGTTATATTGGAGAACTTACTATAAAGTAGTGACAGGAGTTTTTGATTGTATGTGCAGTTAATGGTAGATACTACATCATTTATGAGGCGTTTCGCAAAAAACAATAAGCACGAGCAATGGGATGTAACAAGGCGATTTTGTTGCACCAAAAAGTGGAATCAACGAAGATACATCAAGCCGTGGAGGCGAATGAGGTACCACAGCTGATTGTACAAAAGCCGATAAGCTGATTAAATGGCGTCAAAGCCAGATATCTGATGCTGGTAAGGAATATGATAGAGAAGTAATAAGGTTAGAATGTGAAGTGGTAACATTGTAATGAACTCTATTAAGGAGAATGGAGACGAAGCAATGGAAAAGAAGTAAGGTACTATGAATGTTGCTTTTTTTTGTAACGTGTGTTCAAGCGATGTTCATTGATTGAGAGGGAAAAATATCAAATATACAGCTCTATACCCACAATTGTGAAGAAAAGGATCATTATAGAGTTCCAAGAATCTTGTTTTTCCCAACACAAGATTGTACGGGACACAAGTAAAACATTGGAACGTAAATTGTGAATTTAGTGGAGATATTAGTTCCAACACGTGTGAATCACACGTACCAAAATGTTCTTCTTCATTATTAGTAACACCTATACTGATACATCTAACATACCATCCAAACGGAAATCCCCATTTCAGCACGCAGTGGGACTATGATACGCGTTGATGCATCAAAACGAAGTGTTACAATGCTGAGCTGAGGTAAAACTACGCCAATACCCAACAGCGCATCACAGTCATCGAGGATTCATAATCGACAAAACCAACAATATTCCCGTACTCAAGCTGCCCCCGAGCTTCTATAAGGCATCATTCAATGGCGTTGCTACTTCTCTTTTTCTCCGCAATACGGGCGCTCTTCCCTGTTCGATCCCTGAGGTAATAGAGTTTTGCCCTCCTTACTCTACCACACTTAACGACCTCAATTTGAATATTCGGGGAATAGAGGTGAAACAATCTTTCAACTCCTTCTCCATTTGAAATTTTCCTGACTTTGAACGATGAATTAATACCACCATTCTTTCTTGCAATGACGACACCTTCAAAAGATTGCATTCTCTCCCTAGTTCCATCGACCACTTTCACCAAAATTTTCACGGAATCTCCTGCCCTGAAATTCGGCACAACCCTACTCTCAGTCAACTTCGCAACGCTCTCCTTACTGATCTGCTCTATCAAATCCATTTCGCTTTTCTCCAAATTTCACAGATTCGCAATAACATGTAGGTCCTCCCAACACACGCAAGTAAGCACTTCAAGTGAACTCACGTATAGGCAGAAAACTCACACAACAGCAAAATGGTACTCCAGGAATCCGCAATTATCAAGGAAAATATGGCTATCGTCCATGGATAAAGGAAGACACTCTGGGCTATTTTACACATTCCGTACGATTGACGATTCAAATGAGGCGCAATCGTACTCATTTCATACGGCTTACGTAAACGGCCCTACTTTCCAATAAATCAGCTTTTGTTGAATGAAGTGACATTTTTAACTTGCTAAATGCAACTAATATTTACTAGTAATGGCAAATAACCAAATAGATCATCATTAAAGTTGTCAATAACATTGATGAAAAATACGACTGATGCAACAACTTATCTTCAAAAAAATTAACTGTCTCCGGTATGTACAAATTGAAATCATCAGTTTTGAGTGCTTATTCACAGCAAATGTGATCTATGCTTATACACCAATTTTGTTGCACTGTTGAATTATTATTTTGGATGTGGTAGCATCGGGGTGTTACGTTGTAACTATAGTGATAAACGGTTTACGCAATAGGTTTTATGGACCAGGGGGCGGTACCCTGCGCCTCCACCATATTTTTATGGGGGCGAAACAGGTTCGACATGTTACAGTAAAGGTAGATCTTTCGCTCGGCATTGTACCACCGTTATCGGGCTAATTTTATAAATGCCGATTTTAGAAGAATAGGCAATAGACTCGTAGCAAACCGCAGCAGGAGAAGGCTTCTAAAGGCCGCGAACCTGTCAAGGCGTGCTGTTGGTATGAGGGTTGCTTAATCTTCCCGTAATGGGAATTTGAGATCCTTCATACTTACTGTCTTTTACTGGGCAGTAGAGTTGGCGGTTCTTGGGGGAAACCGAGCAACAGAATTCCCCCTCTATTGCCGCATTGTTAATTTTGGAGAGGTTTTGTTATGTCTAGGAAGTTAGATTATGGATTCTTGCTAAAAAAAGCTTCTCTTTCCGTTGTTAAAGAAGTTTTAAAACAAATATCGAAAGATGGATTATTTAAAAAGCAGCACATTTATGTAACTTTTTCGCTAAATCATCCAGGAACACGAGTTTCTCAGTTTTTACGTGAAGAATTTGAAGATGAGATGACCGTGGTGTTACAGTATGAATTTTGGGATCTACGTGTTGATGACTATGGCTTTTCCGTTAGCCTTGCATTTCAACATTCAGATGAAACTTTGTATATTCCATTTTCCTCTATAATTTTAGTGAGCGATCCGTCGGAAGACTTTTCCCTCGAGTTCACGCCGGATTGTTCCGATATAAAACATGAAAAGCACGAAAATACCAATCAACAGTCTTCTTCAAAGAAAGTAATTTCCTTGGATATTTTTAGAAAAGAAACCTAGGCCGTGAGTGATGAAATATTCGAAAAATCAGTTAAAAAAATTTTAGATCCAAAAATTACTGAAATAGAAAAAATAAACGGCAGGTTATATATTAACGTTAATTCACGCGAATTATTGAAATGTTTATCGATGCTAAAATCAAACGGTTTTATCTCTCTTACAGATTGTTTTGCCGCATATACTAAGGATACAAAGGAAAAAATTTCGATCTACTACCAACTGCACAACTACGAATTAGAGGAATCAATATTTGTTGTGACTTGTATCGTTGTGAATGAAGTGGCATTGAGTGTTACGCCGCTCTTTCAAAATGCCAATTGGTACGAAAGAGAAATATTCGACATATTCGATGTTAGGTTTAAGGGCCACCCCAACCTGAGAAAAATCTTGACGCATGACTAAAAACCAAAAAACACTACGTTCGTGAGAAAATTGTAACTCCAAAACTCACCGTTAACCAGATTGTGTATCGATTAAACATCGCAGCTTTTAATGAGGAGTTTCGAAAACTAATTCACCGTCCTATCTGGATGCAAGGAAAAGCGTAAGCACAGCGTTCAAATTACATCGTCACTGCGCGTTTGCTAGTGTAACACTCACAAGTCCAGCACGCCAGCTCTACCTATCAAACCAGCGCATAACACGATCTAGCCAGGACGTTTTCCTTAACACAAGTCTCCTCTCCAACTTCCTCTTGTTCAATTTATTCTTCTCTATAATCTTCTCGTAGAATGGTGTCTTGATTGCATAACTCCACCAGATATCTGCTGCATTGAGAGTTGAGTTATTCCACGGTTTTGTATCACCAATATAATGCACAACAAATGCACTCTTCGTTTTTTCTTCCGCATACTGCCAATACATACTCAAAACATTCCACCTCTCGTCAATGAATTGTGCATCACCAACACACACCGCATTCAGTGTATCCTGATCATGAAAACATGGTTCAGAATTTGCCTTCAAATACTCAATACACCTACCAAAGAAATTATTCTTCAATAACTTTTCCATATTAAAAACAAGTACTCCGCTGTTGAAATACTCATTCCCGCTATCGCCTAGTAGCTTTTTTGCGTATTCACTATTATTTTCTCGTATTACTGGATCCAACACAGCTCCAATGCTCTTCCCTTCCAATTCTACATTATACAACTCAGCAATATCAGCTCTCACTGCAATGTCGCAGTCTAGATATACAGCTCTTTTGTATTGATAGAATATATTTGGTATAAACAACCTGTTATAAGCGGTCACCGCTATGTGTCCACTAGTGAAAAACATCTCCTTATACTCTTCAGTAATCTTACTCATATCAAAGAATCTTATAGAGAAGTTCTTTTTCCCCTTTATGAGATCAACTATTACCTTCTTATCCTCATCTGAGATTCCACTATCCAACACCCAAATATCGTAATTGTTTCTAATGCTGGAATTATCCATGAGTGACTGTATCGTGACGCCAAGTGGCATTGCGTAATTTTCATCACTAGCAAAGACCACGAGTACATTGTTGTTTTCGAAAGCTGGAAGAGCGTCCTTGGTATCATATACACTTTGCACTTCTGGAGTACCCGCATGTATGGCAGTTACACCGAGCAGGGCAACGAATAATACCAATAATAAACGTTTCATTAAATTCATAATTACATCATATCCATTCAATTCGCATACACTACATACGCTACGCAAACTCCTATCCACCATGCATTCTACACTATCTCTTTGAAAAAAAAAAAAAGCAATTTAGCGTGTTGGTGGAGTTTTTAGTGACTGTTGTTAAAAGCCGGAAATTTTGTTGATTACCAGTTGTTATCTTCATATTATCGTAAACAAATATACATTATCACTTTCCATGAAGTACGAAGAAGAGATGCGCAGAGCTCTGGATACAGAGACATCATGCTTTATATTTGCATCCGCTGGTTCCGGCAAAACCAGCGTATTAGTCAATAGATTTATCAAATCGTTATTTCAAGGACTGAAGCCTCAGGAAATTTTATGTGTGACGTTTACAAATGCGGCTGTTTTCGAAATGCAATCAAGAATTTCCGAGATTTTGAAAAATCTTTACATCAATGACGACAAATACACAGCGAAATTTTTAGAGAATACGATTGGATTGGAAGAGGTAACTGAAGATGAGATAAGGAGAGCCGAGGGATTGTTTTTCGAGTTTCAAGATGCATTGCCTAAGCTAAAAATACTTACAATCCACGCATTTTGCCAAAGTTTATTGCAACAATTTACGTTAGAGGTTGGTATTCTTCCGAATTTTTCAATCCTTGATACCGGGGAGGCTAATGCATTAATGCGAAAGGCGAAGGAGGAGACTTTATCGCAAATTCCGGAAAACCTTTTGAATTCCTTGGCGAGGAAAATATCAGTACATACATTTGAAGATTTCATTAACCAAATTCCACAAATGATTGACAATTTTATGACAATTTTTTGCAGCTATGCTTCAATTGATGAGTACGAGGAATTTCTTCGGAGAAAGTTCTGTCTCAGAGATGATATTGAATATTCCGACATACAGAAAAAGTTCATTGAAAAATTTAATGAAGGCGGAAACCTCGAGGAGATATTTCTAACGCAAAATGGAGAAATACGAAAAAAAGTTTTATCTAGTGATGATGAGACATTAAAAGAAATAGCCGAAATAGTACACATTAACAATCAAAACAAGAGAAAAAAAAGTATCATCGAAAAGACTTGCTCATTTCTTAAAGTTGTTCGTTCGGTTTTGCAAAGATATGAAAGTTTGAAAAAGAACGAAAACGTCTTGGATTTTACCGATGTACTTCATATGACAGAAATTTTACTGACAAAAAGCTGTGCCAAGGAATTTATAACATCAAAAATCTGTTCTCAAATAAAGTCAGTTATGATTGATGAGGCGCAAGATCTTAGCTCTACGCAGTGGCGACTAATCACATTATTGGTTGATGGCATATTTTCAGATACTGGAAGCAATAAGGTAATTTTTGTTGTTGGAGACATCAAGCAATCTATCTATAGATTTCAGGGAGCAAATTGTAAATTATTTTACAAATTCTATGAGTATTGTCGTGAAATTTTGGTACATCTTGAAAAAGGAATAAACACTGTATACTTAAATACGTGCTATCGGAGTCTTCCAGAAATATTGAAAAATGTCGATCAAGTTTTTTCTGGAGAAATTGCGAAATTTGCATTCGAGCAAGATTTGATAAGTTATATGCCACATGTTACGCACAGAATCAAGAATGATGACGTGATTCATCATTCAGGATTTGCCATGATTGAAATTAATGATGAAAGTAATGCAATTGCTCAAATAGTTGAGCATATCGCAGGGCAGAGAAGTGAAAATATATTACTTCTGACGAGGACTAGAAACGAATTCATAGCAAATCTAACAAAAAAACTACTGGATGCCGGCTTGAATGTTGCTCCATCGGATAGGATTAAATTAATTGATAATCTATTAGTTATGGACATTTTGGCAATTGTGGACATATGTATTGATGATAAAAATGACTACGCACTAGCTTGTATCTTAAAAAGTCCCTACTTTTTTGCGGAACCACTGACAAACGAGGAGTTATTGCCGATTTGCTATAATAGAACAACGACAGTGATTGAAAATTTAAAGCGTTTTTACCCTGACAAATATGAACAGATAGCAGAGGTTAAAAAACATTACAACAGCAGTGCTGCCATCAAATTTTTTTATTATTTAACTTCGGTTGTGCGGAGATTTTCACGAAGTGATGACGATGTGATTGAAGCATTTATGGATAGTGTTTTAAAATTTGTCAGTAAAAAATCCAATAAAATTTCGGAATTTCTTGATTACTTTAGGAGTTGTGATGTTTTTGTTTACAGTAAAAATACATCGAAAGACCAGATAAGGATATCCACTATTCATGGGGCCAAGGGATCAGAAGCAGATGTAGTTTATTTGCTAAACTTCCCTCTGAAAGCCGATAAAGCAAAAATGAAGATGATTTTTGTGGAGAGTACTGATCTGTCTACTAAAAATGTCTCTCCTTTATTCTTTATAAGACCGAGTAAAAATGACTCATTCCAAGAAATTGATGAGATGATCGAATCTGAAATAC
>JAITDA010000044.1 GCA_031282805.1 Holosporales bacterium
TCGATATGTGAGGTTGGGCATTGGAGAAAGGGGTAGAAAATAAAAAAAGATATACGAAACATAACAAAATATTATTTAGCACTGAAAATATAAAAGAATGACAATCAAATGCAAATGAATTTTGAAATCTTCTGCAATGTCATTATTTTAGTAAAACAATTACATCATAATGTTCTTATTTATAAATCAAGTTTTTTGTGAGGTAAAATGCTTTATCCTATTCTAAAATTCTCTTTCATCCTCTCTAATCGGTGCTTGCGAGGAAGTGGGAGTCCGTATTTTACGAGGAAGTCATATTCCATATTCACAATTCTTCGACAGTTTCCTTCATCGTCAATGATGACTTTCTTGAGAATGTCGGGATTGATGGTTCGTTTCCCTTCAGTGTTAAAACTTTCGTAGTTGTCGAGTTCGCGAACGTTTACTTGTTCCAAGTCGGCAGGGATGTCGACTTTTATTGGGTCGGAACGCCAAAGGTAACCTGCTTTTTCTACTTCTTCTTTCGTGAAAGTTGGGTCAATGAGGTAAGAAGCAGTATCGTTGAAATAAAACGGGTTCATTGTCGCTGGGAAGAACAGTCAAAGCGTTCAGTCTTTTTCCATTTGTGAGAAGATTTCGTCTACTTTGGCGTATCGCTCCTCTTTAGTGTATTGTTTGTTGAAAATACAAAATTGTTTATTTTTCAAGCCTATACATCATACACAAAAGAAGCAATTTTCTATATTCATTGAATAGTATATGTTATTGCACGATACACCAATAACCGAACAATAAATGTGTTCACTATTACCAAATCCTTGCACTGCATAATAATGGTTTGCTTGTATCGCTCCTCAGATAAAAACATCATACAAATGTTCATTACCTCCTGCTCCACCCGCAAAATAAATGTTGCGACATAGGTGCTGATTATAGGAAAAATATCCATTTTCGACATCTTCCGAATTACTACAAAAGGTACCAGAAATATTTTTACTTCCCATATTGGTATCAGTAGCTATTAATGGTGGCTGTTTTTTAAGGTAGATTTGTTTTCGTTTTGGACGTTGTATGAGTTGCAAATATTCTTCTTTACTGTATTGTTGATTATTGATGTAATAAGACTTATTTTCGAGATTCGCACAACCAATGCAAAACGAGCAGTTTAACAGATTTTTACTAAATCGTACATCAGCACAATTTTTAATGTATTTTGAGTAAAAGATATTGTAGCTATTGATAACTCCTGCAGACTGATAGACATTATTGCAGTTTTCAAACACCATATTGGAGTTGTAGACATTGATACAATTTTCCCTGACTGCAACACTATATAAGATATTTTCGCATTCAGAAACGACAAAGGTGCTAAGATAGACATTTTTAGAACGCCAACACGGGTCAGCATACGTAGTATTACCTCCTACTGCGAATTGTCCTGTAGGTTCAGTAGATGTTTTTTGGAAAAGTTGTTGAAATGTTTCAAAAAAATTATTTTGCAGTTCAATGTTGGTTGTATCGGTAAAAGTATTTCTAGCTTCTTCATATTGTTGGGAGGAGATCAACTTTGGTGATCTTTCCGTAGTTGGATATTTACTAATAAATCCTGCATTTCTATAAAATTGTAGAGGTCTCCAGCTTGCAATTTCCCTTACAAAATCCCTAAAAGAAGTCTGCTTTCTTTTTTCTTGGATTTTCTGTTGTCGATACGTGAGGTCGGGCATTGGAGGAAGGGGGAAAAGGTAAAATTTAGGGTTGAGGATTGAGGGGTAAAGAAGTCGTGGGAGGGAATGATTGAGTAGCGGTAAGCAAAGATTTCATTTGGATAATAGCTGTTTGATTGAGAAGTGCAAGTCTTTTTGATTGAGGCATTCCCATTTGGATAAACTGGGCATTCATACTTTCGATATTTGCGAGAATGATAAGTTGTTCCAAGGTTGCGTAATCTCTGAGATTTCACTTTTTGTCAGGATGTTCTTCTCTTCGCTGTTTGGCAGTTTTTCCGAAGAGGGCTTTATTGAGGACATCGGCTTCATCTGCGTAAATGATACTTGTTTCTGCTTTAGAAAGCTCTAATGGAATGAGATTTTCTTTGATGGCGTCCGTGTGGATTTTATAGTTTACTTTGGTGAGAAAGCGTTTTACGCTTCGGTCTAGGCTTTCTTGCTGTTGGTGTTTTATTCTCTGGAATTCTTTAATAAAGTAGAGCTTAAACTCAACGGAAATTCGGTTGGCAAATTCCAATGCAATATCAGAATGAGCGAATGTTCAACCATACCTTCCAGATTTTGAAATAATCCCAATAGCTGAAACTTTTTCTATTCGTTTTTGTGGGTTCATTAAAAATGCATTCATACCGGCTTCTTTTCTAAACACCTCAAATTCGAGGTGTTTAAAATGTTCATTGTGAAGATATTCCCATAGTCAGAGAAATTCAACAGTATTTCTGTTCCTCATTCGGTTTTGAATAACTTGTTCTGGTCTATCGGACTTATATTTTGCAATATCGGTCAGACTGATAAAATCGTCTTGAGGTTGTTGTATTCGTGCAACATCAACTCATAAAACGGAAATGGTAGTTTTGGACATTCTCCCTAGGATAAGAGATAAAAAGCTGAAATTCTAATTGTGGCGAATTCGCTGTAATTAAAATGTAGATTTTTCTGTGCTATTTTCAAGAGAATTTTTGAAAAAATGAAAAATATCTATTCTAACAATGCTTCCCAAATCAGCTTTTTAGCCTGTTGGATTTCGGTGAAAATATCCTTGTGGAGCGGTGGCTTTTTG
>JAITDA010000090.1 GCA_031282805.1 Holosporales bacterium
TTTTCTTGTTCAATCAAATTGGTCCTGATTGCGAATGTGTAGTATCAACTGTGATAAAATACACCCAAAGCTGCGTTAATTCAAGTAGTTTAGTTCAAATAAAGCTAAATAACTGGAAATTACTAAAGAAAACTTTTCGTAAAGTATAAACACGAGAAGAAGTGATGTTATACTGTGGGAGATTTACGTAATTAATTGAAGTATTTACACATCGCCGATGAAATTGGAGGCCAATTGGCGAGTGAAAATTACATCAGCAAAACAGATGCAGCGGCAAAGTATATGTAAGACACATATGAGACCCGTTGCGTAAGTGAATTTCAAAAGCATCTAGTAGAACCCTAGTTTCTCTATTATTCTCTCTCATGTTATGCTACCTCCAATCCGTTCTTCAGATCAACTATCCCAGCTATAATCCTAAACTTCTCATTATGGTACCTATATGCTATGATCTTGAACACCTTGATATCCACAATGATATGCTCAACCTCTTTATTCTAATTCTAATCCTAATTCTAATCCTTCTCCTCATCAGTTAACTCTCCATTCTTTTGCATTGAAATTCTGACTCCTTATGGATGTCTTGTACCCTCTGATATCCAGAATCTATATACATCTTGGTGTCTCTTTTAAGAGCTCAAAGTCATGTACTAATCAAGAACTGCTTCTTATACATGTAGTATCCTTTTATCTTTCCTCGTAACTCTTAGGTCTTTAGGGGATGCCTTCAGAGTAATATGCTTTTTGATTCTACTTAAGTCTCTCAATCTGATTCTCTTCACGAAATTGATGACAAACTGTCATAATGATAGCAACGAATAGGCGCTGTGAAATATTGTTAACCAGCGGTTAACATACAATCGTAACACCAACACGTCAGAAAAGCGCTGGTAACCGGTTCAAGTCAATAGTGAATCAATGTTTACCTAAACCACTGTCTAACACGCTCTAGCCAGGACGTTTTCCTTAACACAAGTCTCCTTTCCAACTTCTTTTTATTCACATTATTTTTCTCTACAATCTTCTCGTAGAATGGTGTCTTGATTGCATAACTCCACCAGATATCATCGCTCCTCATCTTGCTTCTCCATGGTTTTTTCTTGTTTGCAGCGTAGTGTATTACAAAGGCGTCTTTTATCTTCTTTTTCTTGCACCAAAAAGTATTCCATCTTTCATCTATAAGCTGCACGTCACCAACACACACAGCGTTCAGCGTATCCTGATCATGACACATTGGTTCGGGATTTGCCTTCAAATATTCAATACACCTACCAATGAAATTTTTCTTCAATAACTTTTCCATATTAAAAACGAGTACTCCGCTGTTGAAGTATTCATTCCATCTGTCTCCCAATATCTTCCTTCCGTGTTCTTCATTGTCTCTTGCTATAAAATCCAACGAAGCCCCAATACACTTTCCATCTAACTCCACATTATATAGCTCAGCAACATCAGCTCTCACTGCAATGTCACAGTCTAGATATACCGCTCTTTTGTATTGATAAAATATATTCGGTATAAACAATCTGTTATAAGCGGTCACTGTTAGGTGTCTACTAGTGAAAAACATCTCTTTGTACTCCTCAGTAATCTTACTCATATCAAAGAATCTTATAGAGAAGTTCTCCTTGCCATCTATAAGGCTAACTATTACCTTCTTATCCTCATCTGAGATTCCACTATCTAACACCCAAATATCGTAATTGTTTCTAATGCTGGAATTATCCATGAGGGACTGTATCGTGACGCCAAGTGGCATTGCATAGTTTTCATCACTAGCAAAGACCACGAGTACATTGTTGTTTTTAAAGGCTGGAAACGGCTTTTCTTGTTCAATCAAATTGGTCCTGATTGCGAATGTGTAGTATCAACTGTGACAAAATACACTCAAAGCTGCGTTAATTCAAGTAGTTTAGTTCAAATAAAGCTAAATAACTGGAAATTACTAAAGAAAAAAAAAAAGCTTTTGCTGAAGTATAGATACAAAAATGAGCGATATTATACTGTTGGAGATTTAAGCAATTATTCACTTAGCATATTCAGTGCCTATCAAACATTTTTTTAAGCTGATTTTTTGATATCTTTGCAAAACTCGGTCTATGGTGATTACATTGGTGAATTGATCCGACATCTTCCATTTGCTTTACTATTACAAACATCTCGTCCATTGACAGTTTTTTTCCGAACCTTATACTACTGTGACACGCAATATTTGCTATTTTCCGTCTGATACTATCAATTATGTCAATTTCAGAGCTGATATCGAAATTTTCGGTAACATCTTTTACAAAAATCACTGCCTCGTTGCTGTTCAAAATAGCGGGAATAGCGGAAACCACCAAGGACGATTGCACAATTTCAATAACAAAACCACATTCATTAATTTCTTTCATGATGGACTTTGCAACTTCCAGAGAGGTTTTTTGTAGTTCTATAATTTCAGGCTTGATGAGGAACTGCTTATTATCTTTAGTGATACTTTTCAGCAATTTATTTTGCGTTATTTTCTCGTGAACGGCATGCTGATCTATTATTACAATTCCATCTTCCGTCTCCGTGATTATGTAGGAATCAAACACTTGAGCGACCGGAACACCAAAAAAGTTTCTCCTTTCTGATTCAACTATTTCTTGTTGAACTGGCTTTAGTGCGTTAACAAGAGTATTGTTAAATTTTGTGCTTTCACGAGGCGGTGACGTTTTTTCATGAGTCTGCACGTCACTAATATCGAAAGTCACTTCAAAAACGTTCGAATGAGAATCAGCTGAAGTTTGTAATACTGTATCCACTTTTTTTAACGGCTCGAGCACTCCGTTAGGCAAAGTGTTTCCTCTGCAATTAAAGTTCAGTAAAACCCTGTCGAATTGCGCTAAATTTTTCCTTATAACATTTGTTATGAATTTGTAAACGTATGTCCCATCGCGAAACCTGATTTCCGATTTTGTTGGGGATACATTCACATCGACATAAAATGGATCAACTTCAATGAAGGCAATTACTATTGCGAAACGTCCGGTCGGTACAAGGTTTTTGTACGCGTTTTTAATGGCGGAAGCAACTACCTTGTCCTTGACAATACGACCGTTTACAAAAATCTTTTGAAAGGACTGGGAATAGCGGCTATCGATTGGATGAAACAGGTAGCCACTGATCGATAAATTATCGTCGCATCCTTGAAAGTATACTGCTCTTTGCGCAACATCATTTCCGAAAATTTTCTCTATCCGTTCTTCAATCGAATCATTTTGAAACGATAACAGGGAACTGTCCTCCGTTCTCACTACAAAGTTTACATTGCCCATTATAAGTGCGAAGTTTTCAACAACTGAGATGCACCCTGCGAGTTCAACTCCATCAGATTTCAAAAACTTCAATCTTGCTGGAGTTTTATCAAAAATATTTTTGACTGTAACGACTGTTCCACAGTCAATGTTTGAAGGGAAAATACTCATTTTTTCTGAAAATGCAACACTTATTCCGAATCCGTTCGACTCAAGTGTAAACTCACTTACTGAAGCTATTGATGGCAGTGCTTCTCCTCTAAAGCCGTAGCTTGAGATATCAAACAAATTCGAGTCTTTCAGTTTTGACGTTGCATGACGTTGAATTGCCATTTTAAGATCTTCCTTCGATAGTCCAAAGCCATCATCCTCCACGACAAGCTTCGTCTTTCCTCCATTCTTTAAAAAAATCTCAATATTCTTCGCCTCCGCATCTATTGAGTTTTCGACTATTTCTTTTAGGGCAGATGATGGCCTTTCAACGATTTCTCCAGCCGCAATCTGACTTATTACATCATCACTTAGTAACTTTATCTTGCTTACCATCGCCTACATGAAGAGCAGCAGCATCGGTGGATTCTACCACCAAAGCAGCGAGTGGGCAATTAGTAAATTTCAAGTATATTTTCGCTTGATTATTGTAATTCAGCCGTAATAAATTCGCAAACCATTTGCATATAAGATGATATACATCTCGGCAATAACCAATACTTTTGATGCATTGGAGTACTTTTAAAAAACGTTCACACATTCTTTATCAATTGATTTCTTCTGGCGGTATTGTATATGACGCCAGTGACATATTAATGATGTTACAAGTGAACGTGGCAGATTCGCTGCACCGTTTCGTAACCGTTCTCGTGCATAACCGGGTTAGTATCCGTAATAGCGAAAATTGGTAAACATCAAAAATGTACTTCTTGCTCGAACAGCTTATCGTCATACAGACCATGATTGTAGTAAATAAACTGTTTGATTTCTTCAAATAGAAAACAAATTCGAAGAGAAGACCCCTAAGGATTGCTAGTTGCCAAGCTTCTTTTCCCTTAAAACTGACACTATCACCATGGTTATCGAGTGAGCGAGTTCATCCAATACAGTGTTTGTTGCTTGTCTTCTCGATGCCAGTACGGCGTGCGGAAATTCATCGCAAACTTCATACGTCGAAAAAGCTTCAACGCTTTTTGCGGCCAATTTGTTATAATTCTCGTCATATATTTCAATTTTCGCAATAATCCTCGCCTGTTCTTTAGCAACTTGCTTTTCAGTGTAAACGACTGATGCTGTATTTTCTTTTATTTCGATGTTGATGTTACATCTATTGAGATTTGTAGAATACAACGCCAACGATTTTTCGATTGCGCCGCGAATCCTGTACTCCGCGTATGGATCGGATTTTATTCTGATGCGTGCGCTCCCGTTGCTTGTCTCTCCCCCTGAAAGAAGTATCCTCGTGGAGGAGCATCCAAACAGAACCAAGATGCTAATTAATCCACATAACGCGACTTTAATACTATTTCGTAGCACTCGATTTGATCCCCTTCGTTAAAATTATTGTATCCATCCGCCAATATACCGCACTCATGTGATTGTTGGGATTCTTTAATTTCATCCCTCTCATGTTTCATTGAACGAATTTTTCCCTCAAAGATACAAATACCGTTCCGTATAACCTTTATTTTTGAATCGTTCTTTTTTATAACGCCATCTGTAACGTAGCATCCTGCTATCGTTCCCAGCTTGCTCACTACAAATATCTTTTTTACATCGGCCCTTCCAATGTAATTTTCTTCAACTGTTGGGGCTAGCATTGTACTCATTACAGTTTTTACATCTTCTGTAAGGCGATAGATTATGCTGTGACGCAAGATTTTCACATTGTTCGCTCTTGCCAATTCTTTTGCAGATGGAGATACATTAACGTTGAACCCAACTATCACTGCATTTGTATTTTTTGAAAATGCGACATCTCCCTCATTTATAACACCAATCGCCTTTTCCACTACCTTCACTGCTACCTCTTTGTGATCTATGGCTTCGAGAGAAGCTGCTACTGCTTCAAGAGATCCATAGACATCTGCTTTCACGAGAACATTAAGGATCTGGATCTTGTCGCCACCCATCATCTGTTCAATTGGTTTTGCGAAAGCTGTATCAAACTTTGATTTCGCTGTTTTAACTCTGTATTCTGCAATTTCTCGAGCTTTTTGCTCGCTGTCAACAACAGTTAAGATATCTCCAGATTCTGGGGTTGCATTAAATCCGACTATCTCCACCGGAGAACCAGGACAAGCAAAAGTTATACGTTGATCATCATCAAGTAACATTCTTACTTTACCAAATACTGATCCTGCAACAAAGATATCTCCTTCTCTGATGATGCCATGTTGCATGATAACGGATGCTATAACACCTTTTCCTTTATCGACTCTTGCCTCCAAAATTGTTCCTGTAGCCTTTCTAACTTTACTGGCCTTTAGATCCATCACCTCTGCTTGTAGTAAAATTGCCTCGATGAGACCATCTATATTGATATTCTGTTTTGCCGAAATTGCAACACTGAGTGTTTCTCCACCAAAATCTTCTAAAACAACCTCATGCGCCATTAGTTCAGACTTTATTTTTTCAATGTTAATATCAGGCTTATCTATCTTGTTTATCGCGACGATGATCGGTACATTTCTAGATTTTGCCTGTTTGATAACTTCTACAGCTTGCTCCTTTATTCCATCATCCGCCGCTACGACTAGAACTATCATATCTGTTATATTGGTTCCCCTAGTTCTGATGCTGGAAAATGCGGCATGTCCTGGTGTATCAATAAACGTTATTTTCTTCCCACTTTCAGTTTCTACCTGGTAAGCAGTAACATGCTGCGTGATTCCTCCAACCTCTTTCTGCGCGACGCTGGCCTTCCTTAACGTATCGAGCAGAGTTGTTTTTCCATGGTCAACGTGCCCCATCACAGCTACAACCGGAGGTCTTGTTTCCATATCAGCAGGACTATCCACAATGTTTTCCAGCTCATTTTCAACATCAGCTTCAGACACTCTTTTTGGAGTATGACCGAATTCCGTACAAATAATTTCAGCGGTATCTCCATCGATTGTTTGGTTAATCGTGGCCATGGTTCCAGTCGACATTAGATATTTGACGACATCAGCAGATCTTACCGCCATCCTATTTGCTAGTTCGCCGACTGTCATAATATCAGGGATATTAACCTCTCTCACGACCTTAACAACCTCTCGTTCTTTACCTGTGTTTTTCAATTTTTGTCTGGCTCTTTTAAGGGAGGCAATTGACCTAGCTCTTTCTTCTGTGTCAGTATTCAATACCCTGCTAAGCAGTGCCCTTGACATTTTGCCGCTGGAACGCTCCCTTTTTTCTGAGCCCTTATCCCTGACTATTAATTTTATCCTCTTTTTCGATGAGTCAACATCGTCAACCCCTCTCTCTTTTTGTTTGTGTTGGTAGTGATCTGAAGCACCAGAAGAATCTTGCTGGGTGGCAAATTTTTGCTGTTGTTGTGAGCCTGGTGTGGCTTGCCCATCTTTTGCAAATACAGGCGACTTTTTAACATAATCGTCCGCCCTGAATACAACAGGACTTGTCAAGACCGTTTCTTTTTTCTTGAATTCACGTACCGAAGTTCTTTTTACGGCTGTAGATCCTTGTTCTTCCCGAGATTGTGAACGCAAATACGCATTCGGCTCCGCAACATCGATGTTACTTCTGTCATTCCAAACGTACGACTTGCCATCATTTTTTGCTTCTATTTCGTTGGAACGTACGCGTTCATCACTTTTTATAGCGTTCTGCAAAGCCTCCACTCTAGCCTTAAACTCGCTATCTGTCAAATTTCCAGCTTCGTGACTACCGCCTCGTTCATCAATACGTATCCCCTTAGCAGTAGTACTGTTTTCTTCGGTGTCAATTGTAATCGCCAAACCACATTTTTTTCTTTTAATTTCAACTTCGATCGTTTTATTGGTAGGAGAATACCTTGTAGGATGGACCTCAATATTGGACTTTAGGGATAACGTTTTTCGTTTTTTAGTTTCGCCGTCGTTACTGTTAACCATCTAGCCTTTGATCCTTTCAAACTCTGTCTTCGTTCATTATGCTATTTGAACCAATTTTCCCTTATCTTCATAATAAGGGCAGAAGCTTCTCTATTACTGAGAAGATCTCCCGAAATATCAAGTAATTCATCCGTTGATAGATCACCTAAATCATCCAAAGTCTTTACATCCGCCTTTACCAAGGCTTCAAGTAACGTCGGCCGCAACAACTCATACTCCATCAACTCTTTTGAGACTCCTCTATCTTTACAGAGAGTCTCTACCTCGCTCTTCTTTTTTTCCATGTATCCAATCGCACGTTGCTGAATCTCTGCAGCAATATCTTCATCAAAGCCATCGATAGACGCAATTTCTGATGCAGAGGAACTTGAAATATCCTCAATTGAGGAATATCCCTCACTCATGAGAAGATGTGCAACCATGTCATCAACATCCAGCTTCTCAGTGAACTCCTTCAATATCCTCGCACTCTCCTGTGCTCTCGCTTTAGCGTCCTCTTCCTCTGTTGTTACGCTTATCGTATATCCAGTCAATCTGGAGGCTAATCTTACGTTTTGTCCCCTTCTTCCTATAGCTGAGCTCAATTGGTCATTAGGAACAACGGCAGTTACCTTGTTTCCTGTTTCTTCCATCACTATCCTAGATACCTCAGCGGGCGATAGGCTATTCACTATGAACATAGCACTATTATCCGACCACGATATTATATCAATTTTTTCTCCCTTTAATTCATCGACAACTGACTGAACCCTTGCCCCCCTCACACCGACACATGCACCTACAGGATCCAAATTAGGATCTGAAGTTGTAACCGCCACCTTCGCCTTACTACCGGGATCCCTCGCAACTGCAACTATCTTTATTACGCCGTCATATATTTCCGGCACGACTTGTTCAAACAATTTTTTTAAAAAAGCAGGATTTGTGCGAGAAAGATGCAACAACGGTCCAACTTGTTCATCGTTGAGCGCTGAAAGCAACACTTTTACCCTGTCTCCAACCCTGAAGATTTCACCTGGAATAACATCATTTTTCCTGAGAATACCTTCGGTTTTTCCCATATCAAGTATAACATCAGAGTATTCTACTCTCTTAACGATCCCAGTTATAATCTCTCCAACACGCCCGACAAATTCCTCGTACTGTTTACACCTTTCAACGGCGTTTACCCTCTGCATTATAACCTGTCTGGCAGATTGAGCAGCAACCCTATCGAATTCAATCAATGGCAATCTATCCCTGATAATGTCTCCAATTTTTGCGTTAGAATCGATATTTTTTGCTTCACTTAAGGTAATTTGTCTATGTGTGTCATCAATATCATCAACAACGCTTAGTACTCTGTATATCGCAACATCACCTGTTTTTCGGTCTATGACTGCTGACAAATCCCTTTCTTCACCGTATTTCATTTGAGCAGTTTTTAAAATGGCTTGCTCCATAGCGACGAGAATATCCTCTTTATCTATTCCTTTATCCTTTGCGACGATATCGGCAACCTGCAGAATCTCGCTCCTAACAATGGAGGAAGCGTCATTTTCTTCTAACTTTATCTTTCTGCTCACTTGTAATAATCTCCTAAAACAATTACGACTAAAGTTTTAACCCATCAATATACGCATCGCTAATTTCTTCATACATCAAACTTATCTCGTTTTCTTCACCAGGTGGCGATTTATGCAGCCTCAATCTTATATCATTGTTTGACGCAAATTCAAGTATACCTTTAAACACCTTGCGCTCATTTTGCAAGACATATGTTGTCACTACAACCGGCTTTCCACAAAATTTTATAAAATCCGCCGGTTTTATCAAAGGCCGTTCAATGCCGGGAGACGATACTTCTAATGAATAATGGTGTTTCACTGGATTTATAACATCTAAACTTACAGATACTTCTTTGCTTACTATTTCACAATCCTGTATCGACACAGATTGCCCGTCCAGTCTTTCTATCATCATCTGCAGAGTTTTACGTTTTCTAGAGTTCAAAAACGTAATCTTAACGATTTCGTATCCAAGATCACGAACAAGATTTGATAGCTCCTTCTCTATTTTTTGCGCCAATGGCAGCATCAAGGATTCACCAAAAACTACAGTGCACGTACATTGTTATTTATGTTGCAAAATAAATCAAGAAATAATATTCACGTCATCTGGAATAATAAAATAAAAATCACATAATTCTCTGCTATTACAAAATGATTTCAACAATGCGGTGATGAAAAAACGTTCTTGTACTACAAAAACACTATCAATAAACCAAAATAATTTCACAAATACTCACAGCTTTATATTTTGCAAAATCCCTACAAATTTCACACATTAGGACAAACTCAAACAATGAGGTATCTCCCCATGTTCAAGCGAATTGTTTTAAAACGTCATTTTCCAAGGACTTCATTTTCCTTTCATAATTGTTATTGTAAGTAGTCATTGATAAAACTATCAATTATGACGTTATAACACATTACCAGTGATTGGCAATTGGTACATTGCAACGTCGTTCGATCCCTCTCCTTGGCAACAATACCTTATAAATTTATATATTATTTCGATTGATAGTTAGTTAAAATTTGAGCGGGCGTTGTTTTTTCAGTATATGGCGATACATTTGCAATTAAGAATGTTATTACAATGTATTTTCATTTTCATGTGTCTCATGTGCTTATTGCCAATTTCACAGGCTGCAGTGATACGTGGTATTAAAGATCAGGAGTTATTATCTTTAATCAGATCTCAGATTGCCGATTGGAAAGATTTTTCACATCAAGCAATTGCAAATGAGTTCAGGCTAAAAAGGGATGAAACCACTATAAAAGATATCGTTAGTTCATTTGGCTACTTCGATGCCGTTGTTAAATCCAGTATAGATAAATGTACTGTACTTTTCTCCGTTCAACTAAATGATAGGTATAAGTTTAACGATATCTCGCTAAATTATACCGATCAAAAAGAATACCGATCCGGCTTAAAGGTTGAACAGGCCTTTGATCTAATCAACATAGATTACGATTCCTACACGACTACGAAGCAGATATCAGATGGTAAGGATAAGATAAGGAGTTTTTTCAAAAAAAAAGGCTTTGCATTTGTGAATGTATCTCAACCAAGAGTAGAAATAGACAAAAAAAACAAAAAAATGAAAGCAACGTATGATGTAAAGTTGAACGGAAAAGTTGTAATTGATCATACGATTTTAAATATTAAATCCAAAAAAGATCCGAAACTTATTGAACCCTTCATTAGGAACAGAATTTCCTGGAAGGATGGGGACGCATATGATTCTCAAAAAATCAGCAACATGCGCGAAGACTTGATGTCAAGTGGAATATTTGCCGGTATAGAAGTTTTATTGAGTGACCCAATTCCAGATAAGGATGATGCTCATTTGTCTCATACGACGGTGACCATCAACATTGATGAAGCGTTGTTAAGGGATATTTCAGTTGGTATCAAATATGGTTCTTCAGAAAAAGCTGGAATACTGTTTTCATGGACGCACTACAACGTCGATGGTAAGGGAGCAAAGTTATCGACTATTCTTGATGTTACGAAGAACACGAAAATTGTGAGGATAAAATATGACATCTACGACCCATTTTACAAAAAGCAAAATCTTGCGATCCAAGGGTTTTGTGTAAAAGAAAATGTGTCTTCCTACGAGGTATCGAAAGCAGGAACCGAAAGCATATTGTGGCAAACATTTGGTATGAAATTTAAAATTGGAGCAGGAGCGTGCTGCGAACACGCAAAAACGAGAGACAAAATCGATGGTGGACGCTCAAAATTTACAGCTTTTGGAGTTCCTATTGGAC
>JAITDA010000093.1 GCA_031282805.1 Holosporales bacterium
AGGAAACAATTCAGCTTATGCAGCAGTACGCATTCAGTAGGTATTTGGAGAAGATAGAGCAAGCAATTGTCCTTGCAAATCAATATATGGATTCGCAAAAACCGTGGACATTGAAGGATGTAAATTCCAAGAGGATGCAGAACATATTGTTTATTTTGGTTAAACAAATTTACAGAATTACAAAGTTCCTTTTTCCGGTTATACCAATTGCTTCAGAAAAAGTTTTAAAACAAATTAATCCATCTTGGACAATGGATTTGAATGCAACGGAAGACATACCCGAGAAGGTTACGATATCACGAGTAGAGGTGTTATTTCCAAAAATTAATAACGAAGAAACCGGAAATTTCGATGTTTTCACAAACAATTGAAGTTACTCGTAATTTGTGTCAGTGTACTTTCTTTTTTAGCACACTCAATTATACCAATTTATTTCACTCAAGCTGTCAACCCACGCTCCGCTCCTTGGGGTTGACAGAACGTTCCATAAATTGGCTTCATAATTTTCGTTCCAAAAAAGAAAATATGACGTTTCTTGGTCTCAGTGGAATATTTCGCAAAATCAATGAACGCTGGAAAATGAATCCATTAATATTTAGCGAATCAATCTGGAGTATAATCTGAAATGGCAAGTCACGCAAAATCAATAGGTATTTTAGGAGCGGGAGCATTTGGTACTGCTCTTGCGCTCGTTTTCTCGAAGAATTTTAACGTTACGCTTTTTTCATGCTTTGATGAGCATGTTGAAATGATGGTAAATAATAGGATTAATGAATTTTTAAGCGATGTTACCCTTCCTGATAACATCAACATCAAAGCTACAAAACACTTAGAAAAAAGCGTATTTGATTACTTGTTTTGGGTCTTTCCTGTTGCACCAAGTATAGATATTTTGGATGATATTAAGGACAAATTGGATGGAACTACCGTCGTAATTGGCTCAAAGGGGTTATCGGTAAGTTCTCAATTTTTACTCAGTGTATTTGAAACTAATCTTCCAAATTCGAGAATTGCGTATCTAGCTGGACCAAATTTCGCGGCAGATCTGGCTTTTGACAAGATGGCTGCAGCTGACGTGGCAACAAGAAGTTTAACGCACGCAACTTCGTTGGCTAGTGAGCTCTCTACTGAAACATTTAAATTGTATCCAACAGATGACATAATCGGAATTCAAATTTGTGGGGCAATGAAGAATGTCATAGCCATTGCCTGTGGAATATCAGATGGGCTTAATTTGGGCGCAAGCATGCACGCCGCAATATTATCATTCGCAATTGCGGAGATGAAAGGGTTGGGAATCAAACTTGGAGCACGTGAAACGACATTTTATGGGCTATGTGGTATCGGAGACCTCGTGTTAACATCCTCCAGCGCTCTTTCACGTAACATGTCATTTGGTATGCGAATCGCGCAGGGAGAAAAAATAGATTACGTACTCAGCAAAAACAAAGCGGTTTGCGAGGGATACGATTCGGTATCACATATTGTTCAACTAGCAAAACAAAATCAAGTTGAACTGTCTATTTGTAACACTGTTCATGACATATTGTTTTGCAATTCTGATCCAAAGTCGATAATTAATGTATTTAAATAGCATTTCAGAAATTGAGCGCTTGTCAATTTTAAACGAGCTTGTCATAAAATACTACGGAACCTGTCATATAACGCAGTCCATTAGGATTGCTAGGGATTTAGCGCGAATCATCGATGAGTTCACAATTTATGCTGTAACTTCAGACAAACTAACAGAAGAATTCTTCGCATTTTTCTCTGAACATTGGCAACAAAGAACTAAATTCTTAAAAATTGTGACAAAATACTGGCCAATGGTGCTACAAGAACTGGGTAAAACTGATATTCAAATTTCCAAATGCAACAATGGAAATTTCAATTCTTGCATCAGTTTTAGTACTTTAACGTGCGGTGATATCGAAAATGTTGTAGGCATATTTGAGGGAGAAAATGTCTATGATGAAATAGAATTTATTGTACGTAAAATTAAGGAGAGAAGCGGCAAAAAAGTTTTTGTAGTATCTCCTGACAGAGTTTTTACAAAACTTATTTCGGAGAGACTAAAAATTGCTGATATTGGATTTGTTTCAGAAACCAACGACGAATTTGAAGAATTTCCACAAGAATTTTTGGAAGAAATTTGGCGTAATTTCCATGACGTTTCGGAAGAGGATAAGCTAACTCTAGCAGTAGAGCTTATCGATTTGGCAAAGATTGAAAAGGTGGATAAAGTTGTATCTATTTCTGAATTAGGCCGCGAATTACAGAACGCAGATGTTGTTTTTTGTGCCAATTTAAACGAAGATTCGTGGAAATGCAAAGATTACTGTAGTTTCCTGTTACACCATTCTATTCGTAGGAAGTTGAAGTTACCTGAAGAAGATGGATATGTTGAAAATCATTTGTGCACGTACATCAAAGATGCCAATGAAGTTTATTTGACAAGAGGAAAAAAGACGAATGGAATCAGCATGTGTGAAGCTTCTGTTTTGGCGAAATTTAAAGCAATATGTCAAAAAAGTAAATTCAAGACAAGCTGTACTGTAAAATTGGAGAAACAATTTTACGTTTCTCCAATACCGCGACGAGATGTAAAGATTGACGTCTTTCCAAGTATTTTAACTTCTTGGGATATTGAATTACTTATGAAAGATCCAGAGGGATTTTACGCTAAAGAAATATTGCACTTGCAGATAAACGATATTAACAAGCTTGAAAAAAATTTTTCGATGACTTTTAAGAAAATCATATATGAATACTTCACTGGTGGAACATCGTTACAATCGTTGCTTAGTAGTATTAAAGAATTAGATTTTTTTAGATATCAAAAATGTCTAAATGTTGTAAACTGGCTGCGAAAAAGGCAAGAGGCGCTTAACAGTAAAAATGATATTTATGGAGGAATTAGTATACAAGGAATTGGAGTCGCACTGCGCGGACATTGCGATAGGATCGTATTCAATGGAGACTTTGCGAGCATCGTAAACTACCGTACAACTGTTCCGCAGTCAACAAAAGAAATCGTCTACGGATCTGAAAGTTCCGTAATGGCTACATGTCTTATTGCCCACAAAGGTGGATTCCAAGATGTTAGAGAGCCGATTGAAGAAATTCAGATATGGAGTATTGCAAGTTCAGGTAATGATCCAATTGACATAAAAAGTATTTCAATTTCGAAAGATATAATAGAATCGTTTGAGGAGAGACTCGTTAAAGCGTTGAGTAGTTATCAACAAAACAAGGTAAGATTCGAAGATTCAAGAGTTGTGAAAGACGGCAGATACAAACATTTTGAAAGGATATAAATATGCCAAAGCTTGTAATTTGCAATTGGAAAATGAATGGCGATATCGATTTAGTTAGTCAATTTGTTGAAAAAATAGACGACAAAAATGTTGTAATTGCATTGCCGAATGTTTTTATTGCATACGTGAGATGTAAGTTTGCAAAATTTAAAGTATCAGCTCAAGATTGCTCAATTCACGATAATACTGGTCCTTATACAGGTGAAATTTCAGCAAAGATGCTATCAACACTCGGAGTTGAGTACGTAATTATCGGACATAGCGAAAGACGCAAAAATTTTTTTACAGATTCCGCGGAAAACGTATATAACAAAATACACAATGTCGTAAAAAATGGTATGATTGCAGTCCTCTGCGTCGATGATAATTATGAAACTTTAATCGATGAGAAAACTAAAGGTTTGCTTAAGGACAACGTAAAACAGGTCATATTGGCATACGAACCAATGCAATCTATAGGGACAGGAGTTGTTCCAAAAACATCAGAAATTTCACAGACCTTGTTGAAATTGAAGGAAAAATATTTTGTACAAAAAACCATTTACGGTGGAAGCGTAAATTCATCAAACGTTAACAACATACTGGCAGAAAGAGATGTTGATGGAGTATTAGTCGGCGGCGCAAGTCTCAATTTGCCAGAATTACAAAGTATTTTACAGTGTAATAATATGGTATAGTGTAAACGTATAGAGTGTAGTTTTCGTCAACAGCATCCTCAATCTTTACAAGATTACGCGCTTACCTTGATAGAATATCTGAATAACCGTCACAAAAAAGAGTAATCTTCTTACAATATTTTCCCCTATTTTTCCATGCTAACTTATTACCTAATCTCTATCACATTCCTCATTTGCTCACCTAAGTGCTTAGCATCAATATCCTTTAGCAAATTACCAGCCTGATTGAACAATTGGCTAAGATAGATTCTCTTTATTAACAAAGGTCGCCATTTAAATACATATAATCAAGATCCTCCCGTTGCTACAGCCAATAGCTTTCCGCATATCCTTAAAATACAAACAACGTGTCATGGAGTGAAATTTTTTGTCAAAAGTTTGTTCAAGTTTACTTCGGTGTCACAAGCAAAGTCCCACTCCCAGCAAAACTTCAGAAACATTCAATACCATTAACATGACTTTTCCCCATAGCAAATTCATTATGACTGTGGAATACCCTATGGTGATCACCCATTAAAGATAACACAATCATGAATTTTTCACCCATCTGTATGCATGGTTGGTCCAACTAGTATTCCTGATAGGCATTAGTTCTTCAAGAGAGCAATTTGGTAAAACTAATACAAACACATTTCCTCCTCTTTTAAGTAAGCCAAACACTGGTGTCTTACTAGCTGGCCACGACCCCTCTTCCCTCTGATTCTCTTAACTCCAAAGTATGATTCATCCAACTTGAACTCTCTCCTCCCCTATCTACTGGAGATTCTCTCCATACATTTACCTCTTGAGGATCTTACACCTAATTTCCTTGTATATGCATTAACGGTGTTACGATTGACCCTAATAATCTTTGCTGTCGCAGTGGAGGTTAAAGTCCCTGCAAAGTACAATTTTATTCCTCTTTTGGGGACTCAATCGGTTGAATTTCCTCATCTTCATAGCATATTCCTTCTGAGATGCTGGTAAAGTGCCTATTGTATTTGCATAATAAGTCAAGCACTGTAATTCGAGCAAAAAAGAACAACTGAAACTGGCAGAGTAACGGATAGGACTACTGCAAAGTTAGCTGAAGTTCATCGCAACGCACCCATAAGATTTTTTCTGAGTGAGTGTTAGCCCAGGTATCTATATATTCAATCTAATTTTTTGTAAACATTAGTAATCTTCTCTCAAGATACTAGATCAAAAACCATAGCAATCGCAGAAACAGCTGATTTATCACACAACTATGGAGCTGAAAAGATACGTATTGTTGACAAGTGGGTACTTCATACTTAAACGTCTGATGTGTTTGACATTTATCTACCTGCTTTCATAATCCACTTAGTTGTAGCTACCAAACCACTTTGCGAAAACGTGTGAATTCGCAAATTTGCCATTCTCTTCAATCATTGAGGTTATGATTTTCAGATTTTCAGTACAAGAAAGCGTTGTCATCCTCTCAAGTGGCTCTCTCCAGCAATAATAAACAGAGTAAATTGTTGTAAATTGGCGGTAATTCTCTTGCTTTTAGTTTTTTTGCCACTACTATTGTTTCATACAAACTAATATGGATATTAGCTAAATTCACCTTGCATTGTCCGTTGTCCAAAACTGCTAGGTCGATTCAAACGAAACTTTTTCCAATCTCCGAGAAAATTGGACTATTCCCCCCATCTCCACAAATAAATGTACTGAAAAATTTTGGCGTTTAATACAAATCGATTTCGATGACATTGTAAAAACCACGGTATTTGAAATGCGTCCCAACTCCGAGTGCACAAATCACACCTTTGAATTTTAAATTTTTCACGGTTTCGTAGTTGTAGTAATCACAATAATAGTTGGTTGTATTGAAGCAATCTACTTTTAAAACATCGAGAGAACTGTGGATATTTGAAACAACAAATGTTATTGAGAAAAATGTTCATAGAGCAGAGACCTCACTAAAAACTGAAGTCATGAGTATCTTAAAGGTTTCGATTTGAGTAAAATATGATTGAGTGTTCGAATCAACTCGGTTACTTCTCTTTCTTATATAATTGCTTTACATCGGGTTTAACGAAAAGAATTTGTGTAGTATTTTTCTAGTTAAAAAAAATTCAAATGGGTCTTGACAAGCTAAGCATATCTGCAAAACTGAAACTACTTTTCGATACATTCAGACAGTTACGAAAATTTCCATTTCTGTAATGTTGAGATTTTTTAATTTTTTCCAGATACCTACCCACTGGTAAGCGCCAAAATAAGGAGCATTACCATCCATTAAACTGAAATTTTACCACACAGTGTGAAACACGACGAACCAATTACTAAATCCACTTGCAACTCTCCATGCGTATCCTGACAACACTCACGCTACGAATATGAAAATACGCCTAAGCGGTTTTTTAACTAGTTTGAAGCTCCCTCTTCACCGCCAGTTACCAGTGCTTTTTTCTTTTCGATGTAGAGCAATGAGAAGTCAATTGGCTCGATTACGAGCGGTGGATACCCGCCATACCTAGTAATACTGGCGACCGCCTCCCTCGCAAATGGAAACATCAGGAATGGGCAGTGAACCAGCAAAATTTGCTCTAGAATATCATGTTCTATGTCTCTTGCAATAGAGATAACACATGCATAAACCAGCTCCAAGACAAAAATTGAAGTCTCCTCAAGAGTTGATTTTGCCGAAACACTCATAGTAACTTCGTAATTATCATCATTCAATTTTATTACGTTGGTTTCAACATTAACTGAAACCTGCGATTGTTTGTCTGTTTCGCTGTACTTCACCAAATAGTTCGGATTCTCAAAGGAAATATCCTTGACATACTGGTCATGTATAAAAAACGGATACGGAGTTTTGACTTTCTGTTCTTCCTTGTCACTCATGTTTGATACCTATTATTTTTCCACTTTTGATTTCAACAATTTCTTTATCGCAATGGCCCTACGACTCAGTTTCGAATCACAGGTTTTTCTCAGATAACTATCAAGACCACCACTCGCTTCAACACAACGAATTCCATTTGTAGCAACACGCAAACTGACGGTACACCTCAAAGAATCGCTCAAAAAGGACACATTCTGCAAATTCGGAAGAAATCTCCTTGACGATTTGTTATTCGCATGACTGACATTGCAACCATACTGCACCGCTTTACCGGTTAACTCGCATCTCCTCGCCATATATCAACAAAAGACCACTTCACCTTGCGCCAGGGTAGCATTTCAGCTGTCACATGTCAATCAAAAGTCTTCTTGGATACCGGACAATAGGCGTAAATAATTTTTAGACAGCTTACCAAAGTATGACAAAAAACACGAGAGTATGGAATTTTTTGAAGATTTTTAATCTTACTAACTGAGTTAATTTCAACTGTATACAATGTATGGATTTTGAAAACTGCCGTATTTCAATTGTATAATTGACCAATACTTAATTAATGGCTCACAGAAGCAGCGTTCAACGTAATTTAACGCCATGTCTTTGATTTGATAATACTAAAACTACAAAATTTTAAAGAGATTGATCAGAAACACAACTCGATATCAATAAAGATGCAGAGCCATTCCACGTTGCCGTTTAAGGCCTATGTTCATGAAAAAAAACTCTTGGTGACACGAACCAAACCAACTTTCTTAAAATGCCGAATTTGTTTTCTGTCATATGTGTGACTTAAAATTCGCTGGAAACAACTCTAACATTTTGAGGTAAACAAATAACACTTGCAGAATTACGAAAGAGATGCGACACTCCTGAGTGTCGTTTGGTTTTTGGTGCCATCATTATGAGAGTACGATTTATTTTGTTGTTTTTTATCATGTGTAGCGGTGTGTTGGCAAACCCCGGTACTGACATCAAACTACAAAAAGGTAACACTACGCCGGATCAAGTTGCCAATGTTGGAAAAAGAGAGAGTATTGAAGCAGACAGTTGGGAAGAAATTTGGAACGTTGTTAACGAGAGAGTCGGCACTAGCAAGAAAGGAATTTTGTTTCTCGTCGACATCGATAATGTCCTGACATTTACGAATCACCCGTGTACGTATCCTGATAATGTTAAAGCTCACTACGCATTCTTTGATGGGAAATCCTCCGAAAGTATAGGAGCTGCCTGGGGAAAAGTTTTTATGAACAACCCACAAAAGGTAATTGATGACTGCGCTGAACTTGTCATAAATATTTGGCAAAAAAATGAAGGTAAAGTTATTGGTTTTACTTCGCTGGTGGTTGGAGAAGACCACGAAATTATCAAAAAACGGAATGGCGATTTGCAAACTATATTCGGTGTTCATCCATTGTTAGAACAACCTATGGAGGCATCTGACGGAGCTGTTTTTTATCCATCCTGTATTTCGACGAATGGTGAAAAACTCGGCAAGGGGGAAGTATTATGTGAATTCCTATTAAAACTAAAAGCAAAAAATCGTCCTAAAGTCATAATCTTCATAGACGATAAAGAGAAAAATCTTGAGAGTGTTAGGAAACAAACTCCAACTGGCTATGATCTCATTACGGTCCATTACACTGGGTATAAAACGCAAATTCCACAGAGTCCAGTAACGATGAACCAATTCAAAAAATTTTGGAAGCAGTATTTTTAAGTAATATGTCCGATATTGCAATGAAGTTGACAATGGCTGCTGTGTAGAAAATGCGCGTTTGTCTGACTCCGGTCGCCAAAAAGGTGCGGCAGGATCCAGCCCACCTTTTTGAAATTGAATTCTCAGAGCCATTTTTCTCAAATGATACGAAATCAAAGTTGTAACAGTTCTTCTGCTCACTGGATTCGCAAGTAAGAGCCTGCCGAACCATTAACGTACGTGGGAACTACCAAACGTTTTACGCTGAATACAGATGGCCATTTGGAGTAATCCCCTCTCTCACCAAAGCAACATAAGGCAAACACATAAGTCTTTCAAACCAGAAATCTGTCACATCAGGCGCCGAAATCAACGGTACTTTCAATGCAAATACCGCGGATAACCATCCCCCAAAAAACAATTCTCTTCATTACATATCTACATGTAAGCCCATCAACGGGTATCGAGCATACCGCAGGATACAGGTATTGCAATACAAATAATTCTTTAATTATTGAATGAATACTTTGCTTTTACAAAACCCCATAGAGTTCAATATAATAAACTTGCATTTCATCAATATAACATATATGCTCCACTTTCTTTGCTTAATCTTCACTTTAGTACGATTTGCAAAATAGACATAAAGATGTGGCAACATCGATGACCGTATGCGTAATAGCGGCAAACTTCGCGTTGACATCACCGCATGTAACACTCATGACTATCATGATAACATACGTTTTAATGCGATAAAGTCTTTGAAGGCAATTGCTTTTTGTGCCGGAGAACGGAGCAGATATGATGGGTGAAATGTAGCGATTGTCTTTATTCCATCATAGAAACTCTGGCAGCCGCGAAGTCTCGTTATCGATTCAGTTGTATCAAGCAAGGCCTTGACCGCAACACCACCAAGTAGCAACAATATCTTGGGCTTTACAAGCCTAATGTGTTCTTTGACGTATGGCAGACACATTGTAACCTCCTCTGGTGACGGCGTTCTATTACCAGGTGGTCTCCAAAATAGTATATTTGAAATGTAAACCTCACTTCTCAGTATTCCGACGGATAGCAACATATTGTCCAACAATTTACCACTTTGTCCGACGAATGGTTTTCCCTGCTCATCTTCTTCCTGACCTGGAGCTTCCCCAATAATCATTATCTCTGCTTCTGGTACACCATCGGAAAATACAACATTTTTTGCTGTTTTCTTGAGATTACAATCGAGCTTGAAAACTGCATCTTTTAAATCTTCCAGTGTTGTAAAATTTACATCGCAATTGTCCAACTCCTGTTGTTTTTTTGCAGGTTTTTGTATAGACTTTTGGCTATAAAAAACGTGTTCTATTCCGAATGCTTGATACCACTCCAGCAACAATCGGCTAGTTTGTTGTAGATACTCACTCATGGCGAAAATTGTATCATATGCACTTGCAAAAGTGAATTTAATGCTAAACATAACGGGGAAAGCCAACAATGGATATTATGAAATGGAAAGCGTTTTTGCTTTTCTTCGAGATATTTTTGATGTCTTGGTATTCGAAACGAATGAAAAATTTAACGAAAAACTTGTAACCCATGCTGGTGTAAAACGTGAAGAAAATTCCGTACTAAAAGCTGCACGTATTCTGATTGAACATTTTAAGATTGCTCTTCCAAAAGTCAAGCTATACAAAAGACTACCAGTTTGTAGCGGACTTGGAGGTGGCTCGAGCAATTCAGCTTGCTTTATTAATTCTATATTCGATATTTTAAAGTTCTCCAGTAATAAAAAATTGGAGTATATTGATATGTTTGATTCACTCGGCGCAGATAACAAAGTTTTTCTTTACAAGTACTTTACGAATAGCAGAAATGTATATCTACGCGGAACTGGACTTAGCGGGGTAATAACCGATATTGACATTAACGTTAATGGGAGGTACATATTGGTGGTAAATGATGGTATTGAGCTGCAAACAAAACGTGTTTTTGACGAATTTCGTGGGCCGTTTTTCGCCAGAACTACTTCTAAAAGTATTGACATACTCCACGATTTCAACAATTCGCTCCAAGCTCCAGCTATTAGACTTGTTGACTCATTGGAGCTGGTTATTGAAGATATAAAGGCAACAAACCCGGTATTTTGTGGCGTATCTGGATCTGGAAGTTCTTGCTTTGGTTTTTATGTCGACTTCAAAACTGCAAAATTTGCAAAAGAATCTTTGTTGACAAAATATAAATTCGTTGAGATAAGTCGCATATGATACGTAGTCTACCTTGTTTGCAGACTAACGAATAAGTCGAATTACAGAGTAATTATCCTATCCATATCCCAGTAATAAAAAATTAGAGGAACAATTATGTTCAACAAAGACGCATCTTTAGAGGATGCCAAGAGGATATTAGACAAAGAGCTTGAAGTTGCAAAATTTCGAGTGCCTTTGCAAAGTAGGGCTGCTTTTTCGTCATTTACTAGTCAGATTTTAGGCAATTACAGACTTGAAAAGTTCGCTGAAGGATTGAAATTCCAAATCACCCGAACACGTCAGCTAAAGCTGTTGCCCTGCTCATTAAGGAGAACTGTGACGTAGCATTTTTGCAAACGGACGACAAATACACTGGCTGGAATGAACACAGGACTTATGGAATCAGAACATTTGGAACATTGGAAAACATGGAGAATCATGCATTTTACTTTCTTGCAGCGAGCGCAAATGTAATTCACAATTACGGAACCATTCAATCATACAATGTAAAACTTTACCAAAACTAATTCAGGAGTACTAAAATTTGGAGAGGTGCCGACTCAAATTGGGGATTTAACACACTCTGGCTTCCTACGGATGATGATACCGTTCCAAGTTATAAGCATTACACCATTGAAAATTACGGTACATTCATGTCAAACGGAATGTTCAGATCAAGGAATTGGTGCATTACCTTAACCATGGACTTAGTGACTTTGACAATCTAGACACATCTGGCTGCAACGTAAACGTTGCTAAAGGTCGCATCAATGTTGCTGGTAATATGAGCGGAACAGTCGGGAGTTTTGGAGTCGGATCAGAAGCCGGATTCTCAGCTACTAAAATAGAATTCTCGCAATTGCGTGGCCTTTCTATACCGGAGAATGCTTCATTTCACTCGGCTCATTCATTTTGAATGTTAGTGGAAACTTTTCTAATGCCGGAAAGCTAACTTCTGGCGCCGATTTAAGATTACATCTTTCGAACACTCCAAGAACAATGCAACCAGGAATCGTCTTCGCAAAGAGCAATTTGAATTATAGTTATGAAAGAAATGACAGACCGAAAAATGCAAAGAAAGCACCTAACATAAAAAAAAGATCCGCAGGCAAGAAAGGTTCTGATGCAGCGTCATCCGGCTCCAAACAGTCCAGAATTTAACGATTACAAGATGAATTTTACAGGCGAATAGGGTACGATCCAGATGCTGACAGAGATACACAATCTATATTTGACCGGATAGTTACTGACACAGAGAATAAAACAAACGATATATACAGATACAATAGAGCTTCAGCGAAAGGTATGAAATCACCTAGATAATGTAAAGGAAGTGTCATAGTGAGGTGGTTAAGAGGGATAGAGTATCATGATTAGGTATCAAGTAGTAAGGAAATATAGAGATAAATTCCAAAAACTCTTGGTTTGAGTATCTCTCACTGTGAGCTAATCCTCAAGGAGATGAACGTACTGTGGAACAATTAGATTATAGCAAATATTAAGGGCATTGGAAGGAATACAAAGCTAGGGC
>JAITDA010000074.1 GCA_031282805.1 Holosporales bacterium
GACCGTGTTTTCGCAATCTCCTGAATTCTTGTTTCCACACGATTCATTCGTTTCTGCATACAGCTCTAGAACTTGCTCTTCCCTGACCATCCTGTTCTTGAAAACCAGTTGCACTTACGATGCCCTCCTTACTAAAATATATGACAGATAGCTAATTACTGCAACCAGCGACATTTAGTGTTATCGGCTGTCCATCGCCGCAGAGAACAGAATTCTCACACGGTCCACCATTTTTTTTGCCACACACACCGTTTTTACCATCGAGGGCTTCGCAATATAGTTCCATACAATTCAGATCCTCGCTAACTGTCTTTTTTCGAATCTTAGACATACTAGCCTCCCTTGTTACTTGCTAGAGCATACAGCAGAATTCACGATAATGGGAATATCACATACTGTTCCGTTGGTGCAACCGCTACCATTCTTGTTCTCACAGGTTCCATTTGAGCCTTCTGCATATAACTCAATCGCATCAACTTCAATAACCGTTTTACCTGAAAAAGTCATTCGAAGAGCCTCCTTGCTAATCTAGCAAGCAATTCAAGTTTACTTGCTGACGCACCCAACGGAGTTTACAATGATAGGAACATCACAAACCGTTCCGTTTTTGCATTCTCCCGCGTTTTTGTTATCACAAGTGGTATTAGAGCCTTCAGCATAAAGCTCTATCATTTTAGCTTCGTTGATCGCCTTTTTGCAAAAGTAAAAGTTCATATGCAGTCTCCTCTTCATATGCAGTCTCCTCTTTGAATTTCCGTAATATGGATGAGTCATCCGTGAATATGCTACCATCGCTATAAAACCCGAGTCGCCAGTTCTACCAATAGCCTCAAATTGCACCGATCACCTCTCCTTCATAACGCTAGAGATTTCTTGCATTCGCAACACCCAGCTCTGCAAGATGGAACAAACCACTTTCGTACTTAATTTTAGCACAGTGCTTTTGATCATGTCAAGAGCAATTTGAAAATTTTTACGAAATTTTCCAAAGCGTAAATTCCCAAAGTAAATTCCACAGTGGACAGGGCGGTGGAATTTTGTATGGGAAGCTACAAGCACCTGACCCCTGATGAACCATGTGATGACCTTTGAGGTAATATGGCGGCGGATTGAGCAAGGTTATCCTCACGTAGCCTATAAAATCAGGTAGCTCAAGAACTCCATCATTCCAAACCTGCTCAAAGGTTTGTGGATGCCAGGGTGAGGAAAAGCCGCTGAGTCGCGATCATTTATGCGATGTCTCTTTATCTGGCACATGCAGGTTTACCCCGCCACGCTGGGTGTCCAATTCTTTTCTCAGTCTATTAATCGCTTCATCCGGTCCTTCTCGGTTTTTCGTCTTTCTGTCCCACAGTGGAGTTCAAGATGGAGTTTTGTGGAATTATTTTAAAACTATTCTCTTGATCGCAATGCAAGAATCCGTTCTAAAAATTCTTTTTCCTGCTCAGGGGTTACACCAACATAATGACCTTTTCCGATGAGCTTTTTTAGTCTCATCCCATATACCAACGGCAACTGTGAATTGTTACGGACTCCAGGGATATACTCTTCTAGTATATCCCAAACCTCAACATCCCACAAAGTATCCCTAACCTTTGTGTCCAAATTATATGGTCTCACAATTTTGTGATTATTCTTTTCTTTTGCAGTTCTCCTTGGTTGTTTTACATTGGTGTAAACTTCGCTTAGGATTGCTATTTCCAATTGTTTCATTGCATATAGGGTCGTTTCAATTCTAGAAATATCTTTTTCTTGTTGAGTAAGGCTCCATTTAAGCGCAAAAGAATGTGTACGAACAGCTAAACCAAGCACTTTTTTATACTGTTCTCCCAAGGAAGACAAATTAAGGTAGCCACTAATCCGACTGCTCATTATCTGTTTGTGCTGCAATAGCGCTTGGTAATCACGCATATCTATTTGCCCTAAATGAAGAAAATGAATTAGCTCACCATAGATATCAACTCCGCATATCGCTGGCTCAGAGTCAGCAAATACAAATCTATTTTCGCCATGAAGATAATCATACAGTGAATCTTTCAAATATTCATCTCGTTTGAAATTTATAAAAACATTTTTCATTGGTTTGATTTTCACATAACTATAGGGCGCTGAATCTCGCTTATTATAAGCCATCAGAAAATCTTCGAATTTGATCTCAAGAATACCAAAACGGCGGTTCTCCTTGTGGCACAATGCATAGAATATCCTCTTTGCATCGTCAAAACCAAAAATTAAGTGTTGATGAATTATGTCGTTCTTTTTGTAAAAAAGCGCCCCAGGAATGCAATATTCTTGCAGCATCATCTGAATATAATGATTTCTGCGTATTTCTATACAAACACGTGAAATAATGTCGTGATCAGTGAGCTCCTCATCATCCACTGTTTCCATATCCAATAGACTAAAGATGCTTTCTCCAGGAAGAAAAAATGCTAGAGCATTTTTCTCATCATCGCATACTTGCTTTTCAAAATACAACTGAATAAACCGATCCATTAAATATAAATCAGGATTTCTGATTTTTCCAGAGTAAAGTATGCTTAGTGGCTGCGCAAACCCTGGATTATAGCTAACAGGTGGATTGGCTTCGATTGGCAATATTTTTTTCATGATCATTGCTCCGTTTCAGTAGGTTCGCAGTAGAATTCTATTATTTTTTTGAACAGAAGATCATTGTCACGAATATCACCAGAGACAACAATCTCAAGCCCTAAATCTTTCTTGATACGCTTTCGCTGCGATGCTATTTCCTTATCAGTTAAAAGACGCTTTGATACATCAATCACATAATCTTTCTCTGTGTGAAAAGCATACAATGCAAGCAAAAAAACTTTTGTACTGATCAAGCCTTCAATCGCACGAATTGATTTCCTCAAATACTCTGATGAATCTCCCTCAGAAAATGATAAAATAATCCCATCTGGCATAATTCCATAGAGGAATGGAATCTGAGATGCATTAATATGACCTGAATTAAAGGTGATATGTGGCAAAAAGCCCGATTGTCCGCCAGTAATTATAATATCTCTTTCAAGCACATCAATTTTGTGCATCGCATAATTTGCTGCCTCTGTAATTTTGGATCCGAAATGTCCCGCAAGAGCACTGTCGTAACCAAGTGGCAAAACCTCATCACAACCTAATAGCAACGCGTTAGGTTCCGTGCCTAACACGCCAACCCTTACATTGTTTTGCTGCAACACGCTTCTAATCTGCATCTGCAAAGTAAATTTTCCTTGCTTTTTATTTGTGCCCAGTACACATAGTATCGGTGTCTTGAACTGATACAGCCTTCCCTCTGCATAAAGCGATGCGTATTCATCCGCGCATTCTAGGATCAAACCTTCCTTTCTAAACTTTTCTGAAAACTCACCATATAGATTGCCATCAAAACAATAAGCATTTTTTCTATTAGAAATGCACTTTTCAAGCAACTCGCGTTTAATATCTCTGCCGAGCAATTGACTGAGTTCGCGCATATGTCCAAGAATAAGAGTATCAAATGCAACCCAATCACACTTTTCGATGTTTTTTACCACGTATTCATTTCGACCATCAAAGCTTAAAAGAGTACGTCTCAGGTTGGATGAATATTTAATATCATAAATTGCAATCAGTTGTATCGCCAAAAATTCACTGTAATTGACAAGAGAATACATTTCTTTGTTTAATGGAAACAATGCTGCCTTCGTTCCCAGCAACATACTTTTTTCTTGAGGACTAAATGTGGAATAACCAGGTGAGAAAAATCGCATTGCGGATTCTTTTGTCGCGAATGACTTTCCTGATTCGAGTAGCGCCAATGAAACATAGGATGCCGCAAAACTATTTCCTTGCTCCACAACGTAGCCATTCGCATTTTTCCCAACGATTTGTCGTGCGCTTTTAGCGTAGATGTCGACTACGCCGCTATCGCTCACAGCAAAATCGTTTTTGGTCTTTAGGAACGGATCGCCTGAAACGCCAACGACAAAATCATGTGAAGCAGGATAGGACATTGCTCCGCAATTGTCAAGCGCGGCGATAAGAATAATCCCTTTCTCATACAACTCCCTGCAAATTGTCTCAAGCTCTCTGTTGAATCCCCTTACTCCAAAACTCATCTGAATATATTTGCATGATACTTTTTCATTGATGAACCGCAGCGCCGACAAAACATTATCCACATTGCTTTGCGTCGTGCTGGTAAACGCCTTGAAAACGGCATACTTCCCGCAGTTATGTCCATTAACAATAATGGACATAACTGCGGTGCCATGTCCAACTGCATCATCAGCCTTCTCTGCAATTCTCCAATCATCAGCCTCTCGAATAAAAATATCAACCGCACTACCATTCTTGTTGTTGAATGCATAGCCAGAGTCAAGCAGTATCAGGTCGTAATGCAAGCAATTCTGCATGGGTTTTTAATCTCCTTAAGCACATTTGAGGGTATTCTGCCTTCCGCAAGCTGTATTGCATATCTACTGTTTTAGATGATTCTTAAATGCGGTGGCCGTGCCTTCCGCAATGAGAGGCATAATGACTTTTTCAGCAAATTCGCAGATAGTATACTCGCTAACATCCACCTCGTAAAATTCATCAGAGAATTCTACATCGAATTCATTTTCGATTTCAATATAGAATGAAATATAAGCCAATGAATCAAGTATGATTTCTTCTAACAAATCACTTTGGTCAAAATCCTCCAAGTACACGCCGATCCGTTCGAAGATAGCCTCAATTCTAGATACAATTTCTGTTGTTTTCATGCCTATTCTTCCTCCTTGAAATGCTTGAAATATTTTGGATTGCTTTTATACATTGCCAGGAGATCGTTGTGTAAAGTTTCACACTGCGGCTTTCCGTTGCGGCAAACATGTGGAACTGGACACATAATCCCAAAACAATTTGCATATAATGCGCAGTTGTGGCATTTTTCTGGCAAGCATTTAACTGGCATCCCGCAATATTGCCACTTCATTAGCGCCTTATCGTTTGCGACTAGAACTCCTTTTTTGTCTAGCACGCCGATGTGATTGTAATCTGAATCTAGGTTTACCGTACAGCGCATAACTTTTCCCCAAGGATCAATCGTATATGTACCCATCTTTGCCGCATAGCAAACTGAAACACCGTTGAAGAAAGGAAATTGGCCGCTTAAAGTCAACGTGGTTTTTAAGGAAGATAGCTTTTTTGTTAAGGGACTCACTAATTCCTCTTCATTGAACGTACCCAGCAATGAATTTGATATGTCCTTGACTGTTTCGCCGCCCCAATCTCCTACTTCTTTAAACAAGAACACAAAACGCTTGTCATTGCCGAAGTGCTGTTCCAACTCGGCGATATGATTGTCCAGATCAAGAAGCGTGTCTTTTGTTAGGTTTGTTCTAACCAAAATTGTAAATAGCTTCGATTTTGTGCTTTCTTTGATTGAGAGAAGGTTTTCAATTATCCTGTCATGTGTCGGCCCCCCGCCAGCAAGAGGTCTTGTTTTGTCATGATATTGAGCGCGCCCGTCGATTGTGATTTGATAATGCGTAATATGCAAGTCATTTGTCAAATGACGAAATGTCTCCAAGTTTAACGTGTAACCATTCGTGGTCATGTTAGACGTAAAGCTTTTCCGATATGCCCTTGCCAAATCCATGAGTTTCGAGTTGACTTCCTCAATGATATCCATACATAGCAAAGGCTCGCCGCCAAACCAACTGACATGCAAAGATCGCGCCTGTGTAATATTGCGTTTTGTGAACAATAGGATTGATTTGATCACTTCCGGAGACATTTTATCTGGCGTTTTCTTTTCATAGCAGTATGGACAGCGAAAATTACAGTTCATCGAGGGAAGCAGAATTAATTCCAGCGTTCCATCATCAATCACTGAATAGTATTTTATAAGGGCTGCCTTATCCTCATCGAAATCATCATCTACCAGTATTCCTCGCTCAGTCAAAAATTCAATTGATTCGACATTCTCGTTGTCCTCAAAGTCAGCCAGCATCTCCTTGGGGAAAACGGAAAGCGTATTCTTCAATGAGTTGAATACGAGCAGGTCGTCCTCTCTTGGGACTGAAAAGTTGAATTTCGACAAAACCATAAGTAGTATTTCCTTTCATGCTTTATTGTTTATGATATATAATATTGCGCTTGCGCTTGCCAAAGACTGGCCCGCGCGTTTTCTCTCGTTCGTT
>JAITDA010000008.1 GCA_031282805.1 Holosporales bacterium
GAAAGAATACGGTCCCTATAAGACATTGTACAATCGATTCGTGAGATGGAGAAGGCTGGAGTGTTTGCCAAAATTTTGCAGAAACTATCCAAAGGAGGGACGAGGGTTTTAATGGTAGAGCGACACATTTAAAAGTGCACAGGACGGCGGCGAGCCTAAAAAAGGGAGGACTTGGTAGCAAATTACATGCCGTGTGCGATGGCCTTGGAAGACCGGTAAGGCTATTTACGGCTGGGAACGTTAACGGCATTGTCGCGGCCGGAGAACTGCTCAAAGATTTACCGGAGGCAGATTATCTGCTGGCGGATAAAGGGTATGACGCCAACTGGTTCCGGGAAGAGCTAATGCGGCGTGGCATGGAATCGTGCATACCATACATAAGTACCCGCAAAACCCAACGACCCTACGACACAGTCTGTTCAAACAACGGCACAAAATCGAGAACATGTTCAGCAGACTAAAGGACTGGCGCCGTGTCGTCACCCGCTATGATCGCTGTGCACACACTTTCTTTTCTACCGTTTGTATCGCCTGTTCTTTCCTCTTTTATTTGAGCTTATGAGTCCTGCCCCATAGTAAATTCCTCTTTTCCCCAGGATGCGTTTAGTGCTTGGAATTCTTCATCGGCGAATAGGTCCTGTATATTTGGGTCCGTGCTCACATCTACATATTCAACACCTCTATCTCCAAGCTTTATGTCATCCTTACTAAAAAACAGCCGTCTAAAAAATGACATTATGTTCGGGTTATCTTTACTTGTAATGTTGGCCGCCTTACTCCTTTCAAAAACAGGACGTATGGATTCAGGAATATTTACAAGAAAACATGAACCAGCGTTTATATCTTCATATACATATGGAATATGGTTATGATAGTCAGCTGTTATATTGCCAAAGTGAAGGTGAGCAGCACACTGATAATGGTCATTTTTGAACACCGTGTCAAATCCAAAACCAGCAATAATTAGATCTAGTATATGACACACCGCCACTGTCTCTCAGAAAACTAAATTGATGCGCCTGTTGTAGCTCTCCAGCTCTGTTCAAACTGGGGATCTTCCCATGCTTTGGTAGTCTGGAGAATATCCTTGTTCAGGTACTAATCCTAATTCCACATGGGTGCGCCCAGGCCCAAAATCAAACATACACTTAGGGTTATAATTTGTCTCTTTGTTATCAGAAGGAACAAACATGGCAATCCGCAGCCGTTCCGTGACCATTTGAGCAACGAACTCTGGCTGAAATTCAAGGCCACCATTTGCTGTCGACCGTAACATTTCAGTGACACACCCGTTTATATGCCTTATATTATGAAGTTCAGCCTCCAGTTGTGCTTCATCTAAAGTTTTTAGCTTTTCTAAAAAAGTTATTAGTAAGTCCTGGTTTAGTAGCAGTGGTCGTAATTTTTCTTGCAACCCTTCATCATTGCCAATGTTTCCTATTGCCGTAACAAAACCAGTCATTCTTAGCAGCACTTCTTGTGTATATCCTTCCAATAATTCTTTTATCTTTGCGGCTAGTTCTTGTTCATTGGACCTGTTTTTGAATTTTTCCATTGCTTTTATGAAATTAGTAACGTCTCCATTAAGACTGTCTCTCGTTAAAACTTCAAAAGGAGAAAGTTTGCGTTGTTTTGCTTTGCCTGACCCGGCAGGCGGTGGAGGTTGACCTGCTGAATTTCCTTCCTGAGGATGGACATCTGGCGGTGGTGGCTGGTCTGTTTTAACAAATCTGTTTACCAACGGAATATACCCTAAAACTGTTTTACACCAAAGATACATAGTTCCCCAAACAGTCCCATATGCCTGTCTTCAAATGGACTATCGCTCGTTTGTTGTGCTTGATTCGGTCCTGGGTCTTGGTTTATCGGTTATAACATATCGCTTAATATGTATGAAAAATTCATGAATTGTAAATAAATAATTTTTGTAAATTTTTTTAATTTATACTTATTACAAGCCAGACATTCAACTGCTCTTCCATAAGTTTTCCAATATTCTTCCCCTTTTCTGATTAAGCTTTCTGCCGGTGAAGATGCTGATCTATGCCGCTTTCATTCACGCAAACCAGATCTTCCTTTTTCCTCACTCCTTCGTCTTCTTGAGACCATTGTCGATACAGCTTTTATAGTCGTTGTAATTGGAAAAGGCATGTTTGTGCAGGCAAAAGTTGGAAATCACAGGTAGAGAATTGCAAACAAAGGTGTCTTTTTCAACGAAGATGACTATATACACCTAGATAGAAACCCACTAATTTTTGTTGACAATTTTGTTGACAAAAAGTCATCTAAATTATATCATTATCCTCAGGTAAAAAGGATTTGGGAATGGAGGATTTAAGCAGTAATCCAATTATACATATACAAGGCGGACAGATTTCGAAAGATGAGGTGGAGCATTCTGCTTCCGCAGGAATTCCACGCGATGGAATTCGGGAGCAATCGAGATCAAGGTCCCATGGTTCATTCGTCGCAGATGCACCCCTAGGAAATCGTGTAGCTGATACAGATAGGTTAAGTCGCATGGGGAAAATACTAAGGTGGGTTTTAGATGCATTCGTAAAGTGGGGATGGATAAATGGTCAGTCAGCCTCAAATCTCCTGACATACTTTTTAATTGTGATCAAAGATGAACTCGATGGACCACAAGCAGCGACATTGGAAAATCCTCGAGTAGCAGAGGAGCCAGAGAGGCCTAGAGTCGAAAACCAACCTTCCGAAGAAGCAGCGACATCGGAAAGCATCCAAAAAGCCTCTAGCAGCTCTGAGGTCAGCCATGCTGAACCAGTTCAACGGAAACAAGAATCTTCAAAGCCCAAACTGGCCATTAGAAACCCGCAATCTGAAGTACACACAAGGCGTATGGAAGGTCCCCTAGCACATAATGCTGCAGGTAACGATCCAAGCAAATACTGTTCGCCTCGCAATTATCGCAGCCATCTCAATGCCGAATTGTTAGCAAAGGAAAGTCCATTTTTACTTGAAGATGCCTTTTTTGAAGGTAGTCAAGGAGGGAGTGAATGGCAAAAATCTACGGGTGAAATTCCAACTACTGAGGAAGATAATAATCCTACTTTGCTAGAGACAAATGGACTTGGGCCGCAAAATCCGCAAGAAGTAGCATTACGCCGGGAGGTGGATGCACTATGGCCAGGCAAAAATGAAGGTGGAATTTCATTCAGTAAGTTCATTTTCGGCGAATATAGGAGGGCTTTTGCTGGCGAAAGAAGATATGATCTTATTTCTTCCGAAGAAAGACAGCTCCTAAAAAATATTGTCATCCAGGCCAAAGCCTTAAAAAAGGAGTTAGCTGAGCTGCGAAAAGAATTGGACGATTTGAAAGCTGCCAACCAAACACCATCTCAGGAACTTGAACAACGGATAGAGTTATTACGAAATGGGCTAGCAAGCATTGAAACCATAATACGTGGCCATGGCAATGTTTGCCACCTTCGATTACAGGAAATTGTGCGAACATCCGCCCAGCGGATCAATTGCATGGTAAACTATTCGAATGACATAAATTCTCCGGAGGCAGTCACAAAGCAAATCTTAGCACAATATCGTCTACAACTTTGCAACGAGGTAATGGATCCTAATACAGGTTCATTTCTTAGGGAAGATCATAGGGTAGAGGGAGGAATAATAAATTTTGAAGCCGTGAATAAAGCCATAGAGGAAGCCGCGAAGCAAGGATATCCTCTCCCTCGAAGTTTGCCCTTTAGGTATCTGGCAGGTAGGCACGATGAGGTAAAACAGGCTGCCAGATTGGTTGTATCGGAGGCATGGGGGTTGAATGAGCCGAAAGTCGCTACGAACGCAATGCACGAAATCCCCCAGTTTCAATTTAAAGATTTCGTCGATCCATTTGTGCAGAGGCTGGGATTAGATACACTCGTTGCTTCCGCCAAAAAGACGTTCAGTGGATTAAGTGGAGAAAGCCTCGGCACTTTCGCAAAAACTTTTCTTAAATCCGAAGTCACTTTTGAGGATTACTGTACCATTCTCGGACTAGATATTGATGAAACATGGAAGAAATTTGAAGAAGCAATTAAAAATTCAGAAGAAGATCCTGAAGGTAACTATATTAACGAAGAAACAAAGCCAGCACAACAGGCTGCCATAGAAACCTTAA
>JAITDA010000049.1 GCA_031282805.1 Holosporales bacterium
GATAAATCCAGAAGATCTTTATATGGAATTCACCACGAAGCGCAAGAGCGGCAGGACATGGATCGTCACACCAGATGGCAGTGATCCCGTGTTCGAGAAGGTGAAGATTGACAACACAATTTTCAAGGCATTGATCAAAGCACACTTATGGCAGCGAGAGCTTAAGCGAAAAAAGTACTCATCCATCAGGGACCTTGCAACAAAGAAAAATGTACACGAATCATATGCCAGGCGAATTATCAACCTCAATTACCTTTCGCCCAAGATTAAGGAAATGATCCTGGATGGCAAATTTCCAAAGCACATTAGCCTCCAGGATATCCTCTACAATACTCCAATCCTGTGGTTTGAGCAGGAGAAATTCTGCAAGTAAATTGCCTCGAAAGTGTGGTTTTTGAGCAAAAAGTTCGAATCCCCACCGAGAAAATGGGCGGTGGTAACCATAAACATACCACCAACAAAGCCTTGATTCCCAAGGGATTGAAGTAACGTAAAATTTTATACTTACAGATTTTTGGCTCACGTGCGGACTTCAAAAAATCGTAGTCCGCAGACGATGGAGTTATGGAGTCATTTTTGGGGTAAAATGGGCAAAAATAGCTGGTTTAGATGAATCATAAAGTCCGCAGGTAAACCAAGAAACCCTTAAGAATCAACGGTTTCAGAGCCAGCTCACAAATCTAACGGAGCGCGTCCAGGCGCAGCTTATTGGCGGAGAGAGGGGGATTGGCTCCCGCCGTTCCTTCGGAATCAAACCCCTGGGGTTCGTATCCCACGATGCTTTCCATATTCTCATAAAACCATATAAACATCAAAAGTCGCTTCACTCCTTCTTTTGACATTTATATGAGTTTATGAATCATGGCGGAGCGGAGGTTACCTTTTTAGCGTCAGAACTCCAACCTGGGGCTATGGTGAGACGGATGAGAATACTTGGGATAACTCATGGGATGGAATGTATGAGCGCAACGGTTAACTAAGTTTGATTTTGTGAATTCATCATAAGGACTCTATTCTGGCAAATTCTATACCAAAGGGCTTGTCGTTCATCTTTCAGGTGGTCATACATTCTGACTAAAAGAAATGAAGATATTCTGCTGAGAATAGAAAAATGTGCATAATTCAAGAAGTTATACATGTTTTTCCGTCTTCAACAGATATATTTGTATCAAATTTAGTTGAATTTTTGAGGTCACCACAGATTATGTGCGCTACTTAGTGCAGCACTGCTGTGTATGGATTATCAATTAGTTAGACGAATGTCTCCTTTTGGGAACTGTCTTTAAATTTGTTCATTTGAGCTACACAACTTTATTCTTAATTTCAACCGCTGTTTTAACACAAAAATATTTGTTATCGAATATTATTCGAAAATAAGATATTTTGATATAAAATATTGTTGTTTGTAAAATTAAATGTTAGTTAATACAACTTACACAAAAACGAAATATTTGTGGCCATTTAATAAAATTGGATATATAATGGAATGGTGGTTGTACTTTTGATAGGTGAGATTGTGGTTGCACGGAAAATACTTGGAATTATTTTAGGAGGAGTGATGATGACTCATACTTGGAATACTTCCGCGGCCGAAGTTGAGTGGATAGAGCCAGGACAGTTTGAATTTGACCTCAGCTATGGTAATTTCGATGATGAATATATCAATGCGTTTTTTGCCCAATACGATAATGTAGATAACGTCGCAAACGTCGCAGACGCTGCCACAGCAGTGCTTTGGCTCGCGTCAATTAGAAATGACTTTCCAAGTTTTAGTTCCGTCGCTGATAGGTGCACAAATACTATCAATCGGTTAACGACCCGGTTCTGGCCTGAGGGATGGCCCTGTACCGACGAAGCAAGGTGCGTCTGGTACATGTGGAGGTCACAATCTAGCAATCAGGATGTAGCCGAGTGGACGGAGCTGGTTATGCGAGCGGAGGATGACGTAAGCGCGTCAGTGCTATCTGAAATCATCCACGCGTGCCGGACTTACCTGTGTCAGGACGAGAATGCTAACAGGTTACTTGAAGCGGTTACTGGCCAGCTCAGGGACACTAGCTTAGCCTATCTGTTGGGATAATACGAGGACGTAGCCATGAACATTTGCAAGGGGTTTGTTTGCTGTCTGCTATTCGTCTGCTCCGTCTTTGGAGCAGATACGCAGGAAGAGCAACTGGTTATGAGGTGCTTCAAAGTAGGCAGAGGCAATCTTGTATTGCTAACAAAAGGCGATTCCGCTCTATTTGTAGATGCGGGAGCAGATAGCAAAGATTGGGGTCAGCATAAAATCGGGGAATTAAACCGCCTTGGTACAACGGCAAAAAACGTACAAGCAATTAAGCCTTACATCAAGGGAAAGTCTGCTATTGGCTTGGTGTGTACACACATTCACGATGACCACACTAATGTGGTAAATACGATCAAGCAAGTAATTCTCGAGCAGAAACTTATGGCCCATTTTGAAGATATCCTATTCGACTCCTTTAAGAATATGTTAAAACTTAGCAAGAAGAGAAAATGTCCAGCCGCCAGTTATGTGGCTGCGCATATTGTAAGGAAAGTGTTGACAGGTGTTGAGAGCCTAGCATTAACAATCTCGAGCGAAATATCGAGGTACATGCTTAGAGATGTGAGCAAGCACGTTAACCAGTATGTAGAAGGTCATGGAGGCATGTCAAGGTCAAAAGGTCAGCAAGACGAATTTGTCGATAATCTAAACGCCGTGATGGCGAAATCTTTAGTGGCAGCGCGTTTGTCGGATATATCCATGCAAACCTGGGAAGCTTTGTGGGACACGAAAAAAAGCGAGGAATTCGGTGGAGCCGGATTTAAGCAAAGATTGGAAAAGATTGTCCCTGATCTAAAAAAAAAAAGAGCCTACTGGCTAGCGAAAGATATAATTGCCAAGTACTCAAAATGGCGAAATCAGTTTCCCGAAGATCAGGATTGTGAAAACTTTCGAAACGATGCTGCCTATGCCAGAATTATGGAAGAAATAGGTAGAGAGTTTAATCAAGAAAATGGTCTCGGCATAAATGATGTCACAGTTAAGCAACTCATTGAAATTTGCATCGCAAAGTATGAGGAGGGAAAGCAGGGAAGTATTGATGGTATCATGAATGAGTGTTGTAAGCTACTCGCTGAAAGAAATGCGGAGACCGAAAGACGAATTGGGGGGCTCGTGCAATTTGTCACAGATGAATTGGATAAGATTCCCGTGCTGGAAGGGTGGATGAGAAACATAGATGAAACGAGAAATTTTTTCAGCACTGAGCGATTGCCTAAAATTGAAATAATTCCAATTAGACCGATAAATTACCCGCTATATGGCGGTTCTAAAGCTCATCGTTGTAATTTAATGCTTAAGGTCATATATGAGAACAACTGTATCTTTTTGCCCGGAGATGCAGATGCGTCGCTTATAACACAACTGACGTATATAAGTGAGGATAACTTCAGATTAGACTTATTTGACGGTGTTACGTGTATGCTATTGTCACATCATGGAAGTTCTGACAATTCGGAGCATGAATTATTTAACATAATTGCTCGAAGAGGAGCAAACCGCCCTCTTATATGTATCGCATCATCAGATCCTAAAGGCAAGGACCGTCTACCAGCCGACTGGATATTAGAATCTGACTTCTCTGCCAGAGGACAATTTGCTGTATGTGGAGAACATAATGTTAGTACAAGAAGTTGTAGTGATGGTATACTTACTACGCTGCCGGTGTTTGGCACCGCAAATTTAAGGGGTCATTTTCTTACAGTATGCCTTCCTTCTGACTCAGCTTCTTCAATGTTTGATGGTGAAAGCACAACGGTAAACTTTTTAGCAAAATGGGCCAATTTGAGTATAATTCCAGTACAACAAGGAGGAGCAGAATTCAATTTACCCGAGTAAATCAGATTGACAGATTTTACTTATTGCCTCCAAAATCGCGACTTTGCCTCTGTAGCTTCTGTTACTAACGTCCAGATGCCATAATTCGAATATGGCATCTGCTATTCCAGAGGATTCAATCTCATCGTGCAGTCTTTCTGTCTGTAACAAAATTATTCCGAGAAACTTGCACATTTCTTTTGGAATTTCATTAATTGATTGGTACAGAGCGAGTTGAGTTGCTAATATTCCAAAAGCGTCAGAAATTTCCTGTTGATCGTAATTCTCTACTTGCAACATTTGGTAAATTTCTTCGAAGAATTCATTATGCGATTCTATCGTGCATTCTTCATCACAACCGGCTCTGACTGCTATCATAGATAAAAAATTTTTGTAGTACTGGTCTTCATGCATATTTGCAACGGCGGGCTGTGGAATTAAGATAGTTGTTTTGACATAATGAATTGATGGGATACTTGCAGCTGATGGTTGCAGTTCGCCATGGTGTCGTGATAGTGTCATATTTCTCGCATTTTTCATTAAACTTCCAGGTAAAGCCTTGTAACCACAAGCCGCTACTTCACAAATAAAGCAATAAACAATTGCTAACATATATCCAATAAAAATTTTCTTAATCATCTTTTTCATAAAAACATCATGCCAATACTCTTGTCTTTAGTATATCATACGTCAGCTTTAGCAAAAAGTTTATACTGCATCTGTATTTGAAAAATATTCACTGTGTCTATTTATAACATTGTGGCACATACCATTTTTGAACGACTATATGGCCTTGAAGTGTAATGATGTTGATTGACAACAATCCTTCTGGTTTATTTTTCCATACTCTCATAACAAACTCGTGTGGTGTATTGTAAAAGACAGAATTTAATCTTACAGGACAGTACTACCGAGCGGCAACTGACTGTTATACAAGTGATGATTTGTACGTTTTAATTCAGCTTATCCCATTCTCATTTAATAACATTGCCATTCCTGTCATACAACTCCAGCTCCCATGGTTCCTTTACTGGTTCTGGTTTGACAATCCGTCTTGTTGTATAAGTTACTGTATAATAAGGTCCAGTCATACTGTTTATATACGGCAAAATAACATATACGAAAATATTAGCACTGATTATTATCAGTGCTAATAGTTTTCCAAAGAGAATCACAACCCACGCTTCTTCCACCATTCATCTGTTTGGAATTCTTGTGGTGCTTTTTTATAGTCTTTCCAAGAGTCAAGACCATATTCAGAACGCAGGATTTCAGTTAATTTTTCGTCTAATCGTTCTGAAAGCTTTGCTCCGCAAAATGGACAGTAATTGATAGGATCAAAACCACCATATTCCTTTTTGTTAAGAATTGCATAGGTGCGGATGTTCGGAATATGTATTATTGAAGTTATTCCATGATTTTGTTCATCTTCAAAACAATCCTTCATTTCATTACACGATCCAGATTTACAATGTTCTGTTCTACCAATATTTATCTGCTCATCCCACCATTTTCTACTTTCATTAGAGTCAATTGGCCCATATTCTTTCAAAAAATCATGTATCTCATTTTCAATTTTTGTTTTTTCAGTATAAGGTTGAATATTAAGTGTTTCAAGTAATTGATA
>JAITDA010000054.1 GCA_031282805.1 Holosporales bacterium
CTAAGGGAAGGCCTTGATATTCCAGAATGTGCCCTTGTTGTGATATTGGATGCGGATAAAGAAGGGTATCTACGTTCCAAAACTGCACTTGTTCAGACAATTGGGAGAGCCGCTCGTAATGTTAACGGCAGGGTGATACTTTACGCTGATAGGGTAACAAGGTCAATGCAAGAAGCCTTAGAGGAGACTGAGAGACGGCGCAGTATTCAAAACGAGTTTAACATACAGCACAATATAACGCCAAAATCCATTTTGAGATCACATTCTCACTCTGTTTTAAGCGATACAGAAACCTATATCGATGATTCCAAAAGTTTACAGGTACAAATTGCTTCGATCGAGAAAAAAATGAGAGAAGCTTCGGAAAATTTGTTATTTGAGGAAGCGGCTAAATACCGCGACAAAATCAAAGAGTTAAAATCTAAAATTCATCAGTAAAAGCAAAGAGGCAGCGCCCCTTAAAACCACCACAAATACTCTTTCAAGATGTCTTTTATCAATCCAATTGAATGTTCTAAAATGTCTCTTAAATTGATTTTATAATGTTTAAATTTCGAAACATCTTGGGCATCTTCGATCATTTTGGTATAATACCTTGTCCATACCTAATAACCCGAATACCAGCATTTTCCCAACTGTGCAAATTCCTCTCTCTTTCCACTCTTAAGACCAAGAAAGTAGCTTTCGTATAGCTCAATTTTTCCAAGCAATTTAGAAAAAATCTTGTGGCTATGTTACGCCGGCCTCAAGGTAACTCCGTAGCAGTCCTCGCTATCGCACCAGCTACGAAAAACTCTAACATATTCAATGCTAAGTATAAGCCACAAATTTCATGTTAGTTCTATCATTTTAGTAACAGTTGCCAGTTGATGATGAGGTTGAATTTCACATGATGAAGCTCAATCGAATGTAATGCCGTAGGTTTTGCGCTTTTCACGCAGAGAAAACTTGACATGATCGAATTTTATGAGCTAGCATGACCTAGCGGTGGGGCATGGCCAAGCGGTAAGGCAACGGTTTTTGGTACCGTCATTCCCAGGTTCGAATCCTGGTGCCCCAACCAACGGCAGTGTGTGAGCTATTACTGCACTTGGTTATAGGCTCTCCCCCTTGAGAGGTTTTCTAAGTACTCGACATCTGAGATTGGCTTTTCCGGTTGGTATAAAGCCTATTATAAAGGGATTGCCATGTATCCAATAATCGACTTCCCTTATTATTGTCTCCAGCCAACACACAACTGAATTCGACGAGTGTTGCACTTCACCTCCGCCTTTTCGAGTGGTATTCTCGGAGATATCACAACCGACCCAATTTTCCCATTACAGATGCACATATAGCGTAACTTCATGTACCAATCACCAAAGTTATGACTAAGTCCAAACCCAATCACCGGGTGGATTTTATTCTTGTTCGCTATCCCTTTTTCGTCTACACTCGAAGCTGTAATTGCTACGTCCACCTTGTATTTTGCAATTTGTACACCACCTATTGCCTCTACCCACCAATCTGGATAAAACTGATAAGCGACTACACCTCTTGGACCAACGGATATTTTGGCATTCAACTTTGTGTTGTGAGTGATGTCAACGCCACTCGCCTCATATGTCCAAGAATGCTTAACAGTACCAAACGTTTGGCCAATAGCTACTTCAAGTCCTACTGACCAATTGTTATAAAGTACATCAATTCCAGCGTCTATTTCGGCGTTCGGCGACGTTTTCTTAAACTTCTTGACATCACTATCGTTGGTAGAACTATACTTGCACCGCCTCCAGTCACCTCCTACACTAGCACCAACGTGGATACTTCCGAAGACTGATTGCGTTACTACGGCTCCAAGCAAAGTAGTAATTAAGCCAATCCTATATAATGTCATCGTAAACCCTGATCTGCACTGCGTTGTTCCATTAGTTTCGTCCTCATTTAATCTGTCTCCTTAAATCTAATCTCAAAACCGATGCCAAGCAAAAAGCCAATACCGGAATGCTACATAAAACACGTAAAATAATCAACGACAATCAACAACTCAAGGATCAAAAACTATTCGAAAACACAACTATCTCAAATCTGTGAAAATGATGCAAAAAACTCGCGTATGGCACAAAAAAAAAGCCACCACCCAAAGGATGGAGGCCTTTTACTCACGGAACTTATGCTTTCCAACCAACACCAAGCTGGAAGATGTGAGAGCTATTCTTCACATTAATTCCATCTATCGTGTAAACTTTCTTTCTGAAAGCGTGATCGTATTCGAGCTTTATGAACCAATCCGCAAATTCATGTCTGAAACCCAAACCACCGAGAAATTGTACTTTTTTCTTAGAACGAGCTACACTTTCACGGAGGGCTGGAATTGCTATCTGGACCTTATGTTTTGTAAGCTGTGGTCCAAATACTGCATAGAGTACGCCACCTTGGTATACAGAGTAACCACCTCTCAATAACAATGCGCCGAATGGAGCAGATTTCACAGTCATATTCGCTACAACACCTGCTATCGTCTGACTCTTTTTTATTTTGCCGACAGTAATGCCCGCTCTCGCCTCTATACCAGCAAGCCACACGTCACAAAAAGGCACATCATACCCAAGATCGATGGCGGCAATAAACCTTGCCTTTTTGGCCTTCAGTCCAACAGTATTCCTGTTGTAACTCCCTCCAAACTTGTACTGCGTCTTATTGACACCACCACTAACGCCAACATTGAAACCACTAACAGCGTGCTCTTGCGCAACCAACACTGTCGCCAACGCAGTAACTGCTAAAACTTTACCTACCTTTACCATAAAATTACCACACAAAAGTAAAACGTGCGGATGATATACACGTATCTGGAATAGTTCAAGGGGGTATATCATATTCTGAACAAATTAAATAATAAATGTGTTGTTTTTACAACAATTCATTTGCACTATAGTTTGTCTATGATAGTAGATGTACGAAAACTTCCTTCTGCTTGTTGCCATTTACTTGCGCTAATATTTCCTCTGTCGACGCAGTCTTTGCTTGTAAAATTTCTTGCATTTCCCGCCTTGCACTTTTCACATGAGCGATTTCCATTTGTATGTCTGGATATGAATATAATATTGGGTCTTCCTCTATCGCAGCTATACACACCTGAGGAACGTAGACTTGGGTATTCCCCTGGGTATTCCGTAATATTGTCAACAATCTCGCCACATTTTTAGTTTGAATTGCATTGTGAATACGCACACGCGATGCCAAAGCATATTGTACGAGTTGATCAGACGACAATAACTCTGATCTTTTTACCTGCATTACAATATCAATTAAATTCACACTATCATCCAGTCGTTTCAGAAATTCTTTATATTTCGCCTCTATAGCAGCGATTCCAGCCATAATTTGAGGATCAGTTGTGAGTTTGGCTTCTTTTTTTATTAGTTCTATCTCCCGCTCAGAGAGATCTCTCATGTTCAAAGAAGCTAGCAAACCTTCTTTGTCACCACGGCGAATTGCTGCCGCTACGAATATCGGTAATGTTTGATTTACAGGATTTTTTAAAACATTCTCAATATCGTCAAGAGAAAATGCTTCACTCAGTATTGCATCTCTAACTTCTCGGCGATTTACGTCACGTCGAATTAACGGCACATTTTGTCTGTGTCGAATTAATTTAGCGAGCCCAATATAGTCACCAGGTTCAATCAACGCATTATAATGCATCGAGTCAAGCCAAAAAGAAACTTCACGCATCCTACGCGATTGTTCTACACCTTTCGTTACAAGAGGAACAAAAGGAACATGACTAAATTCTTCACTTGGATTAGCTACAGCTCTATATTTACGGAGTGACATAGATGCCAGAAGTGTAACCTCCGCTCCTTGGACACCGTCCCCTCGGAACGCCTCCTCAATATGATCTTGTGGCGTATCCAATCCAAATGTGTTATGAACTGGAAACAGTAATGTCTCATTGCTATCAAGTTGATTGTGTGAAGAAACAAGCTTTGAAAGAAAGGCACCTTGGGAATGTGGGGAGTTTTCAGCAATTCCTTCAAATACCTCCGCTGCCCGTATTGCCTCCTGCCTGGAATTCCACAAGGTAGAAAAAAAACCGCAGCAATTCGTGTATTTACCGTCATCAACTCCAACATTTACTTGTTTAAAAACAACTCTTTGCAAAGGAACGTGAGTCACTAATGTTAGCCCAGGAGTTCGTTGACTAAATTGCTCCTTCACTTTTTCATCCATTCTACTCAAATCTGGCAAGAAGTATTCGCGATCTACCACCTGAAACTTTTCATCTTCTTGTTCCTCGCTCATTTTTTTGATTTGTCCAGATATGGCGCTCATGAAAGGTAGGTGCTCTTTCCATCTTCCAATGTGACATAAATTCCGCGCCCTCGTCACGAGTAGATATAGTCTCACATCTGCCTTTCTCCTATCGAGCTCGCTTCCACCAGGATTCGGATGAATCTCGTCTGCTAAATAGATATTTATGAATTGAGCAGCTGCTTCTACGGCATCTTCTACTGTTGCCATCGGATTCTCGTACATGTATCTAATCGCATATTTAGCCAAGCACCAATTAACTTCGTCCGCCTCTAATTGACGATCTTTCACCAATTCCATTAATGTTTTATCAATTATGTTAGGAACAGCGCTCTTTGCTTGTCCTGGCCCCAAAAAACCAAATGGACTTGCCGCCTGTAGTTCACCACCTTGTGAATCATGCAAACTGATGTCCAGTAGCTCACTTCCTACATCCCTTACCATTTTTATGATCTCATGAGATACATCGTGGTATGCATCTCTTAACCATCCACCCCTCCCGTCTTGTACGTTCAACCCATGCATATGCCAAGCGACTTCACTCGTATCACTTACTGCTTCTTGGTTGTGCGCTTTTTCGAGCACAATTCGTGGAACAAAGACCTTTTTAACGCCGTTTTGTATAAGCTCTTCTACAATAGATCGTATCGGTGCCGATTGATACAGCATAGGTTGCGAATCATGACGGATGGCGATATCCAACAATGCATCTTCCCAAATTTCAAATCTGAGCATATCAAACGGACTACGTCTAAGAACACGTCCGAGCTCCACACCAACTAAGAAGTATTTTTCAAGAAGTCCCAATCTGTATTCTGCAAGCACAGCTTTAATTGCGTCACTAGATCTTAAATTATCGTATCCTAGTGGGATTCCGAGGGATACTGCGATTGAGAGGAGATCTGGCCGTAGTGCCTGATGGATGCTTCCGAATTGTTCATTTTTATCGGCGATTACGTTTAAGTATTGCTCTATTGGCTCTTGTGAATTAGTAATAATATATTTCTGATAAAAATTATCACAAGCTGCCCTCAATGCCTGATCTATCGCAACTTTTGGTATTGGAAGCGGCCTTGCCTTCTCGTATAAGCAATTTTGTAGTACATGTGAATTCTGTAATTTTTGTAGTGTTCCTTGTGGTATTTGCTTCAACATTCCTTCGTAGGCATTCACATCAGTATCCCTACATATATCGAGTAGATGAGATACGACCATAACGTCGAATAAGCAATCGTCTTTACAAGTAAAGTCGCCCCCCCTTAGCCCATAACGCGCCTGCCGAGGAATCGTTTTTCCACCATTCAAATTGATTTCAGTTTTCTCCCCTGATGCAGGCTCAACTTGCCAAAGTTTCATGTCTCTATCAACCCTGAAAAGCGCTCTAATTAAAGCATCGGTTTTCTCCGTGTGTTGATCGGTCTCAAGCCTCTGTATTATTTTTTTCACTGACTCTATCCTCTCATCCGGAGTCGTTCCAAACATCGCTTCAACAATGTTCCTCCAGTCATCAGGAAACATTCGACTGGCAATTCCAGAATGAAAAAACATTTTCTTGTCAGCCACAACAGCTGGATATGGTACCATAGCGCCACTTTCTGAGAATGGTGCCATCATTACAATTTTCCCATAATGATCTGGCTGTCCTATCACCGGAAATCGTGGGGTGCCGTCAGGATTGAGATACTGTACACTCTCCCACGTAGCTGTCCCATCTCTTAAAACTAATTGCCAATACTCTGGCCGTTCCACTCCATAACAACACAATTGCTTCTGAAAACAGCACGCAATGGCAAACATCAATCCTATTTTGGAAACGCTTCTCATCAGACAATTAGCAATTGCAAATACCCCCTAGACATCATAACATACATTGAAAATCACGGCAATAGAAGCGAGAGATAAGAGCCTTTATCCCGATAGCGAAAAAGCGTAAAATATCTCACAATTCGACACGAGACTCTGAACGGTGAAATGCGCTGAAAAATTTCACGCCTTAAGTGTACATTAAATCTCGAAGCTATATATCAAACCTTACCGATCGGCAACTTTTCAATCAAGACTTTTTTTGAATAACGCATTATGGCTAGCAAAAACTAAAAACAAAGTCACGAAAGAAAATTTTTGAATAAAAGACACAGCTTGCGGAGAAGTGCAATACAAAACGGAGACGCAACAAAAAAGCAACCACACTACTGCCAATTCAATGATAAAATATAATGCAATAGCACTGTCGTTCCCGCCAGCGCATTTAAAGTTGCCTTCAGTGCCATCAAAGCCGCACTCATAAGAGCCAACGTGATTCAGTACAGTTCCTACATTCTTCGAACCAGATAAAATCTTTGACAGAAATAACGCAGACAACGAGATGAACGAAGAGACGAGAAGTATGCTACCTACAGATATAAATCCATCAAACAATTTCTGCCCTATTTCTTTTTCCTAAAGCAAGACGGAATATCAAATTCATCCTGCTCATTAAGTTCATTTTTGTTGGCTCCCTCATGTTGCTGAGGTGTAGATTCTTTGCTAAATCCGCGATCACCAGCAGCATAATTCCTCTGATTTTCTTGCCTCCTCGATGTAAATCTATCAAAAAAGGATACAGTCTTCCTCCTTGACCTTTCCTGAGCTACTTCAACATCGTCGAATTGTTCACCACCAACTTTATTATCGCTCCTGATAGAGTTCTCAGATTCTGGTGCAGGATTGATGGCGATGTTATTCCTAGTGTACGTATCATCAAATATTTTTGTGTCCATATCGCGCTTATTAAATCCCATGATGCCAGAGACATCTCGGTTTTTAAATGCAACATCCTGCGGAAAACCAATCCCAGTTGCAACGACTGAAACACGAACCTTACCATTCAACCTTTCATCAAAGGTTGAGCCGAAGATTATGTTTGCTTCCGAATCAACCTCCTCTCTGATTCTATTGGCGGCCTCATCGACCTCGTAGAGTGTCATATCATATCCACCAGTTATATTAATCAAGATTCCCCTCGCTCCTTGAAGAGATACATCATCCAATAACGGATTGGAAATAGCGGCCTCGGCGGCATTGAGAGCCCTACGTTCTCCGTCGGATTCCCCTGTTCCCATCATAGCCTTGCCCATTTCGCTCATAATTGCCCTTATATCAGCAAAATCAAGGTTGATAAGCCCTGGCATAATCATGAGATCCGTAACGCCTCTTACTCCTGAATACAGGACGTTATCCGCCATCTTGAATGCGTCTGCGAACGTCGTATTCTCGTTTGCTAACCTGAAGAGATTTTGGTTTGGAATAATGAGCAATGTATCGACATATTGCTGAAGTTCCTCTATACCTCCATCTGCAGCTTTCGCTCTATATGCCCCTTCAAATGAGAAAGGCTTCGTTACAACTCCAACGGTTAAAATGCCAGCCTCCTTTGCAATTTTCGCAATTACCGGCGCAGCTCCAGTTCCGGTTCCGCCACCCATTCCAGCGGTAATAAAAAGCATGTTCGCGCCGTCTATGAATCTCTGTATTTCCTTCATCGATTCTTCGGCAGATGCTTTTCCAACATCAGGTTTTGAACCGGCACCCAATCCCTGAGTAATAGACAACCCAAGCTGAATCCTCTGTCCTTCTGCTGTAAGTGACTGCTTCAATGCCTGCGCATCAGTATTGGCGACAACAAACGTCACTCCCTCAAGGTTCGACCTAATCATGTTATTCACCGCATTGCCACCAGCTCCCCCAACACCAACAACAACGATTTTCGGGCCCAATTCAGCGCGCTCAATCCCTTTCTCAGCTTCACTTTTTGCCATGATGTTTCCAAAGATCTTTGACTAAACATTTGTAGTATACAGCGATACATGTGAAATTCAAATCATAAATATTGAGGTTAAGACGATTCTATTTTTGTCATCCATTGTTTTATTTTTCGAATAGCAAGTGGGCAAGTAATACTATTCAAAGTCTGGAATAAGTGTGCAATTCTCTCAGCAACTATTTAGATATAATGTTGATGTGTTTCCACTAAGCCGGTTCGCCAAATCGTGTACGTTTCACAGTTCTATCGTTAATGTTGCTAGTTTATGTTGTCCAAAGCCGTTATCTATCCTCGAAGCTTGTTTGCCTTCTCACTGCTTCCTCCGGGACGTCATCAATACTCCAGCCGTCAGCAAGGGAGCAAGAATCGTGATTGCAAATAATGTCTTTTCGTTTGATTTGTTGTTCATAAATTGCCTTTCGTAAAAAATATACTTTATCTATCGTCTACCGTATATCACTTTCGCTGCCGGTGCACAATGGGAGAGGTTGTGAGAGTGAAAACAGCATTAATTGATAATTTACGTGCGCTATTTGTTAAACTTGATATACCCGCTGTTTCCTGTGTTGCGTGAATTGTATCCGTACAATATCAATAGTATAAAAAACCTTTGGAATCGAAATAAAAGACACATTAGAAAATTCAATGGGATTGTCAAATTGAAAAAGTATTTTTGATTGGTTTATGGGATAATTCCGGGAATTTTGTCATGAAATCTATTGGTACTATAATACTGAGTATCAAATCATCTTCTTGTTTGACAACGCATGTTACTTACACGTTCCATATTTTTTCAACTACATCACTATACAGATGTATTATTCAAAGATATGTGGTAAGAGGAATGCTACTTTTCACAATAGCTTTCCCGTTGAACTTCCGCTTTTAACATTCAGAATATTGCACTTATTCTATTAAGGAATTTTCTTGATTTTTTTCCGCACTTTCAAGTATCGATGCAACTTTTAGTTTAACGGTTGTTGCTTCACCCAACAATCACAAAGAGCTTTAATTCCAGGTAACTCATATCCGGCGACGAATTCCAAGAATGCTCCGCCGGCAGTCGAAACAAAGGTCATATCATTCTTGTATTCACCAATCGACGCTACTGTTTCTCCTCCTCCGACTATTGAAACTAATTCAGATGCTTTTACATGTTCGACTATACATTTGGTTATAACCTTCGAAGATGTGTTGAAATTGGAAAACTCAAAGGCTCCAAGCGCTCCGTTCCAAAGCAGTGTTCTGGATTTTTCGATAATTTGTGTTACTCGAGAAATAGAAGTGTTTCCAATATCAAAACACGAAAATCCATCCGGAATATCAGTGAGCTGGTAATTTTTTCCATTTTCCCTGATGTTTACCGCCGCTAAAAAATCAACGGGGAGAAGTATTTGTGCTCTAGATTTTTCTAATATTTCAGCCGCTGTTTGAATTTGCTCACTTTCGATCATCGAATTTTTTAGGTTGTATCCTTGGGCTGTTAAAAATGTATTTGCCATTGCTCCGGCTATTACCAAGTAATCTGCCGTTTGTGATATTTGTTTGAGTACTTCTATTTTAGAGGATACCTTAGAACCGCCCACAATTGCCATAAACGGTCTACTTATGTTGCTCGTCACCTTTGATAGCTCTTCAATTTCTCTTTGCATTGAAATACCAGCAAAAGATGGTAGATATTCGGTTATCGCACAAACGGAAGCGTGGCTTCTATGTGACACGGAAAACGCATCGTTTATGTAGACATCACCAAATTCCGAGAGTCTTTTTCCGAATTCAGCATCATTTTTTGTCTCTCCCTCATAAAATCTCAGATTTTCCATTAATGTTATTGGGGATGTGATTGATTCTGGTGACAAATCAAAAATTGACGTCTTTTCAAAGTAAACAACTCGCCCAAGAGCCTCAGAAACATCATTCACGACATTTTTTAATGAGAATTTTTCATTTACAACATCTTCCGGAATCGGCCTTTTGTAGTGAGAAATTAGCACAACATCAAGTCCCAATTCTATAACTGCGAGTATAGTATCTTTCACGGCATACACTCGACTTAGATCCACAACATCTGATGGTAAATTGAAATCTACCCTTATAACGCAACGTTTCAATTGAGAATTTTGCGAAGCGAACTTTTTAAAATCTACGAAATTTCTAATGAGCATAACATGTAGTCTTTGGAAGATTGAGCGTAAAGCAACTCGCAAAAATATACATTCGTTTTCCAGGTACGTCAACGTTTGTGAAACGTAAAGTAAATTACATATCGATATAGCAACATTTACATGCTGGTACCACAGTAAAACAGCGAATTTCGCAAATACCTATGGAAAGTCGATTACAATTTAGAGTTGGCTGTTCCTTAAACCTTCAATATTCGGGGTTACATAGATATTTTCTGAAAACTCCACAATACGCGTAGTCATATTGTAATGTGTTAGGCAAATTTGCTATATTTCATACTGTTACGATTTTGATTTTACAGTACTTAGTGGGCTTTTTCTTCCGAATTTCTTTTTGTTTATTGCTAGCAATTCAGTCCATTTGTAATGCAAATGTCGAAAAAAGAGCCTCCATAGTCATTGATTACAATAGCAAAAAAGTCTTATTTGCAGGTCACCCAGACGAAAAAAGATACCCAGCCTCATTGACAAAAATAATGACTATTTACCTGCTACTTGAGGCAATTAAGGCAAAAAAAATAACGCCGAACACAAAATTTAAAACTTCTAAGTTTGCGTCCCAGCAAATTCCATCAAAATTGGGTTTGAAAGTTGGCGAAAAAATATCGGTTCTTAACATAATGAAGGCACTTACAGTGAAATCCGCAAACGATGCAGCCGTCGTCGCAGCGGAAGGATTGGCGGGAACTGTGAAGAATTTTTGTGTGTTGATGAACCGAAAAGCGAAGCAACTCGGTATGAAGAATACACATTTTGAAAATCCAGCTGGAACCCCCAATCCCAAACAAAAAAGTACAGCTATGGATCTTGTAAAATTAGGGATGGCCACTTACCGAGATTTTCCGCAATATTGGAAACTTTTTTCCGAAAAAACCTTTTTACACAAAGGAAAGCAGTGCAATACGCACTGTAAAATATTACTTTGGTACAAATGGGCCGATGGGGCAAAAACTGGATATATAAACGATTCTGGCTTCAACTTATTTGTTACAGCAAGACGCAGTAAAAATGGCAGTGAAAAGCGCATTTTTGTAGTTGTGATGGGAGAAAAATCCGGTAAAATCAGAGACCTACGTGCGGCACGATTGATGGACCAATACCTAGGGAATTGTGATGTTTCGCCGAAACAACCCAAGCTGGAGAGTGCAAAGAAAAGTCTAATGGCACAAGTTGGTAAATCCGAAATGCTCGATCAGTTAGTGCATGAGGAGGAATCGATATTGGTTTCTAACGTTGTAAAATCGTCGAATGTGACGGCAGACTACTTGGCGGATTTGTACCAGGTTGACGATGAGATTATCGAGGCCGAGGAAGAACTCCTTGTTAAGCAAGTGAAAAAAACAGCGAAAAAGTTAATGGACGGTAAAAATTTGAAAAAACGAAAGTCTAGAAGCAGGCGTAAATAATTTGCCTTTACCGATCTATGCAAATTGGGCAATATAAACAGTTTGGAAGTAGTTTTATCATTGAAGATATTCGACTATCTGACTAGGCCGATATACCCTTTTACCCTTTTACCCTTTTACCCTTTTACCCTTTGCAAACACGTGCAGAATGTGTTAAAAGTGAAAAGTTTTTTCGTGTGGTATGTCTGTTTTTAAGAGGATTGCTACGTTAATTGAGTCCTATTCGTGGTAGCTGGTTTTGGTAGTATTTCCAACCATGAAGAAGAGGCCGGGGTTGAGTACGTAAACGTTGAAAAGCTAGACTGTAACTCTGATGAGCTTGATGAAGCTAAGTTGGAGGTTATTATGGCGCAATAAGAAGTTAAGTTTCTGAGTGGTTTGATAAGAAGCTACAAACCTAAAAAAAATACTTGAAGTCGGTGTTCGTTTCGGAAGAAGTTCAGTTGTTATACTGAATTCGATCA
>JAITDA010000063.1 GCA_031282805.1 Holosporales bacterium
GTACCAAAATTTGTGTACTGGATGTTTGTTGTTAATTGCACTTTATCCAAATATGCAAATTCTGGTACGTAAAAATGCACATTGATGATTTTAAATCATAATTTTCCTACGCTGGTTTACATAAGTTCTTGAGAAAAACGTATTTTTGTGTAAAAATTTGATGTGTTGTCTTTTGTTTTAGAGAATGGAGTTGAAAATCGGGTGGAAGTCGTAGTAAATGATAATAACGTTGATCATGCATTAAGAATTTTGAAGAAAAAAATGCAGAGAGAGGGGGTGTATAAGGACATGAAAATTCACAAACATTTTGAAAAACCCTCTGAAAAAAAAGCACGTAAGCGTGTTGAATCGCTTAGAAGATCGAGAAAACTCAACAGAAGAAGATCGGAAAAAGATGGCTATTAAAGATGTGCTTATTCGTCGCATACCTACATGATTTGTATCATGTGTGCAGTTAAGTTGGGATGTTGTAGCTTTACTGTATTGGTTGCGAAATGTGTACCTATAAAGGGGAGTGTTGGTTACCATGAAGCTTTTAGATAAGACGTATGATCCGAGTCAGTTCGAAAAGGATGTGTATAATCGCTCCATTGCCTGGTTTTATCCAACGAACTCCGCTAATGGGTTCTACACCGTTCTCATGCCGCCTCCAAACGTGACTGGTAGTCTCCATATGGGACACGCCTTGACATACACAATTCAAGATATACTCATAAGATACAATAGGCAAAATGGTCTCAGTGCGTTGTGGCAACCAGGAATGGACCATGCAGGTATTGCAACGCAGATGGTTGTTTCTAGGGAATTGGAGAAAGAAGGAATTGATGTGAACTCCCTAACACGCGAGGAACTGATTGAAAGAATTTTGGAGTGGAAGGAGCAATCTGGTGGAAAGATATTTGATCAACAAAAGGCATTAGGATGTTCTGCTCCTTGGAGTCTTTCAAGATTTACGATGGATAAACAATTCTGTGAAGCGGTAAATGAGGCTTTCGTTGCACTATACGAAGATAATTTAATATTCCGTGCGAAGAGACTAGTAAATTGGGATACTAAGCTTCAAACAGCGATCTCTGACCTCGAAATTCAGAATAAAGAAGAAGAAGGAATCCTTTGGTACATCAAATACAACATTGTCGATTCCTCTGGTGAATTTATTACTGTAGCTACTACAAGACCAGAGACTATGTTTGGAGACGCAGCTGTAGCAGTCCATCCAGATGACGATAGATATAAGAATTTTGTTGGAAAGCAAGTGATAATTCCGTATACAAACAGGAAGATTCCAGTCATTGCAGATGATTATGTTGACAGAAACAAAGGAAGTGGTTGCCTAAAAATTACCCCAGCTCACGATTTTAACGATTTTATCATTGGACAACGTCATAATCTTGAGATGATTACTGTGTTGGATGTTGTTGGACACATGGTGCCGGAATATGTTCCAGAGTTTTTGAAATGTATATACCTTAAAAAGGCTCGAAATTTACTTGTACGTAAGTTAAAGGAAGATGAGCTTCTTGTGAAGGAAGAAAAAATACTGCACTCTGTTCCATATGGAGATAGATCTGGCACTGTAATTGAACCACGCTTAACAGATCAGTGGTTCATTGAAACAAGTTCCCTCGCAGAATTAGCCATTAAAGCTGTTGAAGAAGGGCAAATCAAATTTTATCCCGCGAAATGGGAAAACACCTATTTCGATTGGATGAGAAATATAGAACCATGGTGCATTTCTCGCCAAATCGTATGGGGACATCGAATTCCGGCATGGTATGGACCAAACGGAGAGGTATTTGTTGAAAAGAATGAAGATGACGCCGCTCTTGCCGCAGCAAAATGTGGATTTTCAGTAGAGCAATTGTATCGAGAAACTGATGTCTTAGATACGTGGTTTTCCTCAGCTTTATGGCCATTCGTTACTCTTGGTTGGCCTGAACAAACGGAGAAATTGGCGAAATACTACCCAACATCCGTTCTCGTCACAGGTTTTGATATTATATTTTTCTGGGTTGCGAGAATGATAATGATGAGCCAATATTTCATGAAAGAAATTCCTTTTAAGAATGTTTATATACACGCCTTGGTAAGGGATGAAAAAGGCCAAAAAATGTCAAAATCAAAAGGTAATGTTATAGATCCTCTTGGGATAATGAATGAATTTGGCGCGGATGCACTGAGATTTACATTGGCTTTTCTATCCGTTCCAGGGCGTGATGTTAAATTTGGGAAAGAGCAAGTCAAAATCAGCAGAAATTTTATAACCAAAATTTGGAACGCAGCAAGATTTTTGCAATTCAAGGAAATTCCGTTTGGTATAAAACTAAGTAACACCAAAATCACAAGTAAACTAGGTAACTGGGTAATTGCAAAATTAAAAAAACTTGTTCGTGATATCGAGCAGAATATACGGGATTATCGGTTCGATTATGCAACGAGAAATATACAATTTTTTCTCCGTGATATCTTTTGTGATTTTTTTATTGAAACGATTAAATTTCAAGACGATGGAGAAATTTTGGCGATTGCCGGTGGCGTATTTTCAGATTTTTTGAGAATTACCAATCCGTTTTTGCCGTTTGTTACTGATCATTTGGCTAAGGTACTCGGTATATGTGACTCATTTGTCTTGGCAAATGATGGTGTGGTAGGTGACATTACGACATCCGAAGAGGATGAAAAAGAGGTCGACAAATTCGTTGAATTGGTACACGAAGTGAGGTCTGAAAAACAGGCAAATGGCGAAAGCGACGAATATACGTTACTTTGCGAAAAACTCAAAGCTTGGCCCGGTGAATTAAAAAATGTTATTGGAATCGTCGTATAATTACATGTAGTTGCAATTTTCGAATGGCAAAATTTCCCGCTTTGTGTTGAAACGAAGTAATGGATTTTCTATCAATTAAGTCGAAGCACCAAAATTAGTATTTGTATTGTGTACATTGTGGGCACAATGCTTATCGCATACTGTAGACATATTATATTCAGATATGTCATTTCCAGAAGTTGAAAAATTAATGATTTTTCCACTATTAAATTTCATAAATAAAAATGATCAGATTGAATTTCATCGTAAAATTGAAATGCGCTCTTTTATGATCGGCTAAGCCAGTAGATTCTTATACCAAATAAAAAGATTTTCATTTTCATTTTCATTACTTAGTGCTAGAATTGCGAGGAGCCTTGCTTTATCGCGTGGTAAAGCTGTTGCTGTTTTCAGCAATCAACCAAAAGGAGAGATTATGAATTTTTATGAATTAGTGTTTATTGTGAAGCAAGATGCTTCTTCGAGTCATGTGGAGGCAGTTGCCCAAGAGGTGGCCTCAGTGGTAAAGGATGGAGGAGGTGAGGTTACGAAAACCGAATTTTGTGGTTTGAGGAGTCTCGCGTACCCCGTGAAAAAAAATAGAAGAGGACATTACGTATTGCTAAACGTCGCATGTGAGCCAAGTGAAGTAAAGGAACTTGAACGGAGGTTCGGGTTGAACGAGGATATTATCAGATTTTTGATTGTGAGGGTCGAGAATCTCGATAATAATCCATCAGCGCTGATGCGGAGGAATTTCAAAGAAAAACTTCTCTCAGCTGGTCAAGAGTAAATGGATATTGGAGAATATAGTATATGAATACACAGGATAATGCGCTTCAAAAGCAGGAAGAACAGCGGTCCATCACGGATTGTGTCATTGATTACAAAGATGTGAAATGTCTTTCTCGCTTCATCTCAGAACGCGGCAAGATCATTCCAAGTAGAATAAATGCACAGCCAATAAAGAGACAAAGAGAAATAGCAAAAGCAATTAAAAGAGCCAGAATTCTCGCCCTCCTACCGTTTGTCGCAAAATAGACGTGATAATTGGGGTTGGTGTCGATATCGTCGATATCAGGAGAATTGAGTGTTTGATTCACAGGTACCAAGATAGGTTTTTAAAGAAGGTATTTTCCGAAGGTGAGATTGACTTTTGTATCCAGCGTTCTGGTGCCGTTGCTTCTTTCGCAAAAATGTTTTCCCTCAAAGAGGCAACCGTTAAGGCGATATCAGATTTTTCTGGTGTACGTTGGCGCGATATTGAAATTACCCATGATTCACTTGGAAAGCCAATGGTGTCTCTTTTCGGGAATGCCCTAAAAAACCTACAGAAAAGGGGGAGAAATTTCTTGATTTCAGCATCTGTGAGCGACGAAAAAAACTACGCAACGGCATTCGTTTTGATAGAAAACGCAACGTGAGTGTTTGCGTTAAACTACACATCACATAATAAATCTTAGCCTTAAGGGGGTGATAATCTCTTGATTTCATCACACTTCTCCTTCCTACTGCGAGTTATTGATAAAGGCAATCATATAATCAGAATAGCCTTCATTTACTGCGCGCGTTCTTCTCTCCATCGTAATCCGGTGATAAGTTTTCCAATGAATCTTTCATCACGAATAGCTAATTGAGCCGTAGTGAACGAAGGAAATTTGATTCTGGCACGATCAAAGATTTTCACGGATACACAAATGAAATTGACGATGAGCTGGAAACGTTCATACTGAACTGCGTAGCACATCCAATTCAATACGTGGCGATAATAACCGGAAATGAAAATTATGGATCCACTCTCGTCGGCTAAAACCAAAAATATGGAACAACGCCTTACAAAGCAGATTGAGCATATCAATACTAATTCAGATATCTTAAATTCCTGTTTCATTTATACCTAAAATACCACGTAGTGCGTACTCACCACATGTCTTTACAATTGGCAATTCTCGCTTTCTTCAACCACATATCACTTTTGTTAAAATATTGGTAGAATCTGGATTGAACGCAGATGTAGTCAAAAACAGCGAGAAAAACACAATTGATGGACTGTCTTTTTTATTTAGTGTACAATTTTCGCGAAGGTTTTATTGAATTACAACAAAAAATGTTAAAAAAGTTTGTTTTTATATTAATTCTTTTTTTTACTCATGCTAATGCCCTGAAAATAGAAATCAATAAAGGACATATTCAACCAGATCCGATAGCAATTGTTGATTTTTGCGACGTAGATGGAGATGATATTGAAATTGGTAACGAAATTTCTTGCATAATCAAAAATGATTTAAAATTGTCAGGCCTGTTTGTTCCACTTAGCAGCGATAGCTTCCTGGAAAACAAAAAAACTTTGTGTAAAAATGGGCCAAATATTAAAAACTGGAAAGTGTTGGGAGCCAGATTTTTGGTCTATGGCAAAGTTACGCAAAAGGCCAGAAGTTTAAACGTAGAATTTGAATTAATTGATGTTGTAACAAATCAAAAAATGTTGTCTCTTAAGCTAGAAGGAAGTTATTCAAAATTACGTAAAATATCCCATGCAATAGCTGATTACATCTACGAGAGGATTACAAATGAACAAGGATATTTCAACACCCAAATAGCGTTTGTTGAAACAGCAAACGGTAAAGATTCGCAAAAACGTAAGACCAGAATCGTTGTGATGGATCAAGATGGCTTTAATCCAACATCAGTAACTGATGGCTCCGAATTGGTCATAACTCCAAGGTATGATTCAAGCGGACAAAGCTTAATTTATATCTCCTATAGAGACAATGGAAAGGGCTCTTTAGGAAAATCGGCTCACGTGTATATGATGAACAAAAGAGGAGCAAGAACACTTTTGATAAACGAAAAGTTAATGAAGTTACTTGTAAAAAAGAATCATGGCAACCCAGTTCAAATGACGTATGCTCCCAGGTTTTCACCTAATGGAGAGGATGTCGTTCTTGCCATTATTATCGATGGAAAATCCGCTATTTACAAAATTAATTTGGCAACGAATCAGCTAATCCAATTAACGGAACACTCTTGCATTGATACTTCGCCATGTTTTTCAAATGATGGAAAAAAAATAGTTTTTACTTCAAATAGACATGGAAGAGAGGCCATATATATAATGGATGAAGATGGAGCAAATCCAAAAAAGATAAGTAAGGGAGATGGCAAATATTCTCAGCCAATCTGGTCACCAAGAGGAGACTTTATCGCATTTTCAAAACAAATTGATGGGCAATTTTTTCTTGGGATAATGACGCCTTACGGTTCAGGGGAGAGGTTAATAGTGAGTAGATACCTCATTGAAGCTCCTTGCTGGGCGTCAAATGGACGCTCTCTTTCATATTCAATGGAATCGGGGCCTGGAAAAAAATCACAAATCGGAATAGTTGATATTACTGGATACAATGATAGAATAGTCGATACTCCAAAAGACGCTTCGTACCCCGCTTGGTCTCCAACGGTTAAAATGAATAATTGATGATTTTTATCCTTGAGATTTTATTATTTTTTATATGCTGCATATCACTTGCGGCTTATCTTTCTTTATTTGAGAGAAAATTAATTGCAAGAATACAATTACGTCGTGGTCCAAACAATTGCGGCTTCTGCGGAATTTTACAACCAATTGCCGATGCTTTGAAGTTGTTATTCAAGAAAAATTCACTTGATAATCATTCTAAACAGTCAATATTTAGCGTTTTGCTCCTGTTTTCAATGACTTTAATGCAATTAACATTAATTCCAATTCCTGGCAGTACATTTGATACAGATTACGGGTTGTTGTTGATTGTACTGTGCCATACATTAATAGCATTCTCGGAGATTTTAATCGGACTTTCAACGAGATCGAAATACGGAATAATAGGTGGCAATCGAGCATACTTACAAACTTTGGGAGGACATTTACCATTCGTGCTATCAATCATTGTGTTAATGCTTATGTCAAACACTTTGAATTTGAAAGATATTGTTACCTTTCAAAAAGATGTCATCTTCATGTTTAAAATATTTCCAATTTTTGTTGTCTTTTTTATTGCATCACTTATGAACACGAGCAGAATTCCTTTTGACTTTATTGAGGCTGAATCGGAGCTTATTGCCGGAGCATACGTGGAATATGGAGGAATCTTATTTGCCATGATATATTTATCAGAGTATTTAAATCTGATGTTCATATCCGCATTGACCGCAACCCTGTTTCTCGGAGGATATGGAGATTCATCCATACCCGTCCTTTTCGTAAAAACGGTGTTGATTATTAGTTTTATAATTCTAATAAGAGCCATTTTGCCGAGATATCGACAAGATCAGATGATTGAGATCTCTTGGGGAATACTATCTCCAATACTGCTTATTTACACAATTTTAGTCCCCTTGTGAGAAAACTTCTGTTTTTTAACGGGTAATATCCGACAAATTGGCACTCCGAAACACGTATATTTTTGCACAAAAAGGTATGGTGGAATGAATTTTTCACTTGCGCCATTAATTCAGCTAAGTATTAATCTTTTTCAAATTGCCTTCTTATTCTTCATATTTATTGTCATTTTATAGCAAGCAATAGTACTATAAGTTTAGAAAACACACACATACGCACTAAACTGTCTATTTCAGAAGCCAGCAAAGTGATGTAAAATTCGGTGAATTTCTCCCACATGGTGTACTTTGAGTTATTCGGTATTTGACAATATAGAACATTGTCTACCAACTTATTGTAAGAAGCGTTTACAGCTTTTCGAGAAGCTCATGGGAAAGCGTATTGTAGACGCATTGCTGCACATGCCGTTACACACAGTAGAAATGATGTATGTTTCAGTACCTACGAGAGAACATCTTGGCAAAATTATAACGACCAAGGTAAAAATAGAATGCGCAGATATCAGTAAATGTGGATCTTCAAGACCGACAATTGTCTACGGAAAATGTAGTGGAACGCTTATTGAAATCCTTTTGTTTAACTACAAAAATGGAGCTGTATACAAATCCTTTCCGATAGGAAAAGAACTGTTTATAACAGGAAAGCTTTGCGAGTCTTTTGGTGTTTTGCAATTTATTAACCCAAAAAGATCGTTATCTTCGGAACATCGGGAAGGTGACATCCATTTCCTCAATGGGTATTCACTGACCAGTGGTCTTTCGCAACACGTTGTTTCTTCCGTAATAAAAAATGCCATATGCATATTAATGGTAATGCGGCTGCCAGAGTGGCTTCCACAAAATGTTATTGAAGAAAATAGCTTTGCGTCATTTTACGATTCCTTAAACATGGTTCACTTTCCAGTATCGTCGATCAATTGTCAGCTGGAAAATCCAGGAAATCGCAGATTATGTTTTGATGAACTGCTAGCTGAGCAAATAGCAATAAAGTTGGGCAACCAAAAGAGCAGTACCGGCAACGTTATAAAAAACGACCAAGCTCTCATAAAGAAACTGTTAGCAGATTTGCCATTCACATTAACAGAATCGCAAAAAACTGTGATAAAAGAGATTTTTTGCGATTTAAGATCCGGTAACCAGATGACAAGACTCTTACAAGGAGATGTCGGTTCTGGAAAGACAATTGTGGCAATTATCACGGCATTATACTTGATAGAAAGCGGCTATCAGTGTGCCGTTCTCGCACCAACAGAAATTTTAGCGAGGCAGCATTATTCTGTAATTACGCAGTATAGCAAACATTTGGCTATCAACATTGGGTTATTGACTGCAAGTGAAAATGAAAAGAGCAGTCGTGAAACTTTAGCAATGTTAAAGGATGGAGATATTCACATTTTGGTTGGAACGCACTCAATCATTTCCGAACATGTAATTTTCAAAAATTTGGGATTGGTAATCATTGATGAGCAACACAGATTTGGTGTAAATCAGAGATTACAGCTAATTGAAAAAAGCGTTTCCCCGCACATCCTGAGTATAACGGCAACTCCGATTCCTAGGACAATAATCATGTCGTTGTATGGTGATATATCGGTTTCATCTATAAAGGAAAAACCCGCTGGAAGAATTGGAATTGTGACGAAGAACGTGCCATTGTCAAGGATTTCAGATGTCAATGCCTTCATCGCAAAAATCATTTCAAATGGGGAAAAGGTGTATTGGATTTGTCCGTTGATCGAAGAAAGTGAGAAATTGAAGTATACCTGTGTTACCAACCGATTCAATAACCTAAAAGAACATTTTGGAAATGTCGTTGAAATGTTGCACGGAAAAATGAGCACAAAGGAGAAACAGTGTATATTCGAAGAATTTCAAAGCGGAGACTGCTGTATTCTGGTCTCGACGACTGTCATCGAAGTTGGTGTTGACATTGCAAACGCCAGTGTAATTATAATAGAAAATGCAGAAAAATTCGGATTGGCACAACTTCATCAATTAAGGGGACGTGTTGGACGTGGTGAGGCAAAGTCATACTGCATATTGCTAAC
>JAITDA010000085.1 GCA_031282805.1 Holosporales bacterium
CTGTCGCAGTGGCGGTTAAAGTCCCTGCAAAGTACAATTTTGTTCCTCTTTTGGGGACTCAATCGGTTGAATTTCCTCATCTTCATAGCATATTCCTTCTGAGATACTACTCAAGTACCTAAAAATAGTATTGGTACAATACCCAGTTGTTCCACTCTCCATTGCTTTTTCATCTCCAGAAATGCACTTCTGATGATAACTCATTGTACTGATAATCAACTCTCTTCTTCCAACTTACGTCCACTATTTCACTGTTAGCTACGTTCGATACACCAAATCTCCTGATTCTTCTCATTGCCAAACAGTAGCTTCCACAGTATACCTCTACCTCTCCATGGAACTTTTTTCCTGATTTACATGGTAGTTAGTTGAATTTTGGCATTAAAAAAAGAAAAATGATCTAGGGTGGAGAGATGAGCAAGAGGAAAATAGAGAAACAAAAACAGAGAAAATTGGTAGAGGTTGTAACAGCAAGGAGTACTGCAGCAATACTTAACATTAACAAAAACACCGTAGCGTCGTTTTTCTATAAGTTGAAATTTTTAATTCAACAATAACACCGTGAATAGTAGGAAATAGAGGAAGAATCATATTCTGGAGGAGTTAGGAAAAATGGAAATAGACTAATAATAAAACTCCTGTGTTTGGAATATTAAAACAAGTAGTGAGGGTATGTACTTCATATCCTATGACAAAAAGCAAGCTTCAGTCAGATAGCATCATTGGGTATAACGTATGCTTGATGTATTTAAACATTTCATGACAACTAATATAGATAAGTATAATTATCAATGAAATAGATAACTTCTGAAGTCAAGCTAAGAGATATACGAGGGAATTTAATGCTATACCGAAGGAGCGTTTTATCCATTCACATAAAGAAATGTGAATGGAGGGTTCCATTTTTAATCGTGAAAGCCTCGCTTGTTTAGTAGATTGAATATGTTTTTAGTTGTCATCTCCTCTTCCATCTTTTTGCTTTTCCTCATAATTTCTACAATCCTATTAAATGCTTACCTCTTAACGTTCGTTAAATTACCACATTGCCGCTTGGATGTGGATTTGCCTGTTCATATACCTCATGTTTTACGTTTTATCTGAAGTTGTATGTCCTCATACACTCTTGGAACAAAAACACCAAAATTCCAAGGTACTCTTGTATTTTACACTGACTTTAATAGATTTGTGATGGTACTTTCTTACTTCACCACTTGTGCGAAAATTGAACAGCTTAATTCACGATTAGCAGTCTCCCACATCATCCTTTACACTTCGTACTGGCTTTAATGGATTTGTGATGGTACTGTCTTACTTCACCACTTGTGCGAAATTTGAACGGCTTAATTTCCGATTAGCAGTCTCCCACATCATCCTTTACATGTAGTAGCAGATGATGAATATTTTCGACCTCTATGCCAACAGTTTTTCACGCTCTGAACTGGTCATTTGTTAAAACTTTCAGAAGATTGTCGCAGAGGTACAACATCTCACATACCATGATGTATTTTCGCACCTTCGAGACCATTCCACTTGTGATATTAAGCCCATCGACAATTGGATCGATCCCACCGGCTACCAACGTTAACCAATATGATGTTGGTGACATTTGACCGCTCACTGCGATTGCTACTCCAGCTGTAACACCAGTTAAAAATGATAAGCTCCTACTTCCAAACGCAATCAATCTTCCGCATATACCTGGTGGCGCTAATTGCGTATTCAAGTAGTCCAATCTAGCGCATTTTTGTTTCCATTCTTCATACATGTCACTTTTTTCGACTATGTCCACTATTGAGGCTGCAACAGCGCGGACCTTTTCGATACTTACCTCATTTGCTTGGGCACATAAATCTGTCAGATGTGAGATAGACCGCGGGGAGCAATGAAATACATTTAAGAGGTCAAAAAAAGATTTACATCGTTCAGCCCTTGCGCGAGCTCCAACTCCGTAGAAAACTGCTTTAGCCACATGAGATCCAGTTAGTATTGTTCCATACAGTGGGACTTCTGGATTTGACAAACTGAGACATCTAGTCACATTGCAAACTGTTCCCGCTATTACGCCGAAGAAAGTCAAGCAATTCTCAAAAAATGTTGATGGAGTCAATTGGGTATAAAAACTCGCTGGATCGGATGTGTTATACAGCTCCTCCATTGATTCACGACCATAATCAAATTGTCTCCTCTTCTGAGTAAACTTATCAAAAACAAGTCTTAACGTATGAGTTTGTTCATCTACTTCACTACGAACATCAATTGGCGAGGCATGTTCATCTTTTGTGATTATGTCAAGATGACCAGTCATGTTCTGATGAGTCGAAATATCCGCCACAATCGTAGGGGACCTATCGCTTGCATGCAAAACGTTTAACGAGTTTATCAACAACAATACCAAAAAAACATACTTCATTTTGTAATGTAAACTTCAATTGGCCTCTATTTATATATTAAATCTAAAGTATTAAAAAAATATTAACGTAAGTAATCTTGAGAAATTGCTCAATAAATGAAACCAACAGTTGCTGTCAATTCTCACTTCAGTTGTTAGCCAGAGAGTATGATTTTTTGTGAATGTTTTCCGAATAGTAACTAAAAACCATTTCAATCCACAAAAAAACAAGCTTTCATGATTGAATATGGTATGAAACTTATTTGCAAAACATATCAAGTATAAACTCTTTTTCTTGATACAATTCCTTCACGTATGTTCTAGTTCGAAGGTTTTTTATAAAAATTATTGAGACTAACCATGAAACTCTCATTTGCAAATGCTGTTTGAAAAAAAAAAAGTTAGTGGCAATCCAAATAAGGAAAATAATTAAGCAATCAAAAACTAAGGAAGTACTTTGCAGGAACAACAGCAAGGAATATTAGCAATACTTAATATTAACAAAAACACTACAGATTACAGGATATAGTACACTTGATGTGTGTAAACATTTCACGACAAATCATATAATATGGATAAGTATATATCATATTAATGGAAAAACTTCTTGGATTAAGTTAATAGATATACGAGCAAAATTAATGGTATACCAAAGGAGCGTTTTATCTACACTGAATGCGAATTGGTGGTTAACACTAAAAAGCTTTCAATCATGATACCCCACTTTTTTCAAAGAATTGAATGTGATTCGGTGTCGTTATTTAGGGATACCATTTACTTATTTGTACTCACGCTTCGTATCAATTATATCGATTTGCAGCGTGATATCTTCATGAGTCGTAGTTGCAATCAAGTTGTTGCCAACAGAAGTCCACTTGTCTTTTTTTTTCCATTCGCCAACTTTTTGTTATTTATACTTTTCGGAGTGAATGCTATACTTCTCCGCGTTTGCAGAGGCATGCAGCATTGCAACAATCTTGTGGTATATGACAGTGGTGGTGACTACCATGTGTCAAAATTAAGTTAAGTCATTGGTGCTTTGTCGTTATAATTTTTTTGTTGATAATGGGAAGTAAAAAATGAAACAACACAACATATCGTCGGCAATAGAATTACTTTTAGATAACTTCTTTTTAGTTCAAAAGAATATTAGAAATGTCTCTGGACTATACGATATAGTTATCAAAGAAGCTGAAACAGCCGTGATCACAAAAACCATGCAGTTAACCGACAGGAACAAAAAGCAAACTGCAAAAATATTAGGAATCAGCCGTAATACACTGGATTCAAAGTTAAAAAAATTAAAAATTGGAATACATAATGAGAGGCAGTGAGTCAAGGCATGGACAGAAATTTTTCCTTGTTTTACTAGCTAAATTTGCTCCGAGAAGAGGAACATTTCAAGCGAACAGGTCTCTAATTGCTTCGTTGGTTGCTTGCATACTCATTGTATGCGATTTAACAGGTTTTTCGTACGTTGGAAACGTGAGATGCTACCTTTCTAAGAAAGTTTTTTTTATAAAAATTGTCGCTAACAAACTTACAGAAATCCCTAAAGTCATATCGAAATACGTCGCTATAAAAAATGAAAACGAGAGGCTTCGTTTTGAGCTCGACAAATTCAAGATAAAGACTGTAATGTCGTCTTGGGCCGAAAGAGAATTGGAAGAGTTGAGGGAACTTGCAAACCTTAGGTACAAATCCGATCTATTCAAAAATATGGAAAAAATACTAGGTTTCGATAACTCGATATACGATTCTTTTATGCTAATTTCTGCAACGCATGATTGTACGAAGGATGGAGCCGTTGTTATCTCGAGTGACGGATTGGTTGGAATCATTTTTGATGTATGTACGGAGCTTGGAAGGGTATTACCAATAACGAATCAAAGGATGAGCATTCCTGTAAAATCTCAAAATGGTGAACATTTGATCATTTCCGGTACCGGTAACAACAGTATGATTTCGAAAGAAGTAATGACTAATTCTGTTTCCAATTTTGAAATTGGCGAAATTCTTGTAACTTCTGGTGCTGGTGGAGTATTTGAAAAAAATATCCCCGTTGCGAGGATCACTCAAATAGATGCAGCCAAAATTGAAGTTGTAGCCCAACCTCTTGCCGAGATTGCCGGACTAAGCTTTGTTTGGGTGGTTAATCCACGTTTTTGAAGTGCGTTAGCACTTTGAAGAAACTCAAACTCGTGTTTGAAAATTAGAGTGAGATGTGATGAGATTTTATGATAAAACATCGTCAAAACGGTCTTTTTGAGGCAAAAATTACACTTAAAATTCGAGTAAGTCAGAGATGCTCTTTCATCTTTTTAGTGTTTTTTTAGAAAATCAAGTGTTTAAAGGCAGGATTACAATGCGTCAATTTTTATATTTAGAAACGTTTACATGTAGAGGGATAAGCGAGATTAACTGGGTAAGTACATCAGCAATTTCAAAGGTGGCAATGCTTTAAATTGGAAACACCGCAAAAGTAGTATACAAGTATTTTGTAAGGAATTTTGGGGATCCGGAATACTTGTGGCTAGTTTCGCATCGATCGTGATAGGTACTCGGATTTTTCATATAAGATTGAACCATTACTTACCGTATCATGTGTCACTGGCGCAATTCTTTATAGAATCTTCATAAACGTGACATTGCACTGATGTTCTTGGAATTACAACACAAAATATAAATTTGCTAAGATGGCTAATAATAAATGAGTGGTAAAGGGAAAAAGAATGCTGCTAACCTACGGTTAATCATGGTGAAAAATTTCAGTTGTAAGATGTAACATATCTGGCAAATTGCCGTTATTTTTGATGTATCCGAAAAAGTTCGTCCAGATTCATGTGGGAAATTATGGATTATCAAGATGTAACGGATATTGCCGAGTATGTGAGAGCTAGTGATATTTCTATTCAAGATATCAAAATCTATGTGGTGGAGGAAACGAAAGATTGGTCACTTTGGCCTAAATTGTAAGATGATGTTTCATTTATACTCATCTTATTGCTCTACATATCTTCCGATAGTGAAGAAAGTATCCTCTAATCCACATGTGTTGCCAACAGCGCCTCTTCTTTATAGTTCAAACTCTTGATCAGTTTTCCACTACTCTTCTCGAGGAACTGATATCAGCAAATGGATATGGTTGTCGGGACAAGTACC
>JAITDA010000088.1 GCA_031282805.1 Holosporales bacterium
TACCACAGACAACGTAAATCACCTATTATAGAAAATAGCAGACTACAAAAATTGATATGAGTATATAGCACGACAGCCGACTATAGTTAGCATCCGTAATACCTTTCATATCAACAAGATATGTCTCGTTTTGGCTCTTGACTAACAAAATCTATGGAAAAAATTTGGCTATCAAAGGAGCCAATTTTTCTTCCTTTTAGATTCAATCTAAACTCGTACTCCTTCAGATGCAATATGAAAGGTTCACTTGATAACACATTGAGTGGAGCTTCTCTTGGAAAGAATACCAATTTCCTAAAAATCATACGTTCTACGCTGGTGTGCAAAATTAAAACTCGTCTATCAACGTTTTCACAACATCAAAAACCTCTGGGGCCTTTGCCTCGCAATGCTCGATTCCTTTGAAATATATTTTAGCAATACCTCTTCTGAAACCATAGATGCCGATATCTGAATGCTGTGCTTCCCCGACACCATTTACAACACATCCCAAAATTGAAATCTTCATATGTTTTTTTACAGACGCACAATATATTTCCAATTTTTCTGAAAGATCAATGACATTTACTAACGTTCTAGAACACGTTGGACATGAAACAATGTTTATGCTATTACCAATCAATGACAGCGATTTCAAGATCTGTCTCCCGACCCTAACCTCCTCGCAAATATCAGAAGAGAGCGATACTCGAATTGTATCTCCGATTCCGTCAAGAAGGAGACTACCTATCCCTATAGCAGACTTTATGGTTCCAGAAAATAAGGTCCCAGCTTCCGTTATTCCGAGATGTAGTGGATAATCAATTTTTGCCGCTAATTTTCTATAAGAAGCAACGGTAACTCTGACATCAGAAGACTTTACACTAACCTTGAAATTGAAAAAATCCAGGTCCTCTAATTTTTTGCAGTTCAATAGCGCGCTTTCTACGATTGCGTCAACTGATGGTTCTGAGTACTTGGCTAAAATGGCCTTCTCTACCGAACCAGAATTAATTCCTATTCTTACAGAGACGCCGTGGTACTTCGCAGCTCTTACTATTTCATTTACTCCGATTGCTGGTATATTTCCTGGATTTATCCTAATACACTGCGCTCCAGCGTCAATAGCCTCGAGCCCCCTTTTATAGTTGAAATGTATATCTGCTATGATTGGTATGTTGGAGTGCTTTATAATTTCCTTTAATGCAACCGTCGATTCTGGAGAGGGACAAGAAACTCGGATTAAATCACAACCAGCAGCTGTAGCGCGCCTAATTTGTTCAATTGTTGATTTAACGTCTTCCGTCCTCGAATTTGTCATTGTCTGGACAGAAAGCGGCGCGGTCCCCCCGACTTTTAAACTCCCAACGAGTACTTCTCGCTTCGAAAACATTATTTTTGCAACTTAATTTTTTTGTTGAAGTGTCGCTGCTGAAGTATGCCAAATACATTACTGATTGTCCAGTACACAACTACTCCAACTGGAAATGAAGAGCAAATATAGGTGAACATTATCGGCAAAATCAGCATCATGTTTTCTTGCATTTTCTGTTCACTCGTCTTTTCAACAGTTGAATTTTTATTAGCGGAGGTTAACTTTTGTTGCAAAAACATCGAAATCCCCATTATAAGTGGCCATATTCCTATTTGCAAAATTCCTGGAGGCGTCCAATCAATAGCGCCAAACAAATTGAAAAGATATGTTGAATCAGGAGAGGATAGATCGTTAATCCAGCCAAACAATGGGGCATGCCTCATTTTAATATTTATGAAAAAAACCTTGTACAAACAGAAAAAAACCGGCGCCTGAAGAAGCATTGGCAAACAACCTGACATCGGAGAGACTTTTTCCTTTTTATAGAGAGCGATTAATTCCTGGTTAATTCGCACTTTATCGTTGGCATACAATTTTTGAATAGCTCCGATTTTCGGTTGCAATTCTCTTATTTTGGCAGCGGAAATGAATGATTTTTTTATAAGTGGGTACGTTATAAGTTTGAAGAATAACGTCAGAATAAGTATGACAAGTCCCATGTTTGGAAGTACACTTGCGAGCATATTCATAAATTGGACTAATGGTTTAGTTATCATAAAAAACCAACCAAAATCAATCGCCATTTCAAATTTATCTGCGTCGAGCCTTTCTTTATATTTGTTCAATATTGATATATCTTTGGGCCCTGTAAATAATGTATACTCCAGTTCTGTATTTGTATTTGGAGAAAGTTTGATATCCTCTTTACGCTTCAATGATATTTTATAGAGCCCATCCTCACTTTTCGAGTAACTAATGTTGAATAAATTTTTCTCTTTATTCACAATTGAGCAAAGCCAATAAATGTCTGTATATCCTACCCAATCGCAATCCTTCACGGTCGTTTCGTTTTCAATATCTTTATACTTTACCTCTTCTATTTTACCGAAAAAGTTTCCGATTATTCCCTCGTGAACAACGGCGTAGTTATTTTGTTTCGGATTTCTTTTTACAAATGAAGAACTTGCGGATATGCTTATTTCTTTGCCGGAAATATTAGTTATGTTATCCTTAATTTTAATCAAATACTGATCATCAAGAGTTATCGTCCTATCTATAGTCAATCCATTTTTGCTCTCCAGTCTCAGTAATACAACTGGCGAATCAGTATCACTGACCCAAACCATTTTATTATCAACTTTTTCATTATTCGTATTGTCAAAATATGATACCGAATAGTAAGATTCAGAGCTCGTTCCCTTCGGCATAAGCAGCATCACGTTCTTGCTGTCGCTAGCAATGGTTTCTTTATAATCTTTTAAAACGACTGAATCGATAGTGCCATCATCCAGGTTTATGGCTCCAATCATGTATTTGTTTTCTACAAATACCATTGATTCTTTCGTGAGTGCATCATCAATTGATAAATCGTGAGATTTCGGCGCAGACTCACGCGTGGAGATCTCTACATTTTCAGTTGTAGCTACTTTTTCACATTTTTCACTATCTTTTTTTTCAGTTTTTGCACTCCCGAAAAAGTGATCATTAGCAAATACAAGAACCACGAAAAGCACAAGGGCTATCACCAAGTTTCTCGAATTAGTCTCCCCATTGTTACCAAATTGCACTTGCAAAACTCCTTAAATGACGTTTACTGAACCGGATCATATCCACAATTTCCGTATTTCTTAAAGCTAACCCTACATCTTAATATCCTTGTAAAAGATAAACCAAGCCCCTTAAACAAACCGTGTTTCTCTAGTGCCTCTATTGCGTATGACGAACAAGTTGGAATAAATCTACAACACGGTATTCGACCACGGGTCGCTGCTTTGTAGAGCTTTACAATAAAAATTAAAAAACTACACAACACCTGCAGCTCCTAAATATGCCTTTGCCTTTGTCAAACAATGCATAAAATCAGATCTCAAATCGGTAAATCGAGCTACAGCGGTTTCATTTTTAGCAATAAACACAAACGAATACCCTGGACTAAATTTTGCCTCAAACTCTCGCACCAAACTACGTAATCTCCTTTTTGCCTTGTTTCTAAGAACTGCTTTTCCAACTTTCCGGCTAGCAGTATATCCAACTAGGGGAAACTCTCCATCATTCTTACGGCACAGAACAATAAAAGAATTAGTCCTCACCCTAACGCCATCTCTGCTCGCCTTTAAAAATTCCGCTCTTTTTTTTATTGTTTTTGGAAACACGATTTTAGTTATACGCCGAGTCTCTTGCGTCCTTTAGCCCTTCTAGCTGCAATAACCTTTCTTCCTCCGACCGTAGCCATCCTACTCAGAAACCCGTGCCTCCTTTTTCTGACTAAGTTACTCGGCTGATACGTACGCTTCATGATGATAAACACAAAACAACACTCTAACTTGCCGGAGTATAGCACGAATAGGCATAAATTCCTTAAACAATTTCGTAACCGCGGAGAACCAAAATTTCTTGTTGAAGATCGAAATTATTCAAATGGGAGAGGTAAGCTTTCATTTGCATTGTGTATGTGGTACAATATACGTGTTATAGATTGGCTAGAGGGGTAAGGTAGATTTACCTAGACTTGGGGAGAGAAAAGTGTCGCGCTGGTACACAGGCGTTATGTTAGTTTCGCAGATTGTAAATAAAATAAGGTCGACTATTGAAACCAAACGGGTTGTCAAAGGCGTCTGTATCATATTGTTGCCTATAATCGTTTGTATCACCAATGGTTACGGAGCAACGTCAGGGTGGAATCGTGTCTACATAATAGACGGTTCACATAAAAAAAATGATACCGGAAAACTTAATCACAATTTCCGAAGATTCCTGGATTTGCAAATAGAATCTGAAGGCACACATCTAGATGTTGTAGATGCAATAGGTTGCATGTTTCAATGTACAGAAGACGAGGCATTTGCCAAACAAACTCCTCTTGACAGTGATCAGTTTGACTTATCGAAAAACCCAGAAGGTAAATTGGCCTACATCATAGCGAAAAAAGTAATACTCGTGATACTTCATGATATTCACAACAATGAGGAAAGGAAAAATACTGGGAAGATTCCAAAATTCTTCAGATACGAAGAGTATACCGGAAGCATTGTTAAGAAGGTGGTGGAGGAAATGACTGGAGTGAACAAAGAATGGCTGAAACCAAAACTGGCGAAAGCCGAACACGCTGTTCAGAAGTGTCTCAACGCAATAGGAGCTGGAAAATACGTCGTACATGTTTACAAAGCATATGAAAAAGCGAAGAGCAGCCTTACCGCCGGACAACTCACGAGTACAGAGGATATTAAAGAACTAAGGAGAAAAATCAGGGAATCCGATATAATACCACACGAAATATACAGGAATGGCCCATTAAAATTGGACACATTTAACGGCGATCACAATAAGGAATTACTATGGCAACATAAAGAACAAGGTAACTCAAAGTTTTGTACATTAACGAATAGAACAAACTCGAATGAAAGAATATTCATAGCTCTCGATGATCCTTCCAATTTTAGCAAGCTGTATTTGAGATATCCGAAGTGGAACGTACAACCTAAGCTTTTGGAAGATGGAGCCGAATACAGCGTAAAAATTATTCAAAACCCGTACGACGGCGGCGCAGAGCGTGTATTGCATGAACAAAGCGGCAATATTTGGGATGGCAACTGGCCCCCAGTAGAATGTTTGCAAGAAATAGATTTGCCACAGAGGCAACCTGCTTTATTCCAATATACAGTCCGTTTGACTGGGCAACGAAAATCCGATAGCGCTCAACTAACTCATGAGTGGAGGGAAATCCTTTGTATTCCGCCTAGGGATACTGGCATGTTATGGGGAAATTATGAGAATGCATGTCGCGAGCTTAAAGCTATCATGAGAACTCACGAAGATTGGCCAGATATTTTAATGGCCAGAATCGCGGAAATTCTCGATATACCGTACGAACTACTGTATGAAGCGTATACTCTGTATGGAGAGGATGAAGAAGAACGCTACAACCGGCTAATCACCTTCTTTTTATTATTCGTACACAATACACCACCATTGAGGTATTTAGTTGAATACACCGGGTTACCATGAAATTGATAAATTCCTCCTGCCCCCGTAATAGCCAGCAAAACTTGCACACCACTTATAAAAAAGTGACGTAAAGCCTCAGCAAATATCGAAATTAAAGGCTGCTGCCACTAAGCCAATCAAAACCACTATTTCAAATGTGTTTTTTATCAATCTCATTGAATTCTCTCATGTGTCTTTTTATTGATTTCAAAGGTTTTCTTATAGTTATGCTGATCCACAAACGATTTATGATTGATTTTTTCCATGATTATCGGCATCAGTGTTAAGATTCTGGCATCTTCGATTATTTGGGTACGTACCCTATCCACATTTAGCAACTCAAATACCAGCACATTCTAAACTGTGCCTTTTCCTACCATCTTCCACTTCATAAAACCACAAAAGTAGCTTTCATTTAGCTCGATTTTTCGACGCAATTTATGAAAAAATCTTATAATTGTGTTATACCGGACTCCGGTTAATCCTACAGCAGTCCTTGACTGTTGCACTACTAGTAGCCATAAAAAACTTTAACAGCTTTAGTTGTTCTTTTTTGCTCAAATTACGATGCTTGACCTACATGTAAATACATGTGTAAATCCTTTAAAATATAGATGGTTGTTCATGTTTTACCAGAATCAAAGTTAAACGTATTGCAAAGCTCGCAGTAGTAGCAAGTTTTGAAATTTCCACAACGATTCAGTTGTCCATGGAACTCTAGTATCAGTGGTTGTGATTGCCGCTACTAAAGGGTAGTTTTATTGATATCTCGGAAAAGTTCCAAGAATGTTAGATCTCCCATTGTCATCATATTGAATGGAATGACAATACAACAAGGTCAATGGAACTTAGTACTTAATCAATTTGATGTTGGAAGAAACATTTAAATTTATTTTCTATGCATGCACTCTGCTTTAATATCCAAAAACTTTGTATTTACGAATTTTGGTTTCCAGTTCCAACATGTAATATTTCACGCAGTTTAGTGAGAAATGAGTAAAATCTCGCCGTCATGTGAACACTTCAGTATAATAATCCAAATCATGCACAAATATTGTACTCGCAGCACGTATGATCTTAAGTACAATTTTGTGTTACCGTTGGCAATCTAACACAGAGGATGAGCAAAGGTATGTAGAGTAGCAAGATGGTTAGGATTGAGAATTTTTAAGATATCTGAAATAGTTTGCTTTGTAGACGTTCTCCGGTCCTTGGCTTTAGCTGAAGGGGGATTATTCACGGTTTCGCAAATTATGACCTCTAACCTCACCACTGTTTTTCCTCAATTGGCAAAAGCGTATAAAATATCGCCGCGAAATGAACTGCTTCATGAATTTAGCAAGATGTTGGCAATTCTCTGTGAGGGGGGAATGTTACCGTTTACGAGTCGATGACGCAAGTTTCGAAAATGTAAAGCCTGTAAATTGGTATCTAGATTATTTACTGAATGCACTATTGATTCAACCGTGCAATCCTCCTGTATTAATTCTGGCACAACAGCTTTATCCAGAATGATGTTTACAAGTGATATATATTTCACATTGGCAAGCAATTTCACTATGTAGTAGGTAATTTTCGATAGTTTATAACACACAATCATGGGACAACCAGAGAGAGCCAATTGTAAAGTGGCAGTTCCACTCGCAACAATCGCCATTCCAGCTGATCTATAAAGTTCTGTTTTTTCAATTTCGCACGAAACTATTTTTATTTTTTCGCACTCAACAAGAGTCTCTATAGTTGAAACAAGATGTGGTAAAGTTGGAATTATTATCTGATCACATTTTATTCTTTTTGAGGCATTTACAAAAATTGGGAGAAGAGTCTTTACTTCTTGAAGCCTACTTCCCGGGAGTAAAAGCAATGTACTGCCCCTTTTATTTGACGCATCGTAAAATTTTTCAACCGCAGGATGACCTACAAATGTTGTACGTAACCCGTGCTTTATGAAATATTTCGGTTCGAAGTCAAATAACGTCATGAGTTCATCGTATAATTTTGCCAGCTTTTTAGCTCGTCCGGATCGCCAGGCCCAAACACTTGGAGCAACTAAGTGAATAAATTTTATACCTGCATCCCGTTTTCTAACCAATTTCGTTACAAAAAAACAAAATCCCGGAGAATCTATTGTCAATACGACATCGGGACGCTTTTTGATTATGTCATTCACAGTTGCAACAATGTACTTCCTAACCTTTAGTATGTGTGGAATAACCTCCATTATTCCACCAATAGCAATATTTTTTATGTCAAATAAGCTACGGAATCCACTCTGAATCATTAGATTGCCCCCAACTACATTTATCTCGACATCATTTGATGTAGCTTTGATGGCATCAATGATCCCAGCTCCTAAGAAATCACCCGACGGTTCACCCGCTATTATGTAGATTTTTTTCATTAATACAAAACAAAGTTATCTGCGACTATTATCCGTCCTCTTTCAAGATTTACATCAAGAATTGACTTACAGTTGAACGGAATTGTAGCTGGTCCGCGAGCTTCCGCTAAATTAATATCAAGGAATGCTCCAGCTCCGTAGTCAAGAACTGTGTTAACAATTCCGATACTTTTTCCCTCTTCGTTTAACACACTAAGACCACGCAAATCTTCTACGTAGTACTCATTATTGGGTAACGATGGTAGGTCACTTCGTCTTACACACAAATGCTTCAAACGAAATTGTTCAACATCGTCCCTTGTTTCATAGCCAATCAAACGAGTAATTATTTCACCTACATTGTTAATCTTCGGAGACTCCACGGTTAGTGCCACACCATCGGCAATTAAAAAACGCCTAAACTGCAGGAACGAATGCGGACTGACAGTATATGGAACTATTTTGACTAATCCACGAACACCAACTGGCTTTGCAATCATTCCAACACAAACCAAGTTTGATTTCATCTAAGTACTTGCCGCTGCCTCTGACTGTATTTCCAACGGAGGGCTATCCGCAGTCTTAATTGCTGCAGCTACCTTCATTTTTTCTTGAGCTTTCTTCTTTGGAGCAGATTTCACTGGAGTATCTACAATCGTTGGTTTATCAATAATTTGCAGCTCCGACAGTAATTTTTCAACTTTTTTTGAAACTTGCGCCCCGACAGATAACCAATACTTTACTCGCTCTGCATTAGCAACAAACCTCCCATCCTCATGACTTGGTAACAACGGATTATACGATCCTAACCTCTCTAGAAACTTGCCATCACGTGGAGACGTGTTTTCAGCAACAACCAATTTATAAAAAGGCCTTTTCTTCGCGCCACCCCTTGCCAATCTAATTCTTAAAGCCATCTATTTCCCTTCTCTAAAACCGAAGAATAAAAAAACACGAACAATGGAATTATAAGTAATTTGTGTCTGTTTTTCAAAACTTAAATGATCCATATTATTCTTTTGAGGTACACAGGCCATCGATCACACATTGATTTCAATCGAAAACCCGAATGGCAGATGGAAAATGCTTTGAACATGCTAACGTTGAAAACGAAATACATTTAAATCTCCAGTTTTTACTTATGCTATATCTTTCGTCATGTTATCTATCTTTGCACATCATCTTATATTCATCAATATACCTACTAACATTCGCTTATGTCACTAATAGTATCTATTTTTTAACAACACCACATATACTTCTATTTGATTTTTTCCAATATTGAGTTGTATAGCCAATCCGTCTCCAACAACGATATTTATTTTCTCTTTGGTATCTACAAGTTTGATTTACATTACGTATGAACACCTCTCACCTCACGCCATTTCTTCAATCTTTTTTCCACAAAATGGCAGACAAGTAACGCAAAAACTAGACAAAAACACCGGGTAGCAAGATTTTGACACCTTATGAAAGTCGATGTGATTCAAAATTCTAGAAATGTAACCTAAATTGTCGAATTTTGATACAAAAAGCAATATAAATACTAATCCCGCATAGACGATGACATTCACTTGCCAAGCAGAAACTACTAAAATGAACAAAAAACTCTCTAGATTGAAATCAACAATTGTGACACTTAACTTTACGAAGATACGTATCTGAAAGCGCTCTGAAGCAAATAAAATATAATGACTACTGTTGCAATGTACGTGCAAAGTATTGGAATGAACAACGCTTTGCCTTGCATTCTGCACATTTTTAACAATGCGAAGTAAAAACAAATTCCCCAAAAATATGATCCAACATACAAAAACCCATACCAAGGAAAATCTCCTTCAATTGCAGTTCTACACAACATCAAAAAAAGTCTAATTGGTACTTGAGTAGTATCTCAGAAGGAATATGCTATGAAGATGAGGAAATTCAACCGATTGAGTCCCCAAAAGAGGAACAAAATTGTACTTTGCAGGGACTTTAACCGCCACTGCGACAG
>JAITDA010000050.1 GCA_031282805.1 Holosporales bacterium
GGATTTTAAGGCAATGTGCTTCAAATCATTACAGATGTTTGATTCCAATATCTTCAAATTTATCAACAAGATATTCGGCAACCAATCTTCTATGACACATTTCAGGACTTTTCTCAGAACAAAGCAAACATGCTCTTTCAATTAGTTCTTGTGTGAATCGTTTTTCTATTTCTCGCTCATTAATGATTTCGTTGAATGTCTTTTCATATTCAGTCCATGTGATTTCGCCGGCCTTGTAGCTATCTAACAACATTTTTGTTGGGGCGCATTCTGGTATGTAAATATAACGACCTTTTAACATTGATTTGAGATTCGTACCATTTGCCCACGGGACGAAGCGAGATGTGCGCCACAAACGTATATCTACAAGAATTTTTACTCCTGCGTGATCGAGTAAATCGTGAAATTGATCTTCTTTCTTTCCGCAGAATCCAATGGTAAATAGGTTTGTCATTGATGTAAGAACAATCCGTTCAACATAATATAACAATGGTTCTCTTGCATCGAAAATGGTCTAGCAAGTCCGATTCTCAAATGTGCTATCCATTCGATTGTAAGAATAGAGTTTAGTTTATTTACATTTTTATCATGATTTTCATTGCGATAAAAAGCATCACGAATATATTTACAACTTACCGGTAAAAGATATTCACGTTTGTCGTTGTCACTGATTTTAGCCCGAAGCTTGCCGTTTTTTATTACAAACGTAACATGGTTAGCAAGAATTTCTACGGCTCCAAGCGATGAACATACTGTATGTTGTGGTACATATGAATTTTCTACGACGCTGTTGTTAAAGATGGTCATAATATTTTCGGAAACTGAACTGCTGAGTTTTGCTACGACTTCCTGACCTGATGAAAATGATTTTCTACAATCGATGCTGTCGATGTTAACGTTAACATCGTCTGTTCTCTGAGGGTAGTCGCGCGGCTTATCAAGCAAGTCTGTATTAACAGATATCAATGAATACCATTTCCCAATACTATCCAAGTTGTGCGTATCCCAATATCCACCATTGATGAGCAATCGTTTCATTCGGCATTCATCCAAGTCCCAACCTGCTATACAAAATTTATCTTTCATACATGTAATATCAGATAGAACAATGTTTGTTTTGCTCATGGATTCCTCTGTTTAAAAACGACTTCAAACTAAAGGTTACAACACAGAACCAATTATGCAAAGCGGAATACAAGCCCATTTTTTGTGAAAGTTTCAAGGAGCACATCAACGGTGACCAGTGAAAGTACATCGACCACAAATCAACTTCTTAATATAGCCGATGCGAACGGGCAGATCGTAGCGAGTTTTACAATCCCTGAGGGTGTGCCAGTCGGGACGAAATTGGTGCAGTTTTTCGGTGATCAAGGAAGCTATGGTGAGGCAACGTACACCGGTAAAAATACAGTGACCATCGAAGAACGCCGCAAAGTTACAACCGTTACACTGAGTTCACAGCAGGTTACGACCGTTGTGCTAAATCGTTACGATCCGCTGGCACAAACGTTCACCTTGCAGGAAAGTCGGCACATCGGTGGCATCGATTTGTGGTTTGAAAACAAGGGTATGAAGCGGGTCGTTGTACAGATTCGCGACACAAACCTCGGCCTACCGAACCAGACGATTTTGGCGGAAGGCAGCATAATGCCGGCCAGTATTAATGTGAACGGCACGACAACTCGGATCGCCTGGACGTCTGTATTTCTTGAGCGAAATCACGAGTATGCGATTGTAGTTTTGACAGATTGCAGGGGCTACACGGCAACTTTAACGAGAAGAAGCACTACATCAAGTACCAATCTGCAACGAGTTTGCGAGCGCATTTGTGGGCCGTCGATCGCAATATTACCCGTACGTATCTGGAGGATGTTTCGGAGTCCGTGAATGCTTATCTGGCATCACTGAAAGCTCAGGGTGCCATACTCGGTGGCAGCTGCAGTGTTCTGCGAGATGTGACTAATCGGCGTAACTAATCCTACTGTTTAACCTCTTCATCCGGGCACCACTTAAATTTAAAATACTCCATGCATTCGGCCCCATCTTCAGGCTCGCGAAACCCCACAATTTTCAAGAGTCTTTGTTCTTCGTCCGCAAGAGGCCATGTGAGGGAGTCAGCGATTCCGGTGCACATACTTTCACACGCCTGAGATATTACACAATCCTGTAGTCCATCTAGTCCCCTATGGCTGGTATCAACCATCATACAGAACAGCATCTCAAAGCAAAATTGAGGGAAGGTGGCAACGTGATCATAGACATTCCCGGCTCCACCGGCTATTTCTATAATCTTCCGTATCCATGGTCCACTACCATCCACGAGATTAATCACAGGAGCTGCCTTGAATAGCAAATCTCTGAACCTATCGGCATTAGCATTAGACATACCACTGAACTTGCTGATGCAGTGATCTGTGAACTCGAAAAAATGGTATTGATGAAAGAGCTCGAATGCTTCCCTTGCTGGCGGATCGTCACCTATCTCTTCTAGGAGTTTGTTTTTGAAAGGATCCGTTGTGAACTGGACTCCATCTGGAATGAAAAAATCATTGCCATTTGGATTTTTCCATGCAGATTACATCTTTTGTTATCTCGGTTCGGCTCACATCGTGTAATCCATGACAAAATTCATGAAAGATGGAGCCACTAAGTGATGTAAGCTTAGTCCCAAGCGTCCCATCTTCCTTGATGCAGTAGTACTGCCTTGATGGTATTCCAACTCCATCTGAATCGTATAGGCTCAGGTTAATCTTTACGGCACGATCAGTTGGACATAGTTAACAAGGTAGATCTTCCTTGCCCAGCTCGCCTTAGCGAACAGTAGCTTTAACATAGTATTGCCAACGACATTGGAACAAATGTTGTCTAACGCTCTGTTAAAGATTTCTTTATGGGTAGGTAGATTGCAGAGGGTTTTTCTTCCCAATCTTGGAGCCTCGATCGACAAGCTCAAAACAAAGTACCACGAGCTGGATTCGATCATGCAAAAGCGGCAGGCCGTGATGACTCAGCGTGCAAACCTGCGTGGGCAGATTATGGATACTGTGGCTTTGGGAGTTGCGATGGCAGCCCCGATCAAGGCTGCTGTGGACTTTGAATCTGCAATCGAACGTGTTCCAGATCCCGATTACCGCGATGCAATCAACCATATCTCCAACAATATTGCTGCAAAAGCCAAGGAAATTATCCCGGCGCTAAATCGCGCTGGCGGATCGGTTAGGCAATTTGGCCTTGAAGCTGACCAGGCAGCAGCTCTCGTGGCGACACTCAGATCAATCAGCGAATCTGTCGCAAATTTTGCGAAAGAACATCCAATACTAACCAAAGGAATCGTCGGGCTTACCACGGCTTTGGTCGGCGCTAAAGTCGCCGGCCTCGCCCTCGGTTACGCCTGGACGTTCATCAAAGGTGGGATTCTGGCGGTTATGACAGTTTGGAAAACCGTGAGTCTCGCATTTGCCACAAATCCGGTTGGAGTCGTAGTTGCAGCACTCGCTGGAGCGGCTCTTTTGATCATCACAAACTGGGAAAAAGTGAAGGAGTTCTTCAGCACAATCTGGGCCAAGCTGCGCCTGGACGCCTTTTTTGAAAGGCTAACCGAGGCTGTCAGAAAATTTTGGGGCACAATTAGCGCGCCTTTTAAGGCCATCGGCAAGGCCTGGAACTGGATTACAGGTGGTGAGACGAAGTACGGCATTTCGAAGCGTTGGTATCCGAATTTGGACATCAGGAATCTGACAGTAGATGGTGCAAAACTGATCTATTACCGAGACTTCTGGGAACCACAGTTGTACGGGGATTTTGAGTCAGTTGAGCTTGCCGAAAAGGTCTTTGATCTGGCGGTAAATGTCGGGACAAACAAAAGTATCGTCACCAAAAACGCTAGCCAAAACAAGTTCATCAACGGCTGGCTTAAAAGAGCTTACACCTGATTTTTAAAGGAGAAATATCATGATCAATTTGAAGGAAATCATCACAAACGAGAAAGCCAAGGGAGTAATCGCTCTGGTCGCCGCAGTCGTTATGTGGTTCACGCCAGATTATGCGGATGCGATCATAGAGGCCAGCCTCGCCGCTATTGGAATATCGAAACTTGTTATCAAAGATGATAAATAAATGTTGAGAATATTGAGATTTTAGGAGTATGAGCATTTGGCATAGGAAATTAAAACCTTGCCAGAGGATTCGGTAATTTTGAAGGTGTTGGGAGAGTACATTTGATTTAAGATTGCATGAATAATGCATTTATATAAAATTTTATACACCTATTTGATGCAAATCAAATTTGTTTCCTATTTGAAGGTCGTCTAATCGAGTGCTACAATTCGATTCTATGCACGCTAACCGGAACAATCTACGATGGAATTTTTCAGGAATCTGGTGGCGGTGTTTTGGGGTGCTGTGTTGTGTGTTTGTGGCGTAAACGCAGCCGAAAAAACCGAAGCAGAGTACCTTAACGGAGCACATTTCTTTTTGGATGTGCAGGGAAAAAGTGGTGGTGGGCTCACCGCAAGGCAGAAATGAATAGGCGTTTCTGGGAAGCCGTAAAGAAGGCCCTTACTGGGGCCGGGGTTGGTGATCCTGATGTCCAGGCATTGCTACAAGATCCGTACTTCAATGCACTTGTGAATTGGAATAATACAACAGAAACGGAACAGGAGAGGATACAGGCAGAGCACCCAGAAACAGTGGATTTAGCGGAAGCAATAGAGGATGCAAGATATGAGCTGCACGATTTTTCAAGATGGCTTGATACCACCAGTAAGTAGATTCTTGGATGATCCGTATACAAGGGCTGGAGCAATGGCATACAGCGGTGTCAGAGGAGCAATGGCGCTTGCTCCAAGATTAGCTCCCGTACTCGGGAGAGCGGCTGTGGCTATCGGTGCCGGAGCCATCGCTGGATATGACAAAATTAGGGCCTTCTTTAGTGAAAATTTTGGTCAAAAAGAGCCGATGGGCCATAAAGGCAAAGAAATAGACTCTCCAAAAGGCTCTTCAAGAAATGCAGATACAATAGACCTCTTTCCAAACCTCATATGACAAGCCCATAATTATAAATTCCTGCAATTAAATTAAATCGAAGACCAAATCTCTTTCTTCTATTCCTATATTTATCTGCAACAATTTTAAACCTTTTCAGCATTCCTATTATGTTTTCATTAAGAACTCGTTTACTTGAGAGAAGATGGTTCTCTCTTTGATCGGTTGTACTCAATAGATTCTTTCTTGTCCTCTTTTTAGGAGTTTGACTATTGAAATGGATCTTGTGTATTCCTTGGTATCCTGTATCTGCCAACACTTTTATCTCCCTTTGAAATCGTACCTTTGACTCTTTAAACAATCGAAAATTATGACGTTTTCCATTGCTAAAGTTTGTGCAAATGATAGTTTTACTACTTTTATCTACGACAACTTGACTCTTTATTGTGTGTCGTTTCTTTTTCCCTGAATAATACTGCTTCTGTTTTTTTTAGGACGTTGGATTGGAGACTCTGTAGCATCTACTAATATTACTTCATATTCTACATCACTTTGTATCAATGTTTTTCTTCCTGGTAATCTAAACAATTTACTTTTAATCAAAGTATCCTCTACCCATCGAATTGTTTTATAGGCATAGCTTTCACTTATCCCATAACTTTGACTTATATGAAAGTAAGTTCGGTACTCTCTCAGATACTCTAATGTCATCAAGAGTGCATCTTCTATCTGGACCTTATTGGGATGCCCTCCACGGGAGTGTTTTTGAGCTCTTGCTTCGTTCAAAATCTTTACCATGTCTTCAAACGTTCGCTTCTTAATGCCAGTTAGACGACGAAACTCTTCGTTAGACAGTGTTCTTATTGCATCTTGTTTCAGTTTCACTACCTTTCAACAATTTTTCTCGAAGAATATAGCATATGTAGGCAAGGTTTGGAAAGAAATCTAATCATTCACGGCAGGAAGTTCATAGGTTACGTACTTGATAGGATGCAAGGAAGAGGAATTACTATTTCGGTAGTCGAGGATATCATAAAAACTGGCAGGAGAATTTCTAGTTACATGAATCGCATACGCTACTATAGCGATGCTGACAAAATTTCTGTAATCACGGAACATGACGGGACTGTTGTTTCAGTAGTTAGAGGAGTTGTAAAATGAAAAATGACAACAATTTACGCAAGATGCATACCACATTTGAAAAGTTGCGAGACGAAGTATATGAACTTGTCTTGAACCAATATTCTGCAGGTGCTCCACTAGATGATTTGCTGGAGGAAGATATCGAATTATGCAATCACTTTTGCGATAAAATAGTCGCCGTTTTGGTGGGGGGAAAATCTAAAGCTGAACTTCTTTCTGTACTATCCTCTGGAGACTCTATCTATGATCATTTTAAATTTGAAGGGGACGAGGTGTGGGCAAACTCTGTTATTGATATTATGATAAAGTTACAACCAGAACTTCAGAAATATGCTACGTTAGCGAGCGAAGAAAAAAACGATATCCAGCAGAAGAGGTGAAAAGAATGAGACTTATAGAAAATCAGCTTGAGGAGTACTTGCAGCTAGCAGAACAGAAAGACTCCGCAGATAGTTGATCTCTATAAGATAGAAGGGTGGTATGAATTATTAGAGCTCCTGCAAAAGCCTTACGAGACTGATATTCGGAGTTTTACCATCAGCTAGCCACGCTCCCAAAATTTCTTCCCATTTTAAGCCTCGCACAGCACGATTTGGGGATATTCGACCAAATTGACCCCCAAAATGTGGAGGCAATTTTGATGGAGCTTTTGCAGGAGCTCTAGTAATCCTATTATTCAATGTTATAGATAAATTCCGACAAACAAATAATCAGTTCGCATAAATTATTCAAAAAGATTAACAAAAGCCGAACGTAATTCCTCAAGATTTTTAAACCGCCCAGACTTATTTGCGTTCGTTCCTTTAGCAATGAAAGATTTTATTTTAGAACCGTTAGCTTTATCTAAATTAATTTTTCCAGTTATTACATAATAGAGCAATCGTGTTAATGCGTAAATTTCATGCGGTAGAGCATAATCAGAAAATCCATCAACAACCAAGCTTGGATCATTAAAGCATCCTTTTACCTCCGTCTGAATAGATGTTAAATCGCTCTGAGGAACTTTTACAAGGCCAAAATCCGAAATCTTTACGATAATGGAATCTTCATATTCTTTAATCAATACATTTCTTGGACTTATATCCCTATGAAGTAAATTTTTAGTATGAATATACGCAAACGCCTTTAATATTTGTAATCCGATGCTTTTTCGCTGTTGGCCCCATATAGTAGCATTATGCTTTTCAAGATAACTGCTTAATGAATAATCCATGCATTCCATTATGTATTCTTCTTTGTAATAACGATATACCTCAATCACATACGGAGAAACCAGTTTGGCCATTTCATCAAACTCTT
>JAITDA010000057.1 GCA_031282805.1 Holosporales bacterium
CCCTCTTAACCACCTCACTATGACACTTCCTTTACATTATCTAGGTGATTTCATACCTTTCGCTGAAGCTCTATTTTTCACTATGAATACACTATCCTCAAATTTTTTTGATTAATTCGCGACAGATTGTTGCAACAATGACGGCGATTGGAACCGACATTATTACGCCGCACGTACCAAAAATTGATGCTGTAGCACAAATCGAAAACAATAACCAAATTGGGCGGATACCGGTTATTTTTCCTATTAGTCTCGGAGTAAGGAAGTTTGCATCCATTAGTGGCACCAAAATGTACAAGCAAATTGTGGCAATATACTGATGTGTAAAGGAAAAATCGTCTAATGATAACGCTAGCGTTGTCAAAAGTCCGGTGAATGGCCCAAAAAATGGGATAAATGAAATTACTCCAGAAAAAATACCACATACAACGTACTCACGTGTCCCTATTACTGCAAGAGCAACTGTATAGCAAATAAAAAGAATAGAGCAAACAAGCAATTGTCCCTTGATATATGTTCCCAATTTTGTGTTTATTGATTTTATCAAGGAGATGGTAAAGTCACTAGTCATTCTACGTAGCAGAACCTCAAATGATTCCTCGATTTTTTTCCAGTCTTTTAGCAAATAAAAAGTAATTACCGGTATCATGAAAACAAACATTACGACATATACCAGCGTAACTCCAGTATTGACAAAGTTCAATACATAGCTCGGCCAATCCATTGTTAGTTCGATAAGATATTTTTTAACGACATTTCCAATCTCGAATGTTTTATCAATGCCAACCGCCGTAGTTATTCCGTTGAAAACCGAATTTATTGAGTCTGGCAACGATTGAATCAGGAGCGGCAATTTTTTTATCAGCGTAAATAAAGCATTTTTTAAAATTGGAAACAGGAATAAAGTGAAAAAGAAGAGAATAGATATTGTTAGTAAGATAACAATTCCAGAGGAAAACGAATGCGAAATGCGTAACTTTCGTGAGAGAAATTGGGTTGGAGCGTGAAAGGCATAGGCCAAGACCAAAGCAATTGCAAACGGGACAAACCATTGCCCCATTGAATAGACAAGAAGAAATACGGCACACAAAATAAAAGTATTTAGCATAAGTGTGAATTTTTTATCTCTAAAATCCATTAAAGTCGGGATGGTAGCGCAGCATTTTGCATATCATACCATATTTCACACTGCACAGTTCCCAGTTTATTCGAAACATTTAGTTTGTTAGCTAGAAGTTCTATTGCATATGGTGGCTATTAATCGCTGCTTCTAGATTGGTAACTACTGCCGTTTGCTTGTTTCACTTCCTGTATCAGGTACCTAACTGTTGCTATAATGTCTGTGTCGGTGATTAGGCGTATCTTACCGTTGATTCCACTTTTTGATGTTAGTGTGCCTCCTGATTATTCAATCCATTCCTCCTGATGTCGTTAATAAATGTAGTGTCTACTATTACCAACGTATGATCATGGTATCCTGTTATTACCAAATAGTATATTTTCCAATACAACCTTACTATGTGTATTTTTCTGGCCTCCATCATAATCTAGTGATAAGTTTCCAAATGAAGCTCTCGTCATAAATATGAACGATACTCCGTTGATGAAAGTTCTGTTGTCCTTGTTATCTTTCTCAGCTTTACTATATAGCCCAAAAAGATCTGATTCCAACAGTTCTCATATTTTGTCTTTTGTATGTGTTGGTTATTTTTGCTCATCTTTCATCACTTCAAACTAACTTTGATTCATTATTCGGTATACTGCATCTATTTTATGACGATTTTTCGTAGGGCGATCTAGAATTCGGCACTACGAGTAAGAGCAAGATTTGATCTTGTGCCAAATTTTAACTCGATATTCCTGTTCCTCCTACATCAGTTCTATGCTATCCTCTAGCGTAGCGTAAGGCACAATTGTCGTGGCAAGCGCGCCTGACTTTTAACGGCTTTTGGGAAATGAGTAGTAGTATTAAGAATTTGGCGATCATAGCGCACGTTGATCACGGAAAAACAACTCTCGTCGATGCCCTCTTTAAACAGAGTGGTCTCTTCAGGGAAAATCAGCAGGTCGATACTTGTGCCATGGATTATAACGACCTCGAACGCGAGAGGGGAATTACAATCCTTGCAAAGTGCACGAGTTTCAATTGGCAAGGCGTCAAGTTAAATCTCGTTGATACTCCAGGACATGCAGATTTTGGCGGTGAAGTTGAGAGGATATTAAGCATGGTAGATGGCGTTTTGGTATTGGTTGACGCCGCTGAAGGTCCGATGCCACAAACAAAATTTGTTTTGTCAAAGGCCTTAGCGTTAAATTTAAACCCGATCGTCGTTATAAATAAAATAGATAAATCAGATGCACGGGTTTCAGAGGTATTAAACGAGGTTTTTGATCTATTTATTGCATTGGAGGCAAATGATACTCAACTTGATTTTCCGATAATATATGCATCTGGACGGAATGGTTGGGCCGTAAAAAACCTTGAAGCCGATGTAAGAGGGGATATGACACCACTTCTCGATACTATAGTGACTCATGTCCCAAATGCAACCGTTGAAGAAGGCTCATCACTTAAGATGCTTGTTACGATGCTTGAGTACGATCAGTATTTAGGAAGAATACTAATTGGGAAAGTTTTAAGTGGCACCGTGAATGTTAACGATTCCGTTCAGGCACTTAGAACTGATGTGCAAGGAAGCGTAGAGACAGCGAGGATAACAAGGTTACTGAGATTTGAAGGATTGAAGCGCCTTCCTGTAAATTGTGTTTCAGCAGGCGATATCGTCGCAATTGCCGGACTTGAAAAGGCGACAGTTGCCGATACGATTGCATCACCCGATGTCTCGATTCCTCTAAAATCAATTCCAATAGATCCTCCAACAATTTCGATGACGTTCTCCGTGAATGATTCTCCACTTGCTGGAAAAGAGGGAAAAAACCTAACTTCAAGGGTGATTGGGGATAGACTCTTCAGAGAAGCAGAAGGTAACGTTTCAATAACTGTGAAAAGGTCCCCACTTGGAGAATCATATGAAGTAGCCGGACGCGGTGAATTGCAACTTGGCATATTAATTGAAACAATGAGGCGAGAGGGATTTGAATTGTCGATAGGTCGTCCTCAAGTGTTGTTGCACAAAGATCAAAATACAGGAGAAACACTCGAACCAATCGAAGAGTTATACGTGGATTTAGATGATGAATTTACGGGTACTGTTGTTGACAAATTGATTCAAAGAAAGGGAGAAATGACAGATATGCGTCCATCTGGAGCAGGGAAAACAAGGATAAAATTTTTAATACCAACACGCGGTCTAATTGGATATTACGGAGAATTTTTAACTGATACCAGAGGCTCAGGTATCATGAACCGATCATTTCATTCATACTCATCATACAGGGGAATCATTGAGGAAAGATCAAGGGGAGTCCTCGTCTCTGTTGCGAATGGCAAGGCAGTACCGTATGCACTGTTTTTTCTAAAGGAGCGTGGAACTTTGTTTATAAATCCCGGAGAGCCTGTATACGAAGGAATGATCATTGGGGAAAATAGTAGAGAAAATGAACTCGATGTTAATCCGACGAAAGAAAAGCAGTTGTCAAACTGTCGTGCTGCCGGTAAGGATGAAAACATAAAACTCCCCAATCCGAGATTGATGTCACTTGAACAAGCCATCGCCTATATCAAAAATGACGAAATGGTCGAAGTTACACCAAAATCCATAAGACTTCGTAAGAAATACCTTGATCCAAATACGAGGAAAAAAATGAGTAAACAAAGGGAGGAATAGCACACGATGTTACGGTGTACTGTTTAGAAAAATTGATTTGAAAGATAAGGTGTTTTGCACTTGTGCTTGTCCAGTAAAAGAAAAGAATGCCAAAAACTAGATTTGTGAAAAGAAGAAGCAAGAAAAGAAAAAAGTTTTTAAAAATTTATTAGTTGTTGGTGACAGTAAAAACTGTTGATAACTTTTATTCAAATGCTATGATTTTTTATATGAATAAAAACACAAAATTGTTGGTAGAAATGTTGGCATATTTATCTCGAAAGTTTTTAAAAGAAATTAATTAAACTTTTACAAGGATTATATTTAAATATAGAATGCTGACAAGAAGGTGACTTATCAAATTTAGAGGCACAACAATTGACAAAGAAATTTGAAAAAGGATGGGAGTACGTAAAGAAAAATGAAGGAGGGTATATAGATGATGAGGATGATGGTGGAGGAGTAACAAAGTTTGGTATATCACTCAGGTTTTTAAAGGGACTGGATATTAAAGAAGGAGATATAAACGATGATAATAAGATTAGTGAGGAGGATATTAAGGGGCTTGACGAGGAGAAAGCGAAGGAGCTGTACTATGTGCATTTTTGGCTTCCGCCCAAGTGTGAGGAAATAGACGACAGTAGGGTAGCAATCTATGCATATTATGATGGTTATTGAAGTGTTCATTTGGAGGAGAAGACATTTACCAAACACACTTAATCTTCGTAAAACACTGGACAGATAATCAAAAATTTTATGGAAACTTGGTATTTACAGCCGATCTAGGCAGGACATACCTAGCATGACGAAAGTCCACTGATGATTATCAATATGAATTATGTAAAATTTTATTCAAAAACAATGTGCTACCTTCAAGTAATATCTTGTTTTTTCAACAGTTACTACAAAAAGACTTAAATCATAACCTCAATCTAGATGTGTTTTCTGTAATAGATGTGATGGGCTGAACTCCCCCATCTACAAAATGTCAAAATTGTCACGTTGCTACAACGTGTTGATTGCCGCGATTTTGAGAACCTCTTCCATGTCATTAAAAGGCATTTTTTCGTCGCCGTATATTTGAAAATTTTCATGTCCTTTTCCTAAAATTACCAAGAAATCCCCTTTCTGCATTTTTGCCATACCGTACCTAATTGCCTCCCGGCGGCTTGCAATTTCGACGGCATTGTGACAACCAGTCATTATTTCCTTTCTTATTTTTTCCGGATTTTCAGTTCTTGGATTATCGTCTGTAACTATCAAAATATCAGCCAAACTATCGACTATTCTGCCAATTTCTGAACGTTTTTCTCTATCGCGATTCCCTCCGCAACCAAAAATACAAATCAGATTTCCAGCACACAGTTTTTTAAAATTGCTCAATGCATTTTTTACACCATCACTTGTGTGTGCAAAATCTACATAAATTGCCCCACCGTTGTATTGTGTAACGTACTCCATTCTTCCGGTAAGTGGCCGTATGTTTTGCAAAATACTCACTATATCTTCAACGTTCAATCCGACGGATGATGCCAACGCAATAGCGCATAAAATATTTGTTACTTGTAATTTGCCTACCAAATTTATTTCAGTTTTGTCAAATTTTCGCTCACCAAAAATTAGATCAAACATTACCTTATGTTGAGAAACTTCTATATTTTCAGCTCTTATTAGATTCCGAGAATCAAAGCCGAATGAGACAACATTTTTATTCAATTTAAAAATTTTTTCGTAGATTACTGGATCGTCGCGAGACGCGATGGCTGGCCTATCATTACACAGAATTTCTTTGAATAATCTTAACTTTGCAAAAAGGTAGGCATCTTGAGTTTTGTGATAATCTAGATGATCAGAAGCCAGATTTGTGAATGCGGCTGCATCAAGCTTAACACTATGGAGTCTCTTTTGATCCAATGCATGACTCGATGCTTCAAAAACGAAGTGTGTTACTTCATTCTCATAAAGATATTCCAAAATTCTGTGAAGAGTTACAGGATCTGGAGTTGTTAAATCTGGAACAGCAATATTTGCTGGTTGTTCCGCATTGTTCCCAACGTATAGCCCTAATGTTCCGTGACTGGCAGCAGTATGCCCTGTGTATGACCAAATCTGTCTCAAGAAATGCGCAACTGAACTTTTTCCGTTGGTTCCAGTTATTGCAATACACAACTCAGGTTGATTACAATGTCTGAATTTCGCCAGTCTGGATGCAGCTAATCTAGCATCCTTCACAAGTATTACACGCTCATCTACACTATTCTCTGCGAATACCGCAATGGCTCCATTACTCCAAGCTTCTCCGATGTTCTCTTCCAGTTCGGGGCAAGTTATTGCAATGAAGATATCTCCTTTTTTGACGAGCTTGGAATTAATTTGGACATTCTTCATTGAAATACAAATTTTTATCGCAATATCTACATAGTTATATTATAAAGTGGTGGATGCCTGACTTAAATGCAATAATGATTTTCATTGCCGGTATTGTCGTAAAAATTTTACTACTTTTGTCATGTTGGCTTGTATTTTGTATCAGGAATTTTCCGGAAATTACTTTTAGATTTATCAGCACGCTAATAAGTCCAATTGTTAGGTTATATATTTTTCGAAGGATTGCGCGTGGACTCGAAGATCGCAGTAGACAGTACGAGAGATTAGGCTTTTCTTCTCAAGAACGACCAAAGGGAAAGCTGGTGTGGATACACGCCGTGAGTGTTGGAGAAACTCTTTCAGTTATACCACTAATAAAAGAATTGAAGAAAGCGAACAAAAATCTAAACGTTTTGTTAACTACGACAACTTTAACATCGGCAGAAATCGTAAAAAAACACGTCAAAGACACAGTAATTCACCAATTTGCACCTTTTGATGTTTTTTCATGGGTTCGTAGGTTTATTAAACATTGGAATCCAGATGCTGCATTTTTTGTTGAGTCAGAGTTGTGGCCCAACACGCTTTATTACGCAAAAAGAATTGGTATTCCCCTTTATTTGCTAAATGTGAGAATTTCAACGAAATCGATGAGACGATTTAATTTCGCTAACAAAATATTTAAAATTTCTCCATTTTGTGTTTTTTCTCTCGTAGTAGCACCATCAAATGAGATTAAAAACTTCACCATTAAATTAGGGGCACAAAACGTGATAGTGATGCCAAACATGAAAACAATGGCAAAAAAACTACCTGTTAATCAAAAAAATGTACAAAAGCTGAAAAAGAAAATTGGGAATAGGAATGTGTGGATGGCAGTGAGTACGCATGAAGGAGAAGAAGAGATAGTCATCGAGATACACAAAAATTTGAAGGAATGCTATCCAGACCTTTTAACTGTGATAGCAATCAGACATCCGAACAGACTGAACGATGTTTCAAAATTGTGTTGTTCACTCGGTGTTTCTTGCACTAATCACACTTCCTCTTCTATTGGAAGTAGCGGGATATGCGAAGAAATTTATATCCTAAATCAAATAGGATATCTCGGAAATTTTTTTGAAATTATTGATACGGTTTTAGTTTGTGGGAGCCTTGTTCCCGGAATTGGTGGTCATAATTTTATTGAACCGCTTCAGTTTAATTGCAATGTTGCCACAGGAAGATACATCGAAAATTTTGAAGATATACATATTCACGTGCGTAATTGCTGTAATGTGTTGTCGTCACCTAACGATATATATTTTTTCGTGAAAGAATCACTTGAAAATTATCAAAGAAACTCTCACTCAGCAAAATACACAGATTTTGGTAAACAGTGGAGAAATTTGATAAAAAAAATTAGTGTTACTTGAAATTCCATCTCCAAATATCACCAAACTCCGCGAATTCAAGAATTGTGTAATTGTATGTCACTTGGTTTTTGATAGGCGGATAACAACAAAGTATGGTAGTCCTGACTAATTTACACTAAAATGACGCATGTTTACATGCATGTTGTCAAATTGACTTTGCTAACATATTATTTAACAAAATATCTGAACAGGTGCGATAAGAGGAGAACATCTTTACAACGTTGTATTGTTATTCCTCTCCACTCTTTACCAGTAGGGGCTCAACCGTTATGATGTGGGGGGGTTATTAGTTGATCGAAGACTCCGCTCAATTTCAATTGTGGATATACACTTGTTCCCCGCAAAGCGTCCTCTAAATTAATCTCTTTTCTGCTCGCAACTGTTGCCTTAAATATTTCTTCGTCTCGTTGACTTAGTACGACGTTAATTCCATGTACTAAATCGACGGCATTCGTTCTTTTTATTAATGATTTTTTCGGAACAATTGTCCATCTACTACGCTTAAACACACCTCCACTTCTATCATCAAATACTAGTTCAAAATGTTGATCAGAATATGCGACAAACGACTTAATATAAGCAATGAATGAAGCTAGAGCCTCTCGCTTTTCTTGAGCAAGTCCGTCGCTTCCTCCTACGTTTTGCAATGATCGAGCTACATCCGAAATCATACTCAAGCACAGAAAAAGCCTTCCAATTCTTCCTTTATTCTCTGTGTCGACTCTAGTCTTGCTTTATTCACATCTACATCTGGTTTCTGCACGCGTTCTGCAACCACTCTGTTCTCGACAGTTCCTTTAAATGCCATTCCTCTGTCTATTGCGATTGCCAAAAAGTGGTTTTCATCCATTCGGTTGCTATCCGGCTCGGTTAATCTTCCACCATTGAAAAGTCTCCATCCTTCTCCAAATAACGTTAATTTTGGAGCATTTTCCATAAGTTGCTCTTTTGTGAAACATTTCACTAGTATTTCGTATAGCTCAACAGCTTCATTCATTGTGAGAATGCAACCTTCTTCCTTCTTATCCCCTGAGCTACCTAAAGCTTCCTCCGGCTTCCTGAAATTTGCGAACCAACGATGTAGAGGTTCGTAAATAATTTCTCTGAATTTTGAATCCATCAAGCAATTGTGTTTCTCCTGTGATCTTAGCAAATATGCCATACCCCACGTTTGCGCACTTGTTTCACCATTGTCTAGCTGTCTCCCATGAAACACGTTCGCAATTGTGTCTGGTTCCATAAACGTAAATCCCTTTCGAAAGTTTTCTTCCAGTACTAGTACTTTTCTTAAGATATCCCATCCATTCCTGCGGTAGAATGCCAGTTCTTCCTTATTTGTTATCAACTCGCCGGTATTCGTTAGAACGAAAATCCCTTTTCCAGGTCGTTCATCGTACGTGGTTAGTAGAGACTCTCGCATACTCAACGATGGATCTGCGCCCTGTACTACGATGTACAATGGTTTTGATTCGTCATCTTCTTTCAATAACCTCGCTGCAAAATCAACGTTTAAATAATCGCCCTTGTCATGTGATCTTTCTACAATCGGAAGTAATGGTGCCTTTGAGCCTAATATTGGCCGAGTCAAAATTATGGGCGGAGCTCCTCCCTCAAGTGTATACATTCTACAAATCAAATGATTACCGTCAGTAGGCTTCAAATCGCAAAGCAAGAAGCTTCCAAGTCTAAATATGTTAAAATGTGCCCTCAATTGTCTATGCAAGTACTGCATAACACCAGCACATTCCATCATGTTCACTGTCATTGCTGAAAATTTCTGGATGTTGGCCCTCAATTCTTGAGGTGCGTATATACTCTCATTCAGCCAGGTAGATAACCCACTCCTTAT
>JAITDA010000080.1 GCA_031282805.1 Holosporales bacterium
CTCCAACTATTCTAATTTTGCTGCCGCTTGAAACTCCAGCTGGAATCGTAATCTCCAAATTTTTTTCACCCTTCACTCTGCCGCTACCGGAACATTTTTTACAGGGATCATGCAGGACGCTTCCGCTTCCTCCACATGTTGGACATGTGCGCTCTATCGTCATAAAACCTTGGTTATAACGAACATTTCCCCTACCTCCACACGTTGGACACGGTGATGGCCTATTGCTTCCCTCGCTGCCAGTACCATTGCAGAACTCGCACTTAACCAGCGTCACAAACTTTATATTCGTTTTGACACCGTGATAAGCGTCTTGCAGGGAAAGCGTAATGTCGTATCTAATATCAGAACCCGGCTGAAACTGATTCCTAGAAGAACCATGTTCAGAAAAGCCTCTACCAAACATCTCTTCAAAAATATCTGTAAAACTCGAAAATCCTCCACCAAAATCAAAGCCCTCTGAAAAACCAGCATTATTGCTAGTGCCGCTATTTTGAAAGGCGCTACTTCCATATCTGTCATACGCCGCCCGCTTCTTTTCATCCTTCAAAACGTCGTAAGCCTCGTTAATTTCTTTAAACTTCTCCTCTGCTTGCTTGTTGCCAGCATTTTTGTCTGGATGGTATTGAACCGCTAGTTTTCGGTAGGCTTTCTTTAATTCCTCTTGAGTAGCCGTCTTGCTGACTCCTAGTATAGAATAATAGTCCTTAGCCATAGACGTCATTAATTCCTTAATTAACTGTGGTATAAATGTTAAACATGCTCAATTATATAACGTTAAGCAAGAATTTTAAAATAAAAATACGTACGAACAACGGGAAAAACAAAGTTTTTGAAATTCAAAATTGCAACGGTGTATATACGAAGCAAAATACTATTTTCGATGTATTATCTCAGAGGTATTTTACGCATCACATAACCAAACTGTATTGCACTTCTCCTATATAACGATACGTACGAGCTATATTAAGATGCGAAAAAGGTTCCCACTATGGCATTGTGTAATTCAGCAAAGAAACAATAGATCTTAATTTCACACAAGAAAGACATGTTTTGTTGTACAATGAACTTTACATTGGTAATGCTAAATTATTAATAAGCTATAAAGAAGCTTTACTGATAGTTATATATAGTTGATCTTCTGTAGATCACTGGAATTTTTTGAGGTTTATTTGTATGGCGGGAAAATTATTGATAGATGCACGTTATGGTGACGAAACAAGGATTGCGATAATCGGAGAAGACGGCAAACTCAGTAACTTTGAGGTTGAACAATGTGATAGAAAGCCGATTAAAGGCAATATTTACTTAGCAAAGATTGTTAGGATTGAACCATCTATTCAGGCTGCTTTCATCGACTATGGAGATGACAAGCACGGATTTTTACCACTTTCAGAGATCCATTACGACTATTTCAACAAAAACGTGAGAAAAGCAGTTGAAGATGACGATAACAAGGGAGAAACGATCGATGATGACAACGACAAGCCTCGTAAAAGGTCATTCAAAATACAGGAAGTAATATCACAGAAGCAAATCATTTTAGTGCAAGCTGAAAAAGAAGTTCGCGGCAACAAGTGCGCTTTCTTTTCAACGTTTATTAGCATTCCAGGTCGATATTGTATTTTGATGCCGAACCCTATAAAGAGAAAAAATAATAGTATTTCAAAGAAAATAGATTCGGCTGAAAAAGAAAGGTTGAGGGAAATTATTGAGTCGTTAAACATACCTGATGGAATGGGCTGTATTGTCAGAACCGCAGGAGAAAACAGAACAAAACAAGAAATTAAACGAGATTTTGAATATCTTTGTAGGCTCTGGAATGAAATTCGAGATAGGGTTACCTCGTCCATTGCCCCGATCTTGATTCATGAAGAGGGGAACATAATAAAGCGAAGCATAAGAGATTTATACCAAAGAACGATGGAAAAAATCGTTATACAGGGAAAAAATGCTCACAAGGACGCTAAAGCATTTATGAAGAGTTTTACTCCAAGTCACGTCAAGAGAATTGAATTGTACGATGATGCAAACGTCCCGATCTTTCATAAGTATGGGATTGAAAGCAAAATACATAAGATACTCGAACCAGTAGTAGAATTGCCATCCGGTGGGTCAATTGTAATAAATACAACGGAAGCTCTGACTGCGATTGACGTTAATTCTGGAAAGTTGAAAAATGAGAGAAATATGGAAGGAACGGCATTGAAGACGAATCTTGAGGCCACCATCGAAATAGCAAGACAGATCAAATTAAGAGATCTTGCCGGAATAATTGTAATAGATTTTATTGATATGGAAGATCGCCACTCCAACATCAAAGTGGAAAAAAAATTCAGGGATGCAATGAAATTAGATTATTCAAATACACAGATTGGTAAATTATCACAATTCGGATTACTAGAACTATCGCGCCAACGTTTAAGGACAAGTTTCGTAGAATCAAATTTTGTACGTTGCAAACATTGTTGTGGTTCTGGTAAGCTGCCGTCCGATGAAGCCTCAGCTCTCTCTGTCATGAGGAAAATAGAAAGTTTCTTGGTAAACGGAAGAGCGGAATCAATATTGGCAGAAACTGCTGCTGGAATCGATTTATTTATACTAAATCACAAGAGAAAGTTAATTACTGAGGTGGAAAAAACGCACTCGGTCAGAATTGAAATTGTCGGCAACCAAAGT
>JAITDA010000018.1 GCA_031282805.1 Holosporales bacterium
ATCATCATTTATTACTGCACTCTTACTTTCCACTACTTCATTGTCGCTCACTTTATGCCGCCAATCTTAAATCCCAATTCCGCCATCACTTTTGTAACCTCCGCTCTGCAAATTGCTTCTTTTGCAAGCAATTCACTCAACTCGCTACTCAATGTCTGCATTTTAGTAGCATAACTGGCATTGTCTTCAATTTGATTGAACTCAATATACTTACTAGCAACTAATGAATAGTCATTATTTTCGATGTCTTCAATCGAAACAGACTTACAATATTCGGGGATATCTTCGTAATTTTTGCCTTGTCGCCAATTGTGAAAAGTTTCGCTAATATCCGCAATATTCTTGGGACTAAACTGTATAAAACTCTTCTCAAAAGGTTCACCAATTTTACGCAAGTCCATGAATAGTACTTCGTTTGTTCGATTTCGGTTGTCACGCTCTTCATCGCCTACGTAAATCTTCCTATCTTTTTTATTGCGATTTAATATCCACAAAGTTACCGAAATATCAGTTGTATAAAACATATTTCTGGGCAAAATACAAATTGCTTCAACCAAATCATTTTTAACTAGTTGTTTGCGAATCTCCTTTTCGACTCCAGCTCCTGAAAGCGCACCATTTGCTAGTAAAAATCCAGCTACGCCATTTTGACTGAGTTTACTGACCATATGCAAAATCCAAGCATAATTAGCATTACTTGCTGACGGTGTTTTGTATCCTTGCCATCTGTAATCGTCTAGTAATTGATTTTTGTCCCTCCAATCTTTTTGGTTAAACGGAGGGTTTGCCATAATAAAATCAGCCTTGAGATTTTGGTGCACATCTTTCAATAAAGTCCCTGAAGCGTTGTATTCCCCTAAATTCGCCGAAATCGCATGTATAGCAAAATTCATCTTTGCCAGACGATATGTGTTTTCATTGTATTCCTGACCGAATACAGCAATGTCATTTGTATCACCGTGATGCTCTTTTATAAACTGCGTACTTTGAATAAACATACCTCCACTACCACAGCACGGATCATAAACATTACCGTGATATGGTTCAATCATATTTACTATCAGATCGACCACATATTTTGGAGTGTAATATTGTCCACGTTTCTTACCTTCATCCAACGCAAAATGTTTTAGAAAGTACTCATAAACTCTACCGATAATATCGTGACCACCCCTATTAGTGTTGATATTATTAATCTCGTCCAATAAACTTGCTAGTTTTTGCGTATCAATTGTTAAGCGTGAATAATAGTTCTGAGCAAAAGTGCCTTTTAACTCTTTGTTTTGCTGTTCTATCAATTGTAGAGCATGATCAATTTGTTCAGGTAAATCATTTTGCTTGGCATTGCCAATTAAGAATCCCCAGCGAGCTTGCTCTGGCAAAAAGAACACATTATCTTTGGTATATGCTTGAGAAGTATCTACATATTCCTCCAAACCTTGCTCTATCAAACTCTGACGTTGCTCAGTGAATAAATCGTTAACAAACTTCAAAAACACTAAAGGAAGCACCACATTCTTATAGTCTGCTGGATCAATTGGTCCCCGCAACTTGTCACAAGCATCCCAAAGTGAGCTTTCGATAGACTTCTCGTCCACATCTTTCTTAATTTTCATCACTATTATTATAGCACTTTTTTGACATAAAAATGACGTATCTACAATGAAGTATATACAACTGTAATGCTAGTTAAATGCTAGTTATGCTCTTTCTTCCTCTCAAAACACCTGTCAATAACTCTTGGTCTCTGAAGAAAATCTCGCGCAAGTTTAAGTGCTGTGCTATAATGTAGACATGTCGAAGAGAGAAGATTTACGCAATTGCGAAATTGGTGGGGTTTGCGTTCTTTTTGTAGTTTACAGCTTGTTCAAAGACTTCTTTATATATCTCATTTCCAGATATCTTACCTTCTTTAAGTGGCGGATAATTTTGTGTTTTCAACAATACAAGCAGGTCAAAATAAAGTTTATCCCGCACATTTGATTTAGTCTGCCAAGCGGGATATTTTGCTACATTATCAACTAATTCGCGCACTTTTTTAGCCAATTCTACAAAATCATGTTCAGAACAAGGAATATCATACTTAATACACAGGTCATTCAGAATGTCATAAAAAGCTTTTTCCTCCAAAGTTACACCCAAATTCAAATAGGAACTTTCCTCATTCTTTAACTCATCAATCATATTAAGTATCTGCTTAGTAAAATCTTCCCAAACTGAACTGACTAAAACGTTGTCGTCGCGGTTATTGTACGCTTCTACCATCTTTTCAAATTTTTTTGCAAACTGAATAGCTTTATGTTGATTGATTTTCTTGAATTCCATAATTTTTTTCTTAAGCAGCTTTTGCAACAACTTAATTTTTGTATTTGGTAGTTCGATATTCTTTAATCGCTCTAAATATGCATCGTCAAAAATATTCTGTACTTCCCTTTTGTTGACTGCCTCAATTAGTTCAACTTCATCAGAACCTAAAGCCTCTTCAATCATCTTTAGCACCTTTTTATTCATTCGTGCTGTATCGGGAGTGTCTGAATTGGATAACTTAAAAAGCATTGA
>JAITDA010000031.1 GCA_031282805.1 Holosporales bacterium
TTCGAAAGGATATCACCGAAGGTATTCGATAGATAGTTAACGTCCAAAATCTTTGTCATGAACCTTATTTCCAGAAGGCTTCTGAAAATGTGAAAATGATTAATTGGACACCGACCTCTGAATATTCCCTGATTATCGACATACATAGTCACTATGTTATTGATTTCTTCGACTATCTTTTTGATTTTCCTAAATTCACTTTTTTTCATGACGCAAAAATACAACAAAATCGCTTTCAGAGCCATTAGCCTTCTATACATATTGAATTCAGCCTTATAACATTTTAACAAGTGAGATGATTGCTCAGAAATCGAAGATAAAACCTCTTTTTGAAACTTATCACTTACCCCGGAAGCAAAAAACGAATATGAAAAAATCCAATTGACTATTCTCTCACCAATTACACCACAATCTTTAAAGTCGTCATTTAGCCAGAAATTTTTCCTTTGTCTGTATGCTCTAATAAATGCGGCAACCAGATTTCTTGCATATTTCCTACTGTTATTCCCACCAATAGCTTGAAGATCTCTGATCCACGCAAATGTCGCCATATAGGAATTTTCGCTCTGAAAAATATCATGTTGTCCATCAGCAACTTTTCCTTCAGCAAATGTATTATCATCTAGTATTGCTTTACCAACATGCGAATCTCCCCTCCACGGATCTGTAATGAATTTCGTAGTATCAAAGATGTCATGCTGGCGACTTAAGGAAAACTTGTAAAGCACGCTACTTTGAAGGAATGAAACTTTATAAAAGTCCCAAAATTTCCTAAAATTCCCTACCTGTATTGGCATAATTTTCTTAATTTTTCTTTGATGGTATCTACTCTGTTGCAAGTAGCACAATCAAACAAGTAACTTCCTGCAACAAGTATATCAACTTTTTCTTTATTTGCAAGAATAGCAGTTTTATCATTAATACCACCATCAATACCGACAATAACATTATTACGAATAGACTTTATTTTGGCTACTTTGTTCAAAGTTTGTGTTACTAATTGCTGCCCACTGAAGCCCGGTGAAACACCCATGATAAGGACAAAATCAACGAGCTTCATGTAGGCCTCTATTTCGCAAACTTCTGTTTCTGGATTAATCGCAATTCCAGCCTTTGTTCCACTAGTTTTTATTTTTTTCAAAATTTCTTCGATCTCACCACAAATTTCACGGTGAATTATTACGCACTCTACATTCCTATGTACCAGCATATCAATGAACTGAGATGGATTAGCAACCATTAAATGTACGTTTATGGGTATCAGAGAGTTCTCACTAATGCATTTAACTGTATCAATTCCAAATGCAATATTTGGAACGAAGTGTCCGTCCATAATATCAACATGAAGACTGTCAACACCAATATCAGTCAGCATTGCAATTTCAGCTGCAATATTTAATGGATCAGCTGACAGAAGGGAGGCTGAGATATGCATAGTACGTCACTCGAAACTTAAAAAAATCCACGTGAGTATGCTACAACGAATTCCTTGGACTAAGAAGAACCTTTTTTGTGTTCTAATGGCCAGATTAAATACCATTGAAATACAGAAGTATTTGATGAAAGATTTTGCGGCTTCATGCAGGAGGCAACACTTTCGTTTTCAATCACCACCTGCAATATTTCTATAGATTACTTTATATGATCGATGTTTTAATATGAAATTCGCGACTACAAATTGGACTGTGAGGTGAAGCTCAATTTTTGATAGTTGACTTTTCGTATTGGGTAAATACAGGAACAATACGTTTAATTGTGGCGTAAGTTTTGGCGTCCTCACGCAATATAATAAGGAACTTGACCACAAAATCTGATTATGAAATAATACTAACGTTGCGAAAGTTCGAATGGTTTTAGAAATAATGGCGGTTCCCAAGAAGAAGACCTCAAAATCGAGGCAAGGGATGAGGAGGGCTCATGATTTCGAGAGGACACCCAATGTCATGATATGCAGCAATTGTGGCAAGGCAGTAATCTCGCATAATGTCTGCAAATTTTGTAATACATATGCAGGACGCAATATCAAAATCGCTAACATAACGACGTAGAAGTTGTGATGTTTATCGTAAAATGGTCATTTCGGTAATTTGCATGTGATGAAAGTCGCCTTGGATATGATGGGGGGAGATGAAGGAGAGAAAGCTTCTGTGCTCGGACTTCGTCACTATGCAGCAAACAATAACTGTGATGATGTTGAATTTGTCTTGTTTGGTGATAAATCAAAAATAGAAAACATTTTGAAATCTGCAGCTGCTAATTTTGCCTTTAACATTTACGATACTGGGACCAATGTCGTTACAAATGATGAAAAACCAGCCAGTGTCATTAAAAAGGGACGCGGAACTAGTATGTTTGAAGCGATTGCCCATGTGGCAAAAAAAAAGGCTGATGCTGTCGTGTCTTCCGGAAATACCGGTGCTTATATGGCATTATCAAAAATGCTAATTGGAACAATCAATGGGATCGATAGACCTGCAATTGTCAGTATGATTCCAAATTTGAAAAATAAAACGGTGATGCTGGACTTGGGAGCTAATACAGATTGTTCCTCAATAAAATTGGTACAGTTCGCGTTAATGGGGCAGGCAGTAGCGAAAGTTCTCCTCAAAATTGATAAACCAAAGGTTGGGTTGTTGAATATAGGGACTGAACGTTCAAAGGGAACAGAGCCATTGGAAAAGGCGTATGATCTCTTGAAGCAGGAGGAAAATATTGATTTTATAGGATTTGTTGAAGGAACTGATATAACAAATGGAGTTGTTGATGTCATTGTTACAGACGGTTTTTCGGGAAATATATCGTTAAAAACAATGGAAGGAACTATAAAATATATTATGCACATCTTGAAGCAAGGATTTGATTCGACAATTGTTGGCAAACTTCGCTATCTTGCATGCGGGAGTGTTTTTAGGTCATTAAAGACTGCGATTGACCCAAGAAATCACAATGGAGCACCACTCGTTGGCCTTAAGGAGATAGTCATAAAAAGTCACGGGCATTCCGATTACATCGGATTCGCACATGCAATTTCAGTGGCAATTGAATTTGCAAAATCTGATTTCGTAATCGATATTGAACGAATGATTGCAAATACAAATGAGGTAGCGGCGTGAAGATCGCAATCACTGGTATTTCTGCCTACTTGCCAAAAAAGGTCATAACAAATGATGATTTAGCGAAAACGCTGGACACATCACATGAATGGATATACACGAGGACAGGGATCGAAAAAAGGCACGTCGTTTCCGAAAAAGAACTTGCTTCTGACCTCGGAATAAAAGCGGCAAAAGGAATCATAGAACAAACCAATTTGAACCCAAAGGAAATTGACGGAATAATTGTATCTACAACAACAGCAGATAGGAGGTTTCCATCCTGTGCCTGCAAGATTCAAGGAGAAATCGGAGCTAAAAACGCGTTTGCCTTAGATATTAACGCCGCATGTGCAGGTTTTATTTACGGGTTGGCTGTATCGGATAGCATGATGAAGGGGTTGAATCTGAACACAGTTTTGCTCATTGGAGCGGAAACTTTGTCTAAGTTTGTTGATTGGACTGATAGATCAACTTGTGTATTATTTGGAGATGGAGCCGGCGCATTTTTGTTGCAAGCATCTACAAGGCGCAACAGTATAATTGCGGCAAAGCTCTATTCCGATGGCAAAAAAGAAAAGTATAACCATATTCTCGCCCACAACGGTCCTCAAAATGACAATCGTGGGTATACAACGATGGAAGGACGTCCTGTATTCAAGCAGGCAATTGACTGTATGGCATCATCAATGAATGAGATCCTCAAAGAAAATCGTATGAAGATTGATGATGTTGATTGGATAGTGCCACACCAAGCAAATAGAAGAATCCTTGAATCACTCTGCAAAATCAGAAACTTTCCCCTCGAAAAAGTTATAATTACAACACAAGAACATGCAAATACATCTTCTGCTTCGATTCCACTGGCAATCAAAGATGGAATTGATACTGGTAAAATTAAAAAAGGTGATGTTATACTTTTGACGGCGTTAGGAGCTGGATTGGTGTGGGGCTCCGCCATAATAAGGATATAATTTTAGGAGTGTTGACTAAATGGAATATGATAAGAACAATGTGTTTTACAAAATAATAAACAAGACATTGAAGGCAGATATAGTTCTTGAGGGGAAGCACTTTCTGGCTTTTCACGATATAGCACCGAGAGCCCCAGTACATATCTTGATAATTCCTAAGGGGTACTATGTGGATTATTGTGATTTCGTAGAAAATGCGTCCAATGCAGAGATACTAGATTTACAGAAAGGAATTGCACAAATCGTTGAAATAATGAAGCTGAAGGAAGGTGGGTATAAGCTGCTTTCAAATGCTGGAAAATTCAAAACGCAGTTTCTACCAGAGGCTCAGGAGGTCATGCACATGCATGTCCATATCCTCGGCAAATCATCTGAGGAGTGAGGCATTTTTTCGATGGTTAAACGATATCTTCATGATTCGCGTTGTACTGCGCCTATATTGGAATATGAAATCGGTTATATTCAGGTTCACAAAACAACGGTCCTTAACTAGGTTCTGTGTACGTTTATGTACTGTAATCTCAAATTTCACAAACAAACATTTTTATGCTGTGAATTATGATTCTAAAAAAACACGCCTACAAAACGTAAACTGGTGTGCCCGATTGGATTTGAACCAACGACATTCTCCTTCGGAGGGAGATGCTCTATCCATCTGAGCTACGGGCACATGATTCCTCCTCAATAACTTTTTGCAAAAACGGCATCGATTGTCGCATCTTCTCCAGTCAGGATACACTTTCCCTTCATTCCTGATTGTTTTGTCGGTAGACACCGAATGGAAACCGCCATCTCATCTAAAATTTCCATATTCTTTGCCAACCCAGACCATTTCGCAATCACAAAACCATTTCTATTCTCAGCAAAAAATTCTTTCAGTTCAGCAACATTCTTTATAGAATCATTGATCTTTTTTGTGCACGATTTTTCGTTTTTTTCACCCAGAGTCTCGTCATGTTCAAGCAGTAAGTCGTTTATCTGTACTCTGAATTCTTCAGCTGACATAGTATATCTTGCCAAGTTCTGCGCTCTCTTTGTTATAGAAACAGTGTGGTCTCCAAGTTCCTTGCTGCCGATTTCAAGTATAAATGGAACTCCTTTACGAATATAGTCCCATCTTTTGTTCTGTGGTGAAAAATCTTTAGTATCAATTAGTACCCTGATTCCGTCCGGCAACGAGTTTTTGATGTGTTCGCAATAATCAAAGATTGCATCTTTTGACGTATTACCATTTTGTAATAAAGGAATTATTGTGACATGATACGGGGCGACCGCGGAAGGAATGTTAAGGCCATCATCATCTCCGTGAGCCATTACAATGGCTCCAATCAATCGAGTTGTCAATCCCCAAGATGTTGTATACGCATAGTGTAATTTTGCATCACGTCCCTGAAAGCGTATTTCAACCGCCTTAGCAAAATTTTGCCCTAAGTAATGACTCGTAGCGGACTGTAAGGCTTTTCCATCTTGCATCATCGCTTCGATTGTATAAGTATCCACAGCCCCAGCGAATTTATCATGATTCGGTTTTTTTCCCGAAATAGCCGTCATCTTCAAAGAGTGACAGATGAAATCTTCATAAACCTTGTGCATTGCTAAGGCCTCGTTAATTGCTTCCTCTTTTGTCTCGTGCGCAGTATGTCCTTCCTGCCACAAAAATTCCGATGTTCTCAAGAACATGCGTGTTCTCATTTCCCATCTAACGACGTTACACCACTGGTTAATTAATAACGGCAAATCTCTATACGATTTTGTCCACCTAGCCATGGATTCACCAATTATTAATTCAGATGTCGGCCTAATCGCTAAGGGATTTTCAATTTCTCCGGCTGGTACTAGTTTGCCATCACGTTGTTCAAGGCGGTGATGAGTGACTACACAAATCTCCTTGGCAAAGCCATTTATATGTTCAGCTTCTTTTTCAAAGAGATCAATTGGTATAAACATCGGAAAATACGCATTTACGTGTCCCAATTCTTTAAATCTCCTGTCAAGAATTGCTTGTATTCTCTCCCAGATGGCAAAGCCATATGGCTTAATCACCATGCATCCTCTAACACACGAATTTTCTGCGAGGTCTGCTCCCGCTACAACGGCCTGATACCAAGCAGAGAAATCTTCGCTACGTGTAACTGATATAGCGTGCTTTCGACTATTGACCATCTGTCACAATTGCCGTTGATAGATACCGGATACGATTATAACAGTTCATCCTAAATTGTTCCACGTGAAACCCCTTCAACAAGCCAATTTATATAAATTATTTGAATGGGAAGTAAATACAATTGCAGAAAAAAAATTTCTATATGTGCAAGATTCAAGTTTGTGTGTATTTACGACCAACATCGTTGATATTTCCGAATTTTTTCAAAATTCCTGTATTACATTTTAGACTTTAAACCAATCAATATATGCAGTAAAAATGGTACTGGCGAATATTGTATAGAGTGTGAAGTCGTTTGTACGTTATGGACAGTAAGCAATGTGTTTATAATCAGCAAAATTTTAAAAGCATACCGACACCTTATAGTGCGTAACGCATCATTGATGGCGAAAAACTGGAATTGATTTACGAAATGAATAAGATATTCATCTCATGACGTACTCTTCAGTTTGGTGCCTGTGATAGCGCAAATATCCCACTTGGAATTTTATTTTCGTCATTGATAAACAAATAATCAGGGTCGAAACTGAATAAAGTTTCAGTTTTTCCGTCATCGATTATCCATGCTTCAAGGTTTTTCAAATTACCGGTTTTTTCGTATTTCAAAAATACAAGCGTTACATCGATCGAACCAAATCTTGAAGATTTTTTTATCTTTACTCTCAATCTACAACTCGAATTTTCTATCACATCGAAATTTTCACGTGATAAATCCAATGAACCAGTCAAAATTGCGTATATTGGCGTCTGCGAAATCGAACATCTATATAGTTTTGCTGTATCTTTATTCAGAATTGTGACATTGCCATCAACAATCAAAATATCTTGATTTAACCCATTCAAATAATCAATTTTCACCATCATCTTTTTCTTTTTTGAGAGCCAAAAGTTTCCGGAATAAATTTCTCCGGAATTAGTAACCTGCTCAAATTTTGCCGCAATAAATTTGATTCCATTTACATATGCCTCGACCTGAGTTTGAACTGACGTATCTTTGGAACATATAGGAAAAACAGAGAAACATATTGATAAGAAAGTTAGACCTATCAACCTAAGATAATCACGCATTACCTAGAATAAAATTCAATGACAAGGTTCGGTTCCATCGCAACTGGATATGGCACATCTGCTAATTTTGGCGCCCTCAAAAATTTGCCTTTACCAGCTTTATGATCAATTTCGCAGTAATCAGGGACATCTCTTTCTGATGTACTAGCCGCCGCAACGGTGTTTTCATTATTTTTCATTTTACCGACCACTGAAATTTCATCACCATCATTTAATCTATAAGATGGAATATCCACT
>JAITDA010000061.1 GCA_031282805.1 Holosporales bacterium
ATAAGCTCCTATATTTACGTTGAAGATGATGTAGATTCGACATGTAAACGATGTCTCCTCATGCGAAGCAGTTTGCTTTGTGATAAAATACCAATGTCCATCTAAGGAGAGTGAGAAAAAATGGCAATAACAATGCATACCACGCATAAACAATGCCATCTTTTTCCTCTCCTTTAAGCAAAATCAATGACATCTTCCAAAAATGCTTTTTTGTCTTGTAGACTCTCGGCCATGATTCCGCCTTATTCCACATTTATAATTGCACTGTAACTTCGCTATGAAGTTACACCACATCTGTGAGCGAACGGTGCAATATCGAGCTTAATGGATCACACACTAGATATTCGGGTTTGATTGTTTGACCAAAGTTCGGGATCGTACGTACTTTGGTATAACACCTGCATATCGCGGATTGTGATGTATTATGCATGAGGTGCTTGTTCAAGCGTGAGTGTTAACCGGCTTCAGCAATGTAGTGGTGTATCCATGTAATTGAACAACTGACACACTGTGACTGCATTGCCGCAAATTTTTACGATATCGTCCTCAATTTCAAGGTACAAAATTCCCGATCTTTTTGATGCTTGACATGCAGTGAATGTATTTTTTCTGAGCATCGAGGCCCAATAACAGGCAAGCCGACAGTGTGCAGATCCGCAAACCGGATCCTCGTATATTCCAACCTTAGGAGCGAAATAACGCGAGCAAAAATCAAAATTTCCGCTGTCTATGTATCTTGCCGTTATTGCAATTGCCCTGCAGTCTAATTTTTTTATCATTTCAAAATCAGGTGTTGCGTTAATCACGTCTTTTGGAGAGTTCAAAACCACTATGTAGAGTAAATCATCTTTTACGATTTCAACATAGTCTCTAATGTGAAATATTTTCTCTACCGAAAAAGGTATACAATGGCATTTTTGAACTTGTTTTGCCGGAAAATTCATCTTTATAAGATTGTTATTTGTTTCTACAAATAGCGTGCCACCACTATATTGAAAACTCGCTGTTTGTGCTGGAACGAGTTCATTTTCGAAAATTACGTGAGCAGAGGCAAGGGTTGCGTGCCCACAGAGAGGCGCCTCATCTATTGGAGAAAACCATCTTATTTGGAAAGCACTCTCTCCCAATCTCTTTAAAAAAGCAATTTCAGACCAATCGTAGTATCTCGCAATTTTTTGTAACTCCTCATCACGTGGATACGACTCAACGATACACACCCCAGCTGGATTGCCACAAAATGGCTTTTTAGTAAAAGCATCAACAAGAAAAAACATTCGCTTAATTCAGCAGGTGAAATGATGTTCCCCTCGCAAGCATCGCTACAGAACACCATAGTGTAACTTTATAATTTCTGAAAACCTGTTCAACAACGCAAAGTTCTTTTCCCTAATTTTTGGATCTGGATCATTTATAAGCACGTTGTCGTATGCCGATAAAATCGCGCTAGAAACACTCGTGATAATACCGAAATCATGTGGTTTTTCTTCAAGTTTCAAAACCAAATTCTGCACATTAATCATATTCTCATCTTTGAAAGACAGTTCTGCTACAGAAACCAGCGGCAAGTCATCAGAATTTTGCTCAAGTGTTCCCCTCACGCGTTTACACGCTTCTTTTATAGAACTAAATTCCGGAAGATCCATGAGGGTTTTTAACCTTTCTATTTTTTTTACTGTTTCTTTACAATCAAAACAGAATGTATCAACATTTGTAATTGCTGAGTCTACTACATCAGGTCCAATGTTTAGCCTATCTGCTACGTAAATCTTAAACCTATCAGTTAGGAACTTCTCCACATTGACAAGTGTGTCTTGGTTTAACGCTACTCCTTGGTCAGAGTACGAAGTCATCAAAGTTGTGATATACCATGATAAAGTCTCTCCTTCCAAAACGTTACCATCAAAGTCGCATAGCAATCTGATAATACTATGAGCAGCTCTTCTTAGGGCAAATGGATCCTTAGAGCCAGTTGGGTATATATCAGATCCAAGAAAGCCAACCAATGTATCTAGTTTGTCAAAAAAAGCGACTCTTGCTCCGGTTTTCGTGACAGGCAATCCGTCACTGGCTCCAAGTGGTTTATAATGTTCTCTGATGGCTACGCACACCTCTGCTTTTTCGAATTGTAAATTAGCGTATATTTCCCCCATAACACCCTGCAATTCCGGAACTTCTCCTACCATCTGCGTCATGAGATCTGCTTTGCAAAGTGCGATAACTCTGTGCTCTTCCTTCGTGCTAGCAATCGACATCATTCTATAAATCTTTTGCGCGATTGAGCCAAGCTTTTCATGAAAAACTACATTGGAAAGTCTTTGAGCGTACGCCTCTAACGTCACATCCGAGTCTTCTTTGAAGAAAAAAGCGGCATCGCTCAATCTTGCACGTAGAACCCTATTGAAACCTTCGTACATGACCTCAGTACCTGGAACATTCGTTACCATACCAAAGAAAGGTGCCGCAACAGAATCTGGGTAAGTTAGTGTAAAATACTTTTGGTGAACTTTCATAAAAGTCGACAATACAGCCGATGGTAGTTTCATAAATTGTTCATCTATTGTTCCCATATGGATAAATGGATACTCTACAAGTCCAGTAACTTCATCCAAAAGATCGTCATCGATCTTCACGCAAAGCCCCATAGCAGCCGCCATCTGAGAGATTTCTCTATCGATGTATTCACGTTTTTTAAAAAAGTCCAACATCACATTGTTCTTTTCAAGTTTAGAAATGTAATCGTTGAAATCATAAATCTCTATTTGTTGCGGAGAAAGAAATCTGTGACCAAATGTAATGTTATCGGTTGTAATTCCGACAGATTTTACGTAAGTTCGAATTGTGGAAAAATCGTAAACACAAAGTATGGATCTTATTGGTCTAACCCAAAATGCGCTTAGTGTATTTTGGTCTTCAAGGTACCATTTCATTGATTTTTTCCACGGCATATTCAATATAAAATTTTCAATTATTGTGGGAATTACGTCACAGATTGCTACCCCTTTGTTTTCGATATTGAGGTAGTAATAGCCATCTGTTTCAATCAAATCTTCTGAAGCCTTGTGATTGGATTTTAAAAAACCACATATTGCCTCTTGTGAAGCTGTAGTTTTTGGGCCGCGTTTTTTTTGAAATGAATCTTTCGTTTGGGGCAAAAGATTCTGAATTCTAAGTGTTATTCTCCTTGTTGAAACAAAGCTATCTACCTTGTCAAATATCGCTCCATTGTCATTTAGTATACCTGTAATAGCCGTCTTTGCATCGGAGATAGCCTTCCTTTGAAATTTTGCCGGTATTTCCTCCGATAAAAATTCCAGTAGTAGCTCTTGTCTCATTTTAAATAAACTCCCTGGTCAAGATTCAACCCATGCTTGGCAACAACTTTTTGCCAACGCTCTCACTCTAGCGATATAACTAGCCCTTTCAGTAACTGAAATGACTCCTCTCGCATCGAGGAGGTTGAAGCAATGATTTGCCTTGACACATTGCTCATATGCCGGCATAACCAAATTGTGTGCAAGCAATTTTTTGCATTCATTCTCGTAATCATTAAAATGATCGAGCAACATATCGACAGACGCAACGTCAAAATTATAACAGGAGAATTCTCGTTCAAACCGTCTCAAAACATCGCCGTATGTCAGTTTTTTTTCGTCCTCTCTCCCATTCCAATTTATATCAAAATGACTCTCAACATTTTGCATAAACGTCGCAATTCTTTCCAGGCCATATGTAATTTCGACTGGTGTCACAGAACACGAGATACCACCAACTTGCTGAAAATACGTGTACTGCGTAATTTCCATGCCATCACACCATACCTCCCAGCCAAGGCCAGCTGCTCCAAGTGATGGGTTTTCCCAGTCATCCTCCACGAATCTCACGTCGTGGCACGAAAGGTCAAATCCAACGGATTTCAAGCTCTCTATGTACAATTCCTGCGGATTTCCAGGAGCTGGTTTCAAAATAACTTGGTACTGATAATAATATTGGGTTCTATTCGGATTTTCTGCGTATCTTCCATCCTTTGGTCTTCTGCATGGTTGGACGAAGGCAACATTCCAATTTTCATCGCCAAGGGCTTTCAAAGTCGTGGCAAAATGAGATGTTCCGGCTCCAACTTCTGTATCATATGGCTGCATAATGACGCACCCATTGTTAGCCCAATACTCTTGCAAACTGAAGATAATATCTTGAAATGATCTCTTCGCTTTCAATAAACAATCCTGCTTAATGGAGCATGCATTCTGCCAACGCAGTGTAACACACAATCCGGTAGTTTCAAAACATGAAGTTTGCAGTGTAGTTATGCTTTTTACGGGGTACTTTCGCTAAAACTACCAGTAGATATTTTTGCTTATTTTTCGTAAAATTCCACATGAAATGGATGGGTGGTCGAGTGGTTGAAGGCACCGGTCTTGAAAACCGGCAAGAGGGCAACTTCTTCGTGGGTTCGAATCCCACCCCATCCGCCACTTTCTTCAATTTTGCAGTGCGCTCAATAAAAACTTCGCAAATTCACCATTTTCAGGTTTTAGGGCTATTTCAATAACGTGCATTTCCTTTTTAAAGACGTCGGGAATTTTGACGTAGTCTTTCATTGTTGTAATAAGTGAAGCTCCAACGCTTCTAGCCCCATCGATTAGTTTTTGCACCTCAGTTATAGTGTACGGATGATGGTCGGAAAATTCGACAAAATCCATCACCTCATATCCGCAATCAATTAGGGTTCTTCTAAATTTTTCTGGATAACCAAGACCGCAAAAACCTATCACTCTACCGGATTCAACCCTCACATTAGCGTTCACAACTTCCATCTTTGCATAACAAATTGGAATATCATGATCAACACGATGAATCCTACTTTCCAAAGCGAGATTTTTTTCTCCAATTATCAACACGATATTAGATTTTTTGATTCCTGAATCCACTGATTCTCTGAGTGGACCAGCAGGAAATAACATCTCATTTCCGAATTCTTGTCCAGAATCTACCACTAAAATTCTGAAATCTTTTTCTAAAGAGTTATTTTGAAATCCGTCATCCATTACCAAAACATCTGCTCCTCCTGAGACAGCCGCCTTTCCGGAATTCACTCTATTCTTACCTATCCACGTCGGTGCAACCTTTACAGATAACAAAGCTTCATCTCCAACTTGAAGATATGAGTGTAATTGCGGATCAACTTTTACAACATTTTTAAGGTATCCCCCGTATCCTGCTGTTAATATATGTGGATTTTTTGAATTTTCTTTCAAGATGCTGCAAATTAACGACACAGTGGGAGTTTTCCCTGCGCCACCAAGAACCACATTTCCAACGCATATGACTGGTACCGAGGCCTTGGTTGGAACGACGGAGTGCATCTTAGCATCCGATACAGTGCGATATAATTTGGAAAATGGGGCCAAAAATTTGGCTATTCTGCTATCTTTATCTTTCCAAAACTTTGGAGAAACAACAAATCTAAACACTGCTCAACGACCCACAAAACAAAACACCAAAACATGGAGCGGGTGATGGGAATCGAACCCACGTAACCAGCTTGGAAGGCTGGGACTTTACCATTAAGCTACACCCGCAGGTCTCAGTGGTGGAAGGGGTAAGATTCGAACTTACGTAGACTGACGTCGGCAGATTTACAGTCTGCTGCCTTTAACCACTCGGCCACCCTTCCAACATACCGGTTAGCAGTCTACAATAAACGCGAAACCCTGTCAATTCAAGAAAAGTTAAAATTTTATTTATTATACAATAATATACGTGCATAAACTTTGAATGAAAATGTTTCACGTGAAACATTTTATTCAAATATAAGTTTTTAAAAAATCATATCTTAACTTTCAACCACTAAGTTGTATGACAACGTATATTTAATTTCAAATAGATTTGAAAAGCGTTAATTACATATGCTAACATTCACGGGTGTTTTTTGTACCTTCATACAGTTGCTTTTAAGTGAAAAGAAATAAGAAAAACATCTTGTCATGGATAGTAATTATGGTAGTTCTTCTTTTACTTACAAATCCATTTGATGGCAAGTTGCTTAGCTCCGGTCCAAAAGAAATATCGTATTCCAGTTTTATAAAAGCAGTTTCAGGCGGTGATGTGAAAGAGGTGTTAATAAGAAACACTTCCTCAAAAATAACGGGTATGTTCCGTAGCGGGAAAGTCTTCACTACAGTAGCGCCAACCGATTTAAGAATGGTCGATAGATTTTTAGAAAACGGGGTCATTGTGAAAGTTGATTCCGGCGAATCAGGTTGGGGATATCTCATCTCAGCCCTAATTCAGTGGTTCCCGATTTTGTTGTTGATTGGTCTAATGATATATTCGTCACGACAAATGCAGTCTGGAGGAAAGGGAGGCATTGGTGGTGGTCCACTCGGAATTGGTAAGGCGAAAACGAAAATGTTTCAACCAAAGAAGGTTAATGTGACGTTTAACGACGTTGCCGGTATCGACGAAGCCAAACAAGAGCTAGAGGAGATCGTAGATTTTTTGAAATCCCCTCAAAAATTCCAGAGGTTAGGGGGAAAAATTCCTCGGGGAGTTTTGCTTGTTGGTGATCCTGGCAATGGAAAAACTCTGCTTGCAAGAGCCATCGCTGGAGAGGCTAGCGTGCCATTTTACAGTATATCTGGTTCGGATTTTGTGGAGGTTTTCGTCGGTGTTGGAGCGAGTAGAGTTCGAGATATGTTCGAAAATGCGAAGAAAAATTCCCCGTGTATTATTTTCATAGATGAGATAGATGCGGTCGGTCGGAGAAGAGATAATTTTATGAGGGGAGGAAACGATGAAAGAGAGCAGACTTTGAACCAACTCTTAGTTGAAATGGATGGCTTTGAAGAAAATCAGGGAATAATAATTTTGTCGGCAACCAATAGACCGGATATTTTGGATCCGGCTTTACTTCGTCCAGGCAGATTTGACAGGAGGATTACAGTACAATACCCTGATATGTCTGGTAGGGAAAAGATCCTCACTGTTCACGTAAAAAATGTCCCACTGGCACATGATGTTAATTTGAAAACCATAGCAAGGGGAACCCCTGGTTTTTCTGGTGCTGAACTTGCAAACCTCGTAAACGAGGCGGCATTGCTTGCTGCTCGACAAAACAACCTTGCTGTAACGATGAAAGACTTCGAGATGGCGAAGGACAAGGTTATAATGGGAGCGGAAAGAAAGTCGATGAGCATGACAGATGAAGAAAAAAAATTTACGGCTTACCACGAGTCAGGACACGCTCTTGTTGCACTACTTGTTCCGCAATGTGATCCAATTCATAAGGTAACAATAATTCCGAGAGGAGGAGCACTTGGAATGGTCGTACGTCTCCCAGAGAAGGACAAAATTTCAGTATCTAAAACGGAGCTTATGTCGAACATCATGGTAGCGATGGGAGGAAGGGCTGCTGAGGAATTATTTTTTGGTGAAAAAAATATAACTACTGGTGCTTCACAGGACATAAAACAGGCAACTAAAATCGCAAAAAATATGATAATAAAATGGGGAATGAGTGAGAAACTCGGCTTTAGATCATTCTACGATTCAGAGGGATACTATCTTGAAGCGAGCGATCAAATATCACAACAAACTTCCGAAATAATTGATTCAGAAATCAAGCTTTTAATAGATAATGCATACAGGGAGGTTAAAAAAATTGTAACTAAAAATCGCGATAAATTAGAGATTATTGCCACAAAGTTAATTGAGAGGGAGACTCTCACAGGAGACGAGGTAAAAACGATTTTTGAAGGAGGAGAACTCCCGGAGGAAACGCGACAGGAAGATACCATGAGTGAGTTTAAACTAGGTGGACTCCCTAATGATTCCAAGATTGTTTAGCTGTGCAGGCAATAACGTACATGTTGTCCATGTTTAAATTGATGCTATTCTTAGTCTGGCCTTTTCACGGGATTTTCAATACAAAACTCAATAGAAGACGTGGTTGCAAGAGAAGTGTGAGTAGGGAAGTGTACCTCACGAACTAAGGATGTTTCACGTGAAACTTTATCGTTGTTTATCTGATTCATTCGTCGATTTAAATTCTTTATGAAGAATGGTCAATATGTGCCGTGAACTTTCAGTATTCTATACGAGATAGGTATAAACCATATGGTGGCGCTGTTGGTCCCGCAAGTGTTCTATCGCCACTGTCTAATAGAAAAGAAATATATTCTACTCCGCGTTCTCCATTTCCAATTTGAACCAGTGTTCCGGCTATAATCCTCACTTGGTTGTGTAAAAATGATTTCGCCGATATTTCTATTATCACAAATTCATGGTCACGGTAAACGGTGATGTTTGAAATTGTTTTTACAGGATTTTTGGCATTGCAACTTGCGGAGCGAAAAGAGTTTAAATTGTGGGTTCCACATAAAAACTGCGCTGCTTCGTTCATTTTTACGTCGTCTAGTTGCTTGATGATGTGCCACGCTCTATTTTCGTAAAAAACAGACTTGGCACGCCGATTGTAGATTAGGTATTTGTAATGTCGTATTTTAGCCGAAAATCTCGCATGAAAGTCTTGACAAACAATCTCAGACGATAGAATTACAACGGCACAACCACGTAGGTAATGGTTTATGGCTATAGGAAGCTTGGACATATTGTTGCTCCAAAACTTACATAATTCCTCATCATTGATGTCGAAATGCGCTATTTGTCCCGCTGCATGTACGCCTGTATCCGTCCTTCCAGCTCCGTACAATACAATTGACTCCTTATTGTCAAAAACCTTTTCGATTGCTTCTTCGATTGTTTCTTGTACTGATCTAGAGGTTTTTTGCTTTTGCCATCCGGAAAAACCACCTCCAGCGTATTCTATGGCAAGTTTTATACGCATGGTAATTTATAAAAGATTTTTAGCTGTCCTATCATCTAATCTGTTGAGAGAAAACATCGACAATACAGCGAAAATACCAGTAAAAACGGCTAAAGAGTAGCAGGATCCTGTTTTTGCCATCAGGAGCTCTGCAATAAGCGGTGTTGTTCCAGCGAAGAGAGAGTGGCTGATTCCGAAGGCGAGAGCGACGGCTGTACATCTAACGTTATACGGAAAAATTTCTACATAGAAAGCCGCTCTTCCCCCCCAAAATAGGCCGAGGCAAATTCCCAAACATATTTCAAAAACTAGATGGATATGCATTTGATTTAAATCGAGTGTTAAAAACGTTGGATAGATACACAGCGCTGAAAAAAGCAAACAAGCAGTCATTACTTTTTTACGCCCAAATTTATCGGATAAAATTCCCCCAATTGGTACCGCTACAGTAATAAATACATTAATCAATGCCGTCATCCAAAATGCTTGCTCAGTCGTCATGATTTCTGCGGTTTTGAAATAGTTATGTAAGTACGTTGTGATGATGTAGAACAAACATCCACCGAATGCGTTAATGAATACAATACGTACAATTGTAAGTTTGTGATTTTTTATCGTTTCAACAATCGGAACAACTTCATTTTTTTTCGATTTTGACGGGCTTTTTATATCGCTTATTTTACGACGGAAATATATACCAAATAGTGCAATAACAATTCCGCACAAAAATGGAATTCTCCATCCGAAGGACTCGAATGACTCGCGTCCTAAACATGATATCAAGATTCCAGATACGAGTAATCCAAGCAATACCCCAAATGGACAGCCAAAATCAGACCAGCATCCAAGAAAACCTCTCTTTGAAGCAGGGGCATTTTCAACCAAATAAACCATCGCTCCAGTAAATTCTCCACCAATTGCAATTCCCTGTAGGAGACGGATGAAGGTTAAAAATATTGGCGCCCAGATTCCGATTGTGTTGAACGTCGGTAACAATCCCATGGCGAAAGTCGGAACTGCCATCATCAAAATTGATGCAATTAATGCCGATTTGCGGCCAACTTTATCGCCTATATGGCCAAATATTATGCCTCCAAGAGATCTTGAAAAAAATCCAGAAGCAAATATTAAATACGTCCACATTAGTGAACTAGTATTTTCAGTAGGGAAAAAAAGTTTTGACAAAGTTGTTGCAAACGTACCGTAAAGGGCGTAGTCAAACCATTCGAGTATACTGCCTATCGTACAAGCTACTACCAGTTTTTTGTCCATTTTATGCTGTAAAAGCTGCGGAATCTAACGTAAATACACGATACATTATACCTGTACTACTTGTTAAAATTCTTCAAAATTCGTGCTTTTTCCAAATTCCAATCTCGTTTTTTTATGGATTCTCTTTTATCGGCGACATTTTTTCCCTTTGCCAAAGCAATACTGAGTTTCAAAATTCCTTTATGATTAAAGTACAAAGTTAGCGGAACTACGGTCATCCCCTTAATTTTAATTGAGTCTAATAATTTATTTTTTTGATTTTTGTGGACCAGCAAAACTCGTGGCCTCCTGGAATCGTGATTGTTGTAGCTTGCCTGCTCGTATGGTGACACATCGGCATTAAATAGGAACAAATCCATGGAATTTTCCATGCTGCCAACAAAGGCTTCGTTGATACTTACCTTTCCATTCCTTATCGACTTTACCTCAGAACCTGTCAGGACAATACCAGCTTCCAGTGTTTCGACGATTTCATAGTCAAAACTTACTCGCTTGTTTTTTGCGACTACTTTAAAATTTTCGTCTGCCATTTCCGTGTTTATCGCATCCGTACCCATCGGAGATTTTGGAAGAAATTGGAATAAAAATCAAATTGAATTTGATAGAAAAAAAATAACTTCAAAAACGTGATATGTGTACAAATATTGCTGTATTATGCTGCATGTTTCTTTTTTTTTTTTGAGTATGTAATTATAAATCAAATTTTAATGAATAAATTCAGATGGATAAACACTGGATTACACGCCATTTTGTACATTTTATTTCAACTTTCAGAAAAGTTTGCTAGAATTCAGTGGGTTTTATCGGAAGCTCTTCTAATGTTTCAGTTTAAAATTTTGAGCAAAAGTGAAAAATCTGGAGCTAGGGTTGGCGAAGTTTGTACTCCACACGGAGTCATTAAGACTCCTGCTTTTATATTCTGTGCTACAAAAGCTAGCATAAAGGGCGTTACGATAGATCATGTGAAAACATCTGGATCGCAAATTATTTTGTCGAATACATATCACCTTCTGCTTCAACCAGGAAGTCAATTAGTAAAAGCTGCGGGTGGCCTTCATAAATTTGTTGGATGGGATGGTCCGATATTCACTGATTCAGGTGGCTTTCAAATTTTCAGTCTTGGGTATGGCGGTGTGAGCGCCGAAATCAAGGGAGCTCGGCAAATTTCCGGAAAGAAGACACTTTTAAAATCAACTGAAGAGGGAGCTGAGTTTAGATCCTATATAGATGGTAAGACTGTTATTTTAACACCAGAGTTGTCAATAAAAACACAAGTGGAACTTGGAGCGGATATCATAGTTTCATTCGATGAGTGTACACCATATCATGTCAACAAGCTTTACACTGCAAATTCGATGGAAAAGAGTAAAAGGTGGGGGCTGAGGTCCCTGATAGCCTTTAAAGCACACGGAGTAAAAGATCAGGCTCTTCTTGCCGTTGTGCAGGGAGGAGTTTACGAAGATCTTCGTAAAGAGAGTGCCCAATTTGCGAATGAAAATGATTTTCATGGTTTCGCAATAGGGGGCTCGCTCGGAAGGACCACTTCACAAATGCGTGATGTTGTGCAAATGACGAGTGAAATAATCGATAAATCGAGATATGTTCACCTTCTCGGTATTGGAGGAATACGTGATATTTTCCACGGAGTAAAATGTGGTATTGACACCTTTGACTGTGTCAGTCCAACAAGAATTGCGAGGCATGGTTCGGCCATCGTAAAAGTAATTGAATCAATAACGGGTGAAAAACAGCAATTGAACCTGAATAACACTGTATTCAAAAATGATTTTACGTCGATAAGCGCATCTTGCGATTGTTATACGTGTAAAAATTTTTCAAGAGCATATATTCACCATCTCCTAAAAGCAAAAGAAAGTGTTGCTGGAACACTGATTTCGATCCACAACATCAGAACAATGAACCGACTAATGGATGACATACGTAGTGGAATAACAACGAATTCCCTTGAGGATGTCTATAAAGATTGGTGTGGCCACTAAGTTGCGATGTTTTCGGCGATGAGCGTTTTCAGAAAAACAAAGAATGATGCGCAAATCAAAAATGATAAGCAATTTTCCGCTACAAAAGCCTCAGAAGGTTGTTTCTCTCATGGAGAGGCTTTGAAAGTGACACTTTATCTTTACTATGAAGTTTCGATTATAATGAGCAACTAAAAATCAAAATGTGTTACAAGTGAAGTATAATTTCCGCAAAATTTTTATGACAAAATCCACCGCTTTCTATATATAAAGTGACAGCTGTAACCCTCACTTTCTGTAAATACCTTTTTCATAGATACCTCTTCATAACAAATCCCTCCACTTAAAAAAAAAATACTTCAGTGTATATTTATTGAATCCCCCCTTTCCAACTAAAAAACTTTTGATGGAAGTTTTGTGTCGCATATCATAGAATTGGATGCATGTGCGCCCGGATGGCGGAACTGGTAGACGCGCACGCTTCAGGTGCGTGTGGAGACGACTCCGTGGAAGTTCGATTCTTCTTCCGGGCACCATAGAGCCGTTTGGTGCAGAGCGATTAATTTGATATGGCGGCCGTGTGTTTTTTCTGTGTGGAAGCGGCAAATGCAAATAGAAATGTAAGATGTAGTAGACAAATATCTTGAAACATTGATTAGCGTGAGTTTGATTTGTAAATCCAGCTGATTATTTTGTTCATACTTACGAATGTAAATAGACTGGTTCAGAAGGTAGATTGCGTAGGTGACGTTTGATTTTAAGTGTATATCAGCTTCAAACATTCTTTCGAGACATTGCGTACTTTTTTCTTTGCTTTTACGTTCTTGTGCACTGCGCTTACGTTCTATAACAACAAAAAAAAGGTAGTACAAACACGTAGTTTTTAACAATGTACAAATAATTGGAATTGTTTTGATGTGAGTAAGTATGAGTATAAATACCAAAAATTCATAATTAGGCGTACAGTCCTTGAAAAAGCATTTTATTTCACGCACTTTTGAGGTACAAATCAGTGTATTTTACCAATTCATAAAATTACGAAAAGTGTCAATAGTTCTTAATTTTTACAGGATCTTTAGGCTCTCTTTTGGAATATCATACAGAAATCTGGATGGTTGGGAATATTGCATTGATTCATATGTTCCATACATATTTCTCTTACTGCAAAGTGTAATGTACGTTTCTTTCTTCGCCCGTGTAATTGCCACATAGCATAATCTACGTTCTTCTTCTATACCGATATCTCCCTTTTCAGCTATTGATTTTTGGTGAGGAAGAATATTTTCTTCAAAACCCGGGATGAAGACAGAGTGATACTCAAGTCCCTTTGCTGCGTGAATCGTGGAGATCACAACGCGATCCTCCTCTACCGAATCTGCATTGTCCAAAACGAGACTTATGTAATCTAAAAATTCGTGGATACTATCAAAGCCCTTGAGAGCATTGATTAATTCATTGAGCGTTTCTAATTTAGCTTCACTTTCTATCGTTTTTAATTCATTTAGCATATCGATATACCCGGACTCATTGAGAATACATTGCATTAACTCGGATGGATTTGTGGATTCAATTATTTGTCTCCAACGATCTATTTTTTCAAAAAATTCTCGTAATCTTACGATGGTTTGGCCATCATTAGATTCAACAAATTTTTTACCAGCCATTGGTAAAGAAATATTTTCTTCCGTAGCAATGGCATAAATTTTATTAATAGTACTTGTGCCAATACCTCGTTTAGGAATATTGACAATTCTCTCAAATGCGATTCCATCATCTTCATTGACTGTCAATTTTAAGTAGGCTACTGCATCTTTAACCTCCTTACGTTCGTAGAATTTAATACCCCCTATGATTATGTATGGAACACCGAGTGCCAATAATCTTTCTTCAAAGGCACGTGTTTGAAATGCTGCCCGTACTAAGATTGCCATATCGCTATATTTTATCCCATTCCTTTTTTTACTTTCTATGAGATTACCAATGAAACAAGCCTCCGAAATTGGATCAGAAAGGGACTTCACAATCAATGGTAACCCAACATCTCCATCAGTCCAAAACTCCTTCTTCATGCGCATTGAATTGTTGGATATAAGTCCACTGGCGGCTCTTATTATATTTTTTGTAGAACGGTAATTTTGTCCAAGTCTTACAACTTTCGGATTTTTGAAGTCACGATCAAATTTTAGAATATTTCCTACATCTGCTCCTCGCCAGCTGTAGATTGATTGGTCGTCGTCTCCGACGCAGCAGATATTTCCATGATTCATAGACAGTAACCGAAGCCACATGTATTGAGCAACATTTGTGTCTTGATACTCATCAACCATGATGTACTTAAACTTATTTTGATAAGTTTCGAGAATTTGTGGCGAATACTTAAAGAGCTCTATTGATATTTTTAAGATGTCGCCAAAATCAATGGCATCGACTGTTTTCAGAGCATCTTGATACTGTGAATAGATCTTACTTGCTACTTCCTCAGTGCTAAACCTTTGTGCCATTTTACGTGCTTCATCCTTATCTCTACACTGATCTTTCCATCGGTTTATGTGGTAAGCCATTTGTTTGGGAGCGTATTTTTTGTCATCGATTTCGTGTTCTCGCATTATCTTTTTTATAAGTCTCAGTTGATCGTCAGCGTCTATTATTGTGAAATTTCTGGACCTATCAAATTTCTCATGGAATGGTCGAATCATACGGAGCGCAAGAGCGTGAAACGTCCCAATCCAAAGGAGCTCACCATCCACTGGAGTATGCGTTTTACTGAGAAGAACTAATGCGCGCTCTTTCATTTCTCGCGCGGCCTTATTCGTGAAAGTAACAGCCAAGATCTCTCCAATTTTGCAAAGGTTTTGAGAAACTATATATGCAATTCTCGAAGTCAATACGCGTGTTTTTCCAGTGCCAGCTCCAGCCAAAACGAGTACGGCACCATCTGTTGTTTCAACGGCCTCTACTTGTTCTTTGTTTAGAACGGATATGTCAAACACTGGTTTCACGAGCTGATAGCATGACGTATTACATCACAAAATTTATTATCTTGTTTTTTACAATTATTATATTTTTTACTGCTTTCACCGAAACCGCTTCTCCTAACACATGTAACGCTTTATCTTTGACAACTAAATCTTCGGAATTTCGCTCAATTTCAAATGTTTTTCTAAGCTTTCCATTAACTTGCACTACGATCGTTACATTTTCAGTTGTTGTCAGTTTTTTGTCAAATTCGGGCCAATCTTCATCCTGAATGTGGCGAGACTTTTGTAAAAGATCCCATATCTCATGGCAAATGAATGGTGTAATTGGACAAATCGCTTTGATGAAAGCCTCGAATGCAAATTTCAACGAATCCGCAGATTCAATCTCAAGACTATTTTCAATTTCATTAAAAAACTCACGAATTAAAGCGACCGATTTGTTGAGAGAAATCATCTCGTAGCACTTCGTAATTTTTTTCAAGTAAATATGAGTTTTTTTTATCAAATGATCATTCCCAATGGCATTTTTCTCGAATCTTATTAGCAATTTATTGAAAACTTTCCAAACTCTGTTCAAAAATCTCCATGAACCATCCAGAGCATCTGTATTCCAATCGAGATCTTTTTCTGGTGGGGTATCGGAAAGTATAAACAATCGAACTGCATCTACTCCATGTGAATTTATAATCGCCTGTGGACTTATCGTATTTTTTTTTGATTTACTCATTTTTTCAAAAGAGTACTCACAAACCTCCAAGCCATTGCTATCAACCATTTTTCCGTTTTCCAATTTTTCAACTTCATTTGGATAAACCCAATCACCATCTGAATTTTTGTACGACTTATGACACACCATGCCCTGAGTAAGGAGCGATTTGAATGGAATTTTTGTATCGATATACCCAATGTCACGAAGTGCCAACGTGAAAAATCTGGCATACAAAAGGTGCAAAACGGCATGTTCAATTCCACCGATACAAAGATCAACTGGCATAGCAATTTCGGAAATTTCTTTATTAATCGGAGTTTTACATTCAGGATCAAGATACCTTAAAAAGTACCAAGAGGATTCAAAAAATGTGTCAAGAGTGTCTGTATCTCTCATAGCTTCACATCCACACCTTGGACATTTGATGTACTTCCAAGTTGGATGTGTTTCAAGTGGATTTCCCTTGCCATCGAAAACTACATCTTCTGGTAAAATAACTGGAAGCTCAGCTGGAACCATGCCACACTTATTACAATGCACAATTGGTATTGGGCACCCCCAATACCTCTGTCTTGAAACGAGCCAATCACGAAGTCTATATGTTATCTTCCTGCTTCCTATACCTAATTTTTCAAAGTGATCTGCGATACGTGACTTTGCTTCATCGATATCCAATCCATTTAAAAAATCGGAATTAATGTGCTTTCCATTGCCAGCATACGGCAGCTCTTCTACAGAATCGATAATGCGTTTTATCGGCAATGCGTATTTTGATGCAAAGTCGAAATCCCGTTCATCATGGGCTGGACATCCAAAAACGGCCCCAGTCCCATAATCGATAAGCACGAAATTTGCAATATAGATTGGTAATTTTTCTGTATCAATTACCGGGTGTTTCGCATACAGTCCAGTAAAAATTCCTTTTTTTTCGGTCTTTTCAACGACTTCTTCAGAAACTGCGATGTTCTTGCATTCATCTACGAAGCTTTTTATAGCATCATTACTTTCAGACAGTTTTTCAGAAATTTCGTGATTTGGAGATATCGCTATAAACGATGCACCGAAAATTGTATCTGGTCTCGTGGTGTAAACGGGGATTTTTCCGCCATTGTCGGTTATCTCAAAATTAATTACCACTCCTTCGGATTTCCCTATCCAATTTTTCTGCATTTTCAGGACTTTTTCCGGCCAAAATCCTTCAAGATCTTGTAGTCCATTCAACAATTCTTCTGCATAATCCGTTATTTTGACAAACCACTGCTCGAGTACCTTCCTTTCGATCATCGCTCCAGATCTCCACCCCTTACCATCAATCACCTGTTCATTTGCGAGAACAGTTTGATCGACTGGGTCCCAATTTACGTGAGATTTTTTTCGGTATATGAGACCTTTTTTGTACAAATCAAGGAAAATTTGTTGTTCATGTGAGTAATACTCTTTACTACATGTACTAATCTCACGGGGCCAATCGTATATGTTACCAAGAGGTTTGATTTGCTCCTTCATTTCGGCAATGTTTTTTTCTGTCCATGGTTTAGGATGTCCATGCTCACTTATTGCTGCATTTTCAGCTGGTAACCCGAATGAATCCCACCCCATCGGATGAATTACCAAAAATCCAGACATTTTTTTGTATCTTGCTACGGCATCGCCAATTACATAATTTCTGACATGTCCCATATGAATTTTCCCGGATGGATACGGTAGCATTTCGATGACATAATATTTTTTGAGTGGATTTACCTTCAATTCATCGTTTGAAATGCGATATTCAAGAAATACATTTCTCCACTTTTTCTCTGTTGCACGAAAATTGTATATGCTATCGGACATTCGATTGTTTTAAATACGTACAGTCACTGAATTCTACTATATTCCATATACATATGCAAATAACGCAGCTGCAAGATGGTTACGTTAACGTAGTGTGACGTAAAGGAACAATCAATATCAACCTTAATAGGCCTTTATGCCGCTTTGAAAGATATATCAAAGATACATCAAAGCCGTGGATTACCTGGCTTTTTACTAAGTTTTGCGTTGTTAAATTGTCTTATAGATAATTGATCAAATAACACGCATTGCGCTTACTGATAAAATATAGATAAAAATATGTAAAAAGTTAAGGAAAATTCAGCTGCAACATCCTACAATATTTATAGAAGTGTGACCTGATTGTGTGAGGACTTTGGTTTGGTTACTCCTCAGGATCTCATCAATGGAATTAAGGAGTATTATCCAAATGTGGATGAATCTCTCATTGAAAGAGCATACCTCTTCGCTCTTACAAAGCATGGAACGCAAATAAGGGAATCTGGTGATCCATTCTTTTTTCATCCGCTTGAAGTTGCAGAGATACTCATCTCTCTAAGGATGGATCAAGATACGGTAATTGCCGGAATGCTACACGATACCATAGAGGATACGAATACCACCATCGATGAACTTGGGAAAATATTCGGCAATAACGTGGCGAATATGGTAGAAGGTGTGAGTAAACTTTCAAAATTTGAATCGTCATCAATAGCAGAAAAGCAAGCAGAAAATTTCAAAAAACTGTTAATTTCAGCAGCGTCTGATATCAGAATATTGATAATAAAATTGGCAGACAGGCTCCACAACATGAAAACATTAAAATTCAAAAAGAAAAAGGTAAGGAGACAGTACATAGCGAAGGAAACACTCGAAATATATGCACCTCTTGCAGAACGAATTGGGGTAACAAAGGTAAAAGATGAACTACAGGATATAGCATTTACAGAGTTGTATCCAGATATCTATAACTCGATAAAATCCAGGCTAAACCATCTTTATGAATCATCTGAACACATCATTTCCACCATTACATCAAAACTAACGGAACTTGCAATATCCCTCGATATCTCTTGTACGATTAGTGGTAGGATAAAAAGCCCGTATTCAATATGGTCAAAAATGAATGTACGAAATATTTCCTTTGAACAACTTGCAGATATAATGGCATTCAGGATAGTCGTGGATAATGTCGCACAGTGCTACCAGATGTTGGGGGGCATTCACAAGAATTATCTCGTTGTTCCGAACAGGTTTAGAGATTATATAAGTACACCAAAGAACAACAACTATCAGTCTCTTCATACGAGCGTTATAGGGCCGCTTAATAAAAAAATTGAAATACAAATACGAACAAAAGAAATGCATTTGGTTGCTGAGTACGGGATAGCCGCTCACTGGGATTATAAAGAAAATGGGAGTAGAACAAAGGTTGATCACCAATGGATAAACAACTTAGTACACATATTGGAAAATGCCTCCGGTATGGAGGAGTTTTGGGAAAATTCAAAAACTGAAATATCATCAAATGCCGTATACTGTATTACTCCAAAGGGAAATATAGTATCACTTCCAAAAGGCTCATCAGTACTAGATTTCGCATATTCTATTCACTCCGACGTTGGCAATAGCGCAATTGAGTCGAGATTGAATGGCCAATTAGTTCCGCTAAATACAAAAATTGAAAATGGAGATCAAGTGGAAATTTTGACAGATCAGAACCACATTCCAGAGCCACATTGGGAGGATTACGTAGTAACACTGAAGGCAAAAACAGCTATAAAAAAGGCACTAAACAGTCTGGAAAAGGAGCGAATATTTATGATAGGCCGAAGTAATTTTTATGAATTTTTTAAATGGCATAACGTGGATATAAGCGAAAAAGACGTGCAGGCTATTGCAAAAAATTTGAAATTTGATTCAGCAACTCAGTTATTTTACTCAATTGGAACGTGTGAACTCACGATGAGTGATGTCCTGTCAACTTACAATGAAATAAAACAAACTGGCTTGAAATTGATTATCGACAACAGTGAAAGTTGCAAAAACACGTTGCCAATACGCAATCTTCCCAATATACCAGTACTACCGGTTACATGTTGCTCTCCAGTTCCAGGAGATAGAATAGTTGGCATTATATCTAGAGGGAAGGGCATTGAAATACATATCGAGGAGTGCCAAATATCAAACAATCAAATAGATGGGCAGGAAAAGAGGTTGATTCCACTTTCATGGAGCAAAGAAGCCTTTGATGAAAAAGTGAGATACCTGGCAAAATTAGCGATCGTCGTTGTATATGAACCAGGTAATTTATCTGCTATAGCAACCATAATTGAAGGTAAAAATGGCAATATCATAAATTTGAAGATAGGAGAGAAGTTCGAAAAATTTGCGCGTATACAAATAGAATTGGAAATCTCTGATATCGCGCAATTGACGATAATAATGGCTGCGCTGAGGAGCGCAGAATTTATACAAAAAGTAACAAGGACGTAATTTTTTAATATAAAATGATACTTTATTGTAATACTTTTAATTAATTGCGTATCTAATTACAATAAACAATTACTTGACATTGTTTGATATTTTTGTTATTTTTCAGCGTCTTGTATGTTTTGCAGTTTGTTGTCGCTGGATTGTCTGCTAAGTACTCGTTATTCCTTTTTGCTTGTGTATTTGTTAGCGGCTGTAATGTCGTTGATGTCGGAAATGATGTTGTAAGAACTCATGATATTGCACGTGGTGATGTACCTGATGAAAGTAGTGAATATAGTAAGTCTGGTCTCCGTAATCTTATAGAGAATGAGGAAGAAATAAATGGTATACCGAATGGGCTTCTGAATTCAATCGCTGCAGTTGAATCCGAACACGATCCATTCGCGGTCAATTTTAAATCTAAGTCGTACCATTTTAAATCTAAATGCGAGGCCGTGAAGTTTATAGAAGCGTCAATTAAAAACAGAGGCGGAAATATAAGTATAGGGTGTTTGCAGCTACACTACCGTACGCATGGATGTCATTTCAGTTCAATCAGTGATATGATAACACCCAAAAATAATGTTTCGTATGCAGCTCATCTGTTGAGGAAGTTGTATAACAGGCATGGAAGTTGGGAAACCGCGGTTAAGATGTATCACAATAGTAAAGCGAAATACAATGAGAGCTATTATAGAAAGGTCACGGCGAGGTATGGCAAACACGCTGATAATAATTTGACATCTTCAAAGGTAACGCAAACCGCATCGTAAAGCCGATTGGCGTAGTTTTCAGTATTTCAAATAATTCAATTTGTGAATTTGCTACTATCTCTGTTCTCGTTTTGACTCTCTTTCTGCTGGGGAAAAAGTCATTATCTTGCTCCGAAAATGAGCAGGTTCGGCGCGCACACGAATCAAGATTATGGCTTCTCAAAACTCCCTCTTAAAGAGTATAATGTTTGCACAATTGAATCACCTGGTTGTGATTTGCATGTAAACACACAGCATGTCACCTTATCACTAAATCTCACACATACACCTCAGAACGTTGTGGTAAAGCCGATTAAGAATCTGAATGGTTCATCGTACTTTTCCCTACGAACCGGGATTGCATACGTTAACTTCATTGGACCGAATGGGGTTATGAACGATACACCAAAACCAATGGAAGTCCTGATTTTTTTGCTATCAAGGATTTTATGTCCTCTGAGGTTTGGATCGAAATCACATGAATAGCGATCAAATACCTGTCCTGCTGCATCTCGCACAGTTCCATCACCTTTTTTCAAATATTTATTCCCTTTGTTGGGGGCATCCCATAGTGTTCCAAAATCCGAAAACACGAAACCTTTGAATTGTAATTCTTCGGTAAAACCAATTGGGAATGTATATTCAACTGTGCCTTTCCAGTATTTTTTCGCACCTATATAATCCCTACGAGACACAATTTTTCCGTTTGATTCTCTTGCTGTAGATGAAAATGGGCCAAAACCGGAATATTCAAAACCTCTAAACGATTCTAAACCGAGCTGGAAGCTGTCTATTACATGCGGATCCTTTCCTCCGGTTTTCGACAATAAACCTGTTGATAAACTGAATGTCAGACTACTTTTTCTAAAAAGGGCAAAAGTATACGAACCGAATAATTCATTTTTTATGTGGCGCGCATCACCCCCAACGCCAGCGAATGTGGTCGAAAGGCCAGAACTTAGTTTGCCTTTGAGACCAGTCAAAAAACTCTTATCATAACTTATCGTGTGCTTAATCGCAGAGAGGCCGCATTTAGAGTCCTTTGTAGTATCAATGCCACCAGGTTTTGAAGCGTCTTTTTTTAAGGTTTGGTATTTAATAATTGGAGAAGCTGTATCCGAAACATCATCGAATCTACGCTTTGCTGTTTCGTATTCCCAACTTTGTGTGAATCTGGAACTGAGTGAATATGAAATTCCGAGTGTTCCGCCGAGTTCTTTAACATCAAATCCATCCCAAGTGGAGGTAACATAGCGATGTCCAGCAATTGTTCCTTCAATATCTTTGTCAAATATATGCGGATCTGATACTGCAACTTGGACGTTATTCAAGATTCTAAATCGCTCTTTTCTTCGCACTTTTTGCACTGTTCCGTCTGCCGTTACTTCTCGGCTTTTGCCAACCTTTGACTTGCTTGAACCAAGGAAAACACTTAGTGACCTCCCAGTACCAAAGAAGTTAGCCTCATAGTAAGTTAAATCAATGCCAATTCCATCATTTGTGGAATAACTGGCTGCAACTGAGGCTTCAGCTGTTTTTGTTTCTTCAACTGATACCTGAAGAACGCACTTGTCTGGAGAATTTGGATCTGGAATAGCTTGTAAATCAACTTTTTTAAAAAATCCAAGATTTTGAAGATTATGTTCTGCCATCGTGACGAGTGTTTGGTTATAGGCATCCCCCTCTTCAAGTGGAATCTCCCTTCTAATGACATGATCTCTTGTCTTCGTATTGCCGTTAATTACAACCTTTGATATATAGACTTTTGTCCCCTCAGAGATATCGAACACTACATCAACTAGCTTCTTTTCCGAATTCTTTGTAACTTGGGGAGAAACATTTACGGCGGGAAAACCATATTTGCTCACTGCTCTTGTTATATTTGCCGCATCAACTTCAAGTAATGTTTCGTTGAATCTTTCTCCGGATCTACAGTACAAATTCTTTGTTAATCCTGCAGTCGAAAGCTTGGAAATGCGTGATTTCACTGAGACGTTTCGAAGCGCATAAATGTCTCCCTCGTCTACCGTGATTGTCAACACAAACTCCTTTTTATTTGGGGACAATTCCGCCACGGCAGATAAAACCTTGGCATCTGCGTAACCATTTTCATGGTAGTATTTTTCTATGGCAAGCCTATCCTCAATCAACCTATCTTGGTCGTATATATCATCTGTCACAAAGAACCTATACCACCTTTTTACCTTCGAATACATGACATTACGAAGATCAGAAGCTGATACTTTATCATTCCCAATAAATACGATCCTACCAATGCCAGCGGAATTTCCCTCATTTATTTCAAAAACGAGATTAACCCTATTATCTGGTAATTTGATTATTTTAGGAACGACGGTTGCGTTATAACGTCCCATCTTCCTATAGACATCGAGTAAGCCTTGCTGAACCTCTTTTACTTTTGCTGGGGAAAGTGCCTCTCTTACCCTTAATTTGACGGCTTTTTTAATATCCCTATCAGACAATTTGGAATTTCCTTCAAATGAAATCTTGTTGATGACGGGAAACTCCTTTACTGTGATAATAAGAACAGTTCCATCCCTTACTATATCAACCTTTTCGAAAAAACCAGTCAAATTAAGGGCTTTTAAGGCTTCATTTATCGTATCATCATCGCAATCGTCTCCAACTTGAATTGGTAGATATGACTCTACGGTTTCTTGTTCTACCCTTTGGCATCCAATGTATTTTATTGCAGAGATAATCTCTCCGAACGATGGGCAAACGAAAAATACATAAGATGAGATGATTAATAAAAATCTGGCAATGCTCATTTAAACAGTGTCTCCAACCAATTAAAAATTTTACAATTCACTAAATCGTTCCAAGTTCCGAGTAACATTAAGGACGCGACAACTACTAATCCAACTATAAATATGAACTCAACAAACTTCTTATTGAGAGGTCTTCCAAGAACACATTCAACTATGGCAATCACGATTGCTCCTCCATCTAACATTGGAATCGGTAACAAATTTACGGCGCCAAGTACCGAGGAGATCATCGCAATCATTAAGATAAAACTGAAAAATCCCGCTTCTGCGCTACGTTCGGATACCTTGAATATAGAGATAAGACCACCAACGTTTTTGTAGCTAGCCTGCCTTGTTATGACCTTAAACACAGTTCTAATGTTTTCATAAGCCATAAAATACGTTAAGGTAACGGATACTTTAGCGGCTGCAGCAATGGAAGCATTCTTGTATACAAGAGCTTGTGGAGTAATACCGAGAACTTCAACTGGAATTACTTTACCATCTTCTTCCGTGAACATATCGATACTCAATTCCTCAGTTTCCCCATTTCGTTGTAATAGTAACTTCAGCGTGGTTCCTCGGGATGCGACTATCTGTGACTTTAACTCTTCAAAGTTATTGATCTTACTTCCATTTGCTTCCACGATAACATCGCCATCGCGCAATCCTGAGGTGTACGCCAGTGAATTTTCGTCTTTAACAGAGATAGTATTTGTATGTTCCGGAATCCCCTGCATTAGCGAGAGAGTAAATATTACGAATACAGATAAAATGAAATTCGCAAAAGGACCTCCGGCTGATATTAATAACCTCTGCCAAGGTTTCTTTCGATGAACTGACATTCTTTCCATGTCATCTTCGGTGTATCCCGCCGGAATTACCTCCCTCACACTTGAAACATCGGCATCACCAAACATCTTGAGGTATCCTCCAAGTGGGAAAAGAGACAATCTCCATTCGGTTTCTTTTTTATCTTTTTTCGCGAGTAGAACTGGTCCAAAGCCGAAGGAAAATGCCTCACAAAAAACTCCGCTAGCCCTCGCAACAACGAGGTGGCCTAGTTCATGCACAACGACTACGACACCCAGCAAAATAACAAACAACAACAGAGAGCAGATGAAAGCCATCTATTCATTTCGCGCAAGGAAACACATAAGGATGATAGCATAGCTGAAAAATTTCACAACTTTTTAATTCTGTCGGTTTTTACCTGCAATTCCGCAACGATACAGCATTTAAAAAATTTTAAAGCTATTGCTTTTATGAGATCGAATGAAACGTGAGTTGAGATGGTTTATGGAAATGCCAATAAACGTCTAATGTGGGTGGCATCACCTCGCACTTTGTGATGCAGTGTTATTATGACAATCTACATCGTTGTATAAACATATTGACATCTGCTGTGTTTTTGATAAGATTCCATTGCATGCTGCCTGCTTGGTGGAATTGGTAGACACAACAGACTTAAAATCTGTCGCTCGCTGAGCTTGCCGGTTCGAGTCCGGCAGCAGGTACCAGATTTGTTTGAGGTCGAGGGAATATGAAGTTAAAAACAAAGAGTAGCGCAAAAAAGAGGTTTAGTTTTACGTCCTCTGGAATGGTGAAATCTGCGCAGTGTGGGAAAAGGCACAACATGCGCAAAAGGAGTAATAGGATGTTGAGAAATGCACGCGGAACGACTTTGATGCACGCAAGTGACGCAAAGAAGGTTTCTGCATTTTATTTTCATGTGTGATTTTTTGGGAGACTTTTAAGTATGGCACGCGTAAAGAGAGGCATGACCGCCAGTGCAAAACACAAAAAAGTACTATCTCTTGCGAGGGGTTTTAGGGGACGGTCTTCTTCATGTTTTAGACCCGCAATAGAGAGGTTAGAAAAATCATGGCTCTATGCCTATAGGGATAGAAGAAACAAAAAGAGAGAAATCAGGGCTTTGTGGATTCAGAGAATAAATGCCGCTGCTAGGGAGTTTGGTATGAAGTATTCGACGTTTATCGGTGGTTTGGCCAAAGCGTCAATTACTGTTGATAGGAAGATTCTGGCGAAATTTGCCGTCGAGAATCCTGATGTATTAAAAGAGTTGGTAGCCAGAATTCAAGAAACAAATTCTCTGACAGTAAAAAGGACCGCATCGCGAAAGTCGAGCAAAAAGGTCGCTGTTACTACTGAATTATAACTTTGCGGTCGTGGCGAAATTGGTAGACGCGCAGCGTTGAGGTCGCTGTGGAGAGATCCTTGGAAGTTCGAGTCTTCTCGACCGCACCAACCGTATGGAATGACCGCCTTTGGTGTTTTTTCTGATGGTTTGTGATATCTGACGCTTTTTATGGTTAGATCATTGCTTTGAAATTTTCTCCACAAAAATTCCACATAGCAGTTGTTTTCAATTCTGATTTTTCAGTTTTTTTCTGTACCGTCAACTTGGGGTGGAAACCAAAATTTTTATACAGTTTGGGTGGGACGAGTGCCGTCCATTGCTTTCAGGTAAACAGTTGAGTATAACACTTCTCTCACAGCGTACATGATCTCTGTTCTGTAATTAATTACAAATGACACTTTATGGTATGTAGAATAGCAAGCTGTGTAAAACAAGATAGAAGCTTTTAAGATACTTGAGGTCTAATATTTATATGTTTAATCTGCTTTGTAAGCGGTACTCTCGGGTTTTGCCATATGGCATACTAGATCTTTCGTGGAATCTCTGATTTGTTTGTAGTAGTGGTGTATTATGTTGCAGTTCGGAGAGGAATAGGAGCTTGATTCGACCTAAATTTGGCAAATTCATGTGAGATAAAAAAATAAGTTGACAGAACAAAGGAAATATAGTAATTTCACCGATATAGAGGTTTGAAGGTGCTGCATCTTTGGATGTGGCGCTTTTGCCTTTTGGTGTTCTGTAAAATAGTGAATATAAGAAAATAGGTAGTGAGCAGGTGGCGTGTTTGTAACACAAATGTACACTTGTTCACTAAAATGAAACATACTAAAGACAGTTGATTCTAAAAGTGAGCGAGATGGATTTTAACATGAGAGTTTGATCCTGGCTCAGAACGAACGCTGGCGGCATGCTTAACACATGCAAGTCGAACGGTATTCGATAGTACTTGTATTATCGAATATAGTGGCAAACGGGTGAGTAACGCGCGGGAATGTACCCCTTAGTTCTGGATAACGTTTGGAAACGAACGCTAATACAGGATATTAACGAAAGTTGAAAGAGAGATCGCTAAGGGAGCAGCCCACGTTAGATTAGGTAGTTGGTGAGGTAAAGGCCCACCAAGCCGATGATCTATAGCTGGTCTGAGAGGACGACCAGCCACATTGGGACTGAGACACGGCCCAGACTCCTACGGGAGGCAGCAGTGGGGAATATTGGACAATGGGGGAAACCCT
>JAITDA010000069.1 GCA_031282805.1 Holosporales bacterium
CATTGTGATCACATTGTGATATAATATGACTAAAGTTTGTTTTAAAGGAGGAATTACTATGAGCAACGCAAATGTTAATATACGCGTAGACAAAAGTGTAAAAGATCAAGCAAAGAAAATTTTCTCTGAGTTAGGTATAGACATGACCACTGCCATCAACATTTTTTTGAAGCAGACCATCCGAGAACATGGTTTTCCTTTCGATTTGAGGTTGAAAATTCCCAATGAAAAGACTGTTCAAGCCATTAAAGATGCTGAAAATGGCATCGAATTGAGTAAAACATTTGGCTCTCCTAAAGAAATGTTTAATGAGTTAGGAATTTAAATATTATGCTAAATCTTAGATATCAGAGTCAGTTTAAAAAAGATCTAAAAGTCATGCAAAAAAGACAGAAAAACATGAATCATCTGAAAGAAGTCATTGAAATGCTTTGCGAAGAAAAAGAGCTTCCTGAAAAATTTTGTGATCATGCGTTATCAGGAGAATACTCTGGGTATCGTGACTGCCACATTCAAAACGATTGGCTCCTAATTTATAAAATCGACAAAGAATCATCCTTGATTTCGCTCTACAGAACCGGCACACACAGTGATTTGTTCAAATGAAATGAGTAGATTACCATCCTCTTATTTCTGCTCTCACTGCATCTATTAATGCTTCCTGCGTTACGTCTTTACGGTTCAAGCTACGCCTTACCTGCTCATCTATGCTATCTTTACAGATTATGTGATGCACTACCACTGTTTTCGCTTGCCCTTCCCGATATAGCCGCGCTATTGTCTGTTGATATAGCTCTAAGTTCCATGTTAAGCTGTACCATATGAGCGTGGATCCTCCTGCCTGTAAATTAAGCCCATGCCCCGCTGACGCTGGGTGTATGAGTGCTAATTCTATCTTTCCTTCGTTCCACCTCCTGATTGATTCAGGACTGTTTAAGTGTTCTACCCTGCCTTCTAACAGCTTGGTAATCCTTGTAGCGTCGTGTTTGTACCAGTAGGCAATTAGTACAGGCTTGCCATTTGCAGCCTCTATTAGGTCCTCTAATGCCTCTAATTTGCGGTTGTGGATGTTGATTACATCATGTTCATCATCATATATGGCTCCATTTGCCATTTGAAGGAGCTTTAAGGACAGTGACGCTGCATTTGATGCCGTTATATCTGAGGAGGCGAATTCCAAAACTAAATCTCTTTTAAACTTCTTAATTAAACAGTCCTCTTTATACGATAGATTTACAAATACATCGTTCATGACTAGTGGAGGTAACTTCAAATAATTGCAGCTTTTCATACTGAGTGTTATGTCAGATATACTTTCATATATCCTCTCTTCTGCAAAAAGTTTTGGCTTCCAAGTATAAACGATATGCTGACTGAATTTGTCCGGCACAAAGTACTTCTCCCTGTAGTGAGTTATATATCTGCCCAGCCTCTCACCTCCGTCTAGTACCTTAAACTGAGCCCATAAATCCATGAGTCCGTTTGGGGCTGGCGTACCTGTGAGCCCTACTACCCTCTTCACATGCAAAGCCACAGAGCAAAGTGCTTTAACCCTCTTTGATGTGTACGATTTGAAGGAAGTTAACTCATCTAAAACTATCATATCGTAATCAAAGACAGTATCACTCTCATTTACCAGCCAATCAACGTTTTCCCTGTTTATGATATATATATTTGCTTCAATAGCTAGAGCTTTTTTACGCGCATCCTCAGGGCCTAATACAACGCTATATGATAGATCCATAAGGTGGTCCCATTTATCCAGCTCGTTAGGCCATGTATCTCTAGCTACGCGTAAAGGGGCGATAATTAGTACCTTTTTAACTTGAGCTGAACCTATCAACTCAGATATAGCCGAGAGGGTTATAACGCTTTTACCTAGTCCACATTCAAGGAATAGTGCTGCTTTGGGGTTGTTAATTAAGAACTCCGTCGCCTGTTTTTGGTACTCATGCGCGATATATTCCAATTTGTTTTACTCCTTTGCTTGTTGTGGTTGACAATTGTATCACAATATAGTAGCTTATATGTATACTAAATGATATGGATGGAGTGATGCATAATGCCTACTCTTGCTAAATTTTATGGTATTGTATTGAAGATGTATTTTCAACAAAAAGAACATAATCCACCGCATTTGCATGCCATTTACGGCGATTGTTCCGGTGTAATTACCATATCACCTATAGAGATGTTAGAGGGAGACCTACCACAAAAAGCACTTGAAATGATAAAAGAATGGGTTGTAAAATATCAAAAAGAGCTTCTTGAAATTTGGGAAACGCAAAATTTTATTAAATTGCCACCCCTTGAATAACCCGTAAGGAGGAATTGAACTATGTTTTACAGAATAAACAGTGCAACTCCTAAATCGGATTTTGAGCTGTTAATAAGCTTTAAGAATGGAATCAGAAAAAAATACGATGTAAAGCCTCTTTTTTCTAAGTGGCCTGAATTTAAAACCTTTTATACTGTTCTCGGCCTATTTGAGCAAGTGAAAGTAGAACCTGGCGGTTACGGTGTAAGCTGGAATGACAATCTGGACTTATCTTGCAACGAACTTTATCAAAACGGCACTCCTCTAGAGGGTGATTCCTCTTCGCCTTAAACACTCATCCGCTATTTTACATATCATTTCATCTATCTGCTCCGGTTTGTCTATCACAAATGTTAAGAACTAAGGAAATGAGATGGTTTTTTATGCCTGAGCTTGCTAGATTTTACGGGATTATTATCAAAATGATTTACTCTGATAATTCTCAACATCACAAACCTCACTTCCATGTGTACTATTCCAACTTCGAAGCTTCCATAGGGATTGATGGTGAATTGCTTGCTGGTCGTTTGCCAGTTAAACAATTGAGACTTGCTCAAGCTTGGGCTGCTATTCATGAAGAAGAGCTATATCAAGCATGGATTGCAGCCGTGAAAAACGAACCTTTTAATAAAATCGAACCCTTGCATTAAAGGAGAAGTGATCATGATGTATGTAGAAAATGGAATCGCATACGCCGAAGGACCTGCCTTTATTAGAAACGTCGTAAACATACGTCCGCTTAAAGATTTCCGCCTTTTGCTGAAATTCAATACCGGTGAAATTAAAACATTCGATTTTACACCATTACTTAAATCTCCTGCGTTTATGCCACTTTCTAATGTAGAGCTTTTTAATGACGTATATATAGATTATGGTGTACCTACATGGGATGATGGAAGCATTGACATATCACCAGATTTTATATACCAAAACGGCACTCCTCTAGAGGGTGATTCCTCTTCGCCTTAAACACTCATCCGCTATTTTACATATCATTTCATCTATCTGCTCCGGTTTGTCTATCACGAAGGTTAAAAAGCCTAAGGATTCGACCTGCTGGAGCCTTTTTATTTGTAGCGGCCTCAGCTTCCCACCTGGTGCTTTTACTTCGCAAAACGCGCACACACCATGGTGAGACAGTATTAGTCTATCTGGCATACCACTGCAAGAGGGTGATGTTAGTTTCAGTGCTATTCCTCCTGTTTTTTCTACCACCTTTACTATTTGCCTTTCTAATGCCTTTTCTAACATAATAAAATTCCCCACCTCTCCTTTTATTAACTAGATATGAACTTTATGAACAACAATGCAGATTCAGTGAACAAAATATTAAATCTATTAACTAAATATGAACTGTAGATATTGGATAAACCATTATCGTCATTTTGCATAGTTTTTAATATCTTGATATTTTGGCTTGTTAATGCTACTTATGAGCTTACCTCTGCCATGATGAGGTCTTGCATGATTTTAAGATTTAGAGCTTACCTGTGTGCTGTGTGTTGCACAATCAAGATATATGGCTTACCAAAGCCATATATAGAGGGTTTTGAGCTGCCATACCGCGCTATAAATCTTTAACGCGTAACGTTCTGTAGAAAAGGCCATTATTCCTTTTGCCAAAGCCTTTATTTGTACTTTCATTTCATACCCCTCCATTCCACTTTTCGTCATTATATTGAAAATATGTCTGTATTTTTTCATAGTGCATTCTGCATAGTAGTAACAATTTGGTTTCCTGCGTTATATATATGCTATGTTCTTTTATTCAGTATTGCCAATGCTTTTGTAAGCATAAAATACCCTCACTTCAACAAATGGCTTATCTATGCCAATGTGTGTTGTTTGCTCCACCATATGCAGACACACTTTCGTCATATGTCACAAGCATTCTAAAAGTTTTACACATTATTCGTCATGCTCTGAAAACGGCTTTCTTATCATGTTTTTGTTTTTATAGTGAAGGCTGGAGAAGGTTGTTGAAGACACTTTTACACATCCATCACGCAGAGTTTTGGCTTTCCTATACTTTTTCTTCACTTTTATGAGTGTTTTGTGAAAGTTGAAGGATAAGGCCCAAACTCCTTATATATATGACATTCATATATATATATTTTTCACATTCCCTTAAGAAGTTTGAAAAAGGTTCACATCCTTCACTTTTCTGTTTTTTTCGCATAGCCAAGTCGCTAAAGGCGTGAAGGCAAAAAACGCACATCT
>JAITDA010000071.1 GCA_031282805.1 Holosporales bacterium
TCCCGTATGATTTCAGATGATCGCGCCAATCCATGATTTTTCAGTGCTTCAATATCATCTTCAATTTTTCTTAATTCTATCTCCAATTTTTGTATGTTATCTTCCTTCTGAGAAATGAACGCATTTCTCTCGGAGATTAAGCGATTGATTCTAGGAATGAAACACTTTTTAAAGGCTATTATTAATGTAGAGACACAGACAGAAAGCCAAAACAGCTGCGAAAAATAAACTGAAATGTCAAGCTGCGGTAGCATCAGTTAAAACCAAGTTAGGCAGTGAACAAAATTATCATTGCAACAACGAAGGCCAACAATGCAATTGATTCTATTAGTGCGAAACAGAGCATACTGGTCGAAACTAAGTCGTTCTTTGCCGACGGATTTCTTGCTATAGATTTCACGAGTGATGAAAATAAATTTCCCAACCCCAATCCGACTCCGAAGAGGGCTATTACGGAAATTCCAGCCCCAATCAATTTAGCTGCACTTGCATCCATTTTTAATTCTCCTTTCAAAATTTATTATGTTTGAGGCCTTAAAGATTCAGATATATACATACACGACAGAACCGCAAAAACGTACGCCTGTAACACACAAACAACAAGTTTAAATATATTCAATAAAACGTTAATTGCAACGGGAATTAGTGCAAGGTATGAAACAAAGGCTACCCCAGCAATTGACACCGCAAATCCTGCAATTACTTTGATCATAATGTGTCCTGCGACCATATTTGCAAATAGTCTTATTCCAAGACTCAAAGGCCTAAAAACAAAAGACATCAGTTCAATTACAATAAAAAAAGGAACAAGATATCCAGGAATTCCATGTGGACAAAAATGTCTGAAATAGGCGATGCCGTTGTTATAAAGTCCAAGGACAATTGATGAGATAAACACTCCAGTGGCCAATCCAATTGTCACAACAAGCTGGCTAGTAAAAGAAAATGCGAACGGAAACATACCAACTACATTTCCCACCATAATGAACAGAAACAAAGAAGCTATATAAGGAAACACCTTAGTGCATTGTTCTCCGATGTTAGTTTCAATGATGTCGTTTGCAAAAAAGAATAGCTTCTCCGTCAAAATTTGCATTTTTGTTGGAATAATTCCCCTATTACCGGTTCCTATCCATAATAACAATACTATAATCCCGACAGTTATTAGCATGAAGAATGACGAGTTTGTGATGGATATATCAACGCCACAAACGTTAATCGGCACAATCTGCTTGACCATAAATGAGGACATCGGATCACTCATGATATTTGAATAACCATGCAATAACTCACGCGTACAACGAGTATAGTGTACCATAAATGAGGAATTGTGTATAACAATTATGGTGCTATTTTGTGATTTCGAAGTGTGAGAGCCAACGTTTGATGGCTCAATGAGATGATCTGTACCGAATGTTTACCGGATAAAAAGCTTATAACTTGCCGCAAAGTTTGTTGCTGACATTGAATATAAATGGTTCACTTTTCAAATATTACATTGCGCAATCGTAATGTAAATTCCAACAATTGAAGTAAAGCGAGTGTTTTCTTGTTTGTTAATTGTACTTAATGAACTCTTTACATTTGAGTCTTTTAAACAATTGAAAATAATGACGTTGCCCGTTGCTAAAATTTGTACATGATAACATCATTTTTGTTGAGGAATTGAGATAGACAAAGGCTACCATCAGGTAATTTGATGGATGGTAAAAAGGAAGAGGCGTGGTTTGACAAATACCAGTATTTGAGTTGCTAAGTGCGAATTATACAAAAATGATCGAAAATATCCTACTTACTTGAGACGATTATGTCACAATTGTAACATCCGTTGACAAAGAATTTTTTTTGGTATGTAAACATTGCTCTGATGACGTGTTTAGCGTATATTCTTGTCTCTTTGAACGGAATCAATTCCATCAGATCAATTTGGGTCAAATTTTTTAATTTTTTGATACTTTTTAGATATTTGGCAAGGCCACCCTCACCACAGTTATACGCTGCAATTACATAGACAATGTTGTTTTTGTATTTTTTTAAAAGCCTATTCAGGATCGAAGCCCCTATTGTGATGTTTTTTTGTTTATCAAAAAGGGAGAGCTTTGTGTAGAATTTTAATTTTTTCTCTTCATACAACGCCGTTGAAGGCATAATTTGCATTAAGCCAACTGCTCCAACGTGGCTTTTAGCATTTTCATTGAAGTTACTCTCTCTGTGTATGACGGAGTGCACCAAACTCACAAAGCAAGGATCTTTATTAATGTTTAAAACGTATTCCATGTCCTTGTTCTCAAGCACTTTATACACTTTCTTATTTGTGAAATAATGTTGTCTTAGAGAATTTTCAGAAATCAAGAGGTCAACTTCATCATTAGCTGACGCCAAATCCATCAGCAAAATTTCTTCGTATGGATCATCAATTTCACTCAACAGTTGCCTATAAAAATGCTTTGACATACTCCTGTCTTTCATTGAGAGTAAAACCCTCACTAATTCTCTGTTGAAAAATACCATTTCAGCTTCTGCTGGTGGAGTAGTTTCGTCAAAACTATAGATACCATCAACCATTGGTAATTTAGCATCAGCAAATTTTTTTAGTCTTTCACCAGCTAAGTATCCGTAAAAAGTAGAAAAATGTCTCTCTGCTTTTCGGTACCATTCCAAAGCGAATAGAAAATCCCCCTGCGCTCTATAAGTTTCTGCTAACCAAAAGGCATTTTTACTTAAGCGTATCGAATTCTTTGAATTGTCGTACGCTTTCTTGAAATGAGTTGTTGCTTCCCTGGATTTATTCAAAAACCTGGCTGCTACGTACCCAAGAAACCACTCGGCCTTCGCGATCCTCTCATCTTTACCCAAAGAATTTGTAACGTACATTTTCATAACATCGTACGCCAATTTTGGTTTTCCATCGCGTAGTACATCGAATGCCACATGTCTTCTCTGATTAAAAAATGCTGTTGCGTGTGTTTCCTCATCTGTATTCAATAACGTCAAAATATTTGCGGCTTTAGCGCTTTTCTTTTTATCAATTAAATTTTGGATTATGTTGTATCTTTTTTCTATATCAGCAAGATCTTTCTTTGAATAGCCGCTGGCTTTTGAAGATGAATGTTTTTTCAAAAATTTATCAATGTAATTCGAAATTATGGCTGGGACAACTTCCTTTAGTGCTTTTAATTCCTCAATTTTTAACGAATTTATTAGATATTTCGCTTTTTTAGCATCATCAACAGATGTTATATATTTTTCAAATTTCCTTCGAAATTTTTTCAAAAATTCAGGCGATAAGTTTTGAAAAATCCAAGTTTGCTTTACGTAGTTTTCTGCGAAATCGGGTTCATTTTTCAATAATCTTTCTACATTGCACGACAAACCATGACTCGTCTTTGGTGGGTACCTCTTAAACCACTTAATAATCATTGAATCTGGAACATCGGCATCTATGTGTTCTTCTGCAATTTTCACTGATTCATTGAACAAGGGCCAATGCGGATTATTGTAAAAAAAAGAAAAAACCTTTTTACTATTTTTTGGATTGTTAACCGCGATTTTCCATTGGTTATACTTTTCGGAATCTTCCCCGTTGACTGGGCATAACCAAGTAAAAATACAAATCAACAATAATAGTGAAACAAAATGATTTGTTGCTTTTCTACTGCCTAGAACGTATAACATATCCCGTTATTTCAATTTCGGAAAAAATATGTTTTCTGGTTCCATGGTTGCACTTGTTACACCATTTAGCAACAACCTTGTTGATTTTTGCGCGATGAGAAAACTCATAGAACGACAAATTGATGCCGGAAGTGACGGAATTTTAATATGTGGTTCAACTGGTGAAGGGCTTTTATTATCGAACAATGAAAGAGAACAAATCATAGCAACCGCCATAGAAATTACGAAAAAAAAGACCAAAATCATCGTTGGATGTAGTGCATGCGGAACCGATAACGCAATAAGTTTTGTAAAGCAAGCTGAAAAATTAAAAGCAGATGGTGTACTTGTTGTTGCCCCATACTACATTAAACCGACACAACAGGGGATTATTGAACATTTTTCAAGAATTCACAATGACAGTGATATTCCAATCATCATGTATAACAATCCAGGACGTTGTGGTGTCAACATATCGATCGATACAATAGTCGCCCTTTCAAAATTTGCTAGGATTGTGGCACTGAAAGACTCTGATACAAATCTGTCTAGGATCCAATTAATAAAAGCGCAGGCTCCCACTTTGAAGTTGCTTTCTGGAGATGATGCTAGTCTTCTCGGCTACCTTGCACATGGCGGAGATGGTTGTATATCAGTAACAGCAAACATTGAACCAGGCCTAGTGAAACAACTGACATCTTCTGTCATTGCTGGTGATATTAAAATCGCGCAGGAAGTAAATAAAAAACTTACACCGTTGAGCGAAACCTTATTTGTTGAATCTAATCCAATTCCGGTAAAATATGCACTACACAGAATTGGGCTCATAAAAAACGAGCTAAGGCTTCCACTTGTTCCAGCAACTCAAAGTACAACTGTTAAAATCGATAAAATTCTATTAAGTACGTGAAAAGCACCTTACATTTCAAAATGTACATCTGCTTCTTTTACCTCTCCTGGCATCAGATTGCCGAGACTATACGGGCCGTATTGATATCTTATCAATTTATTAACAGAAATACCAAAATAGCCAAAAAGCTTCCTAATTTCCCGATTTTTTCCTTCTTTCAATATGCAATTTAGCCAGCAGTTTTTTCCGTTTCCCCGATTTATCGTGGTAACAATAAGTGGAGCATATTTCACTCCTTCAATGCACATGCCTTTTTTCAACATACTACGCATCTCTTCAGTCACTTCTCCAAAAACTCTAACTTTGTAACGTCTTTCCCATGCTGTTTTCGGTAGCATGGCGTATTGGGCAAATGCACCGTCATTTGTCATGAGAAGCAATCCCTCGGAATTGAAATCAAGCCTTCCGACTGATATTACCCTCATTCCTATCTTTACATCAACGTCTTCAAAAACAGTTTTCCGCCCTTCTTTATCATGACGAGTAGTAATCAGTCCTCTAGGTTTATAATAAATCCACACCCTTGGGTTAAATCCTCTATCTCCGATGGTGTATTTTTTTTCGTTAATCGAAATTGTATCGGTGGGCGAGATTTTACACCACGTTTCAACTACCAATTTACCATTCACTGAAATTTGTCTATACGATATAAGTCTATCTGCTTCACGTCGTGAGCATATCCCCAATGCAGAAAGGGCTTTATTTAACCTAATTTTTTTCGACATTAATCTCTCAAATTTTTGAAAAACTTTCTCATTATTTGAGAACATCTATCTTCTTGTATACCACCAACGATATTCGGTTTTACCAGGGAATGATCGAATATTCTGGCATTGTGATCGATTGCTCCATATTTAATGTCATATGCACCGAAAAAAATATTTTGTATTCTCACTTTTTCTAAGATTGCAGCGCAAAATGCGCATGGTTCAAGATTGACATAAAGACTTGCTTTATCTAGATATTTAACACCGAGGATTTCACAACTTTTTTGCACGGCAATAAATTCCGCATGTAACCACGGACGATTGTTTTTCTCAACCTCGTTATTCGCGAAGACAACAACGTCGCTATCGATGGCGATGACTGCACACACAGGAACTTCCTTTAATGAGCACTGCTCAGAAGACGAAATAACGAACTCCATGATCTCGCTGGAATACATATACTCATTTTAAATGAAGTGGCGGGAGAGACGGGACTTGAACCCGCGACCTCCGGCGTGACAGGCCGGCGCTCTAACCAACTGAGCTACTCCCCCTCGATACTTACAGAAGTGAAACATATCACTACACTCTACTATTTGAGATAATCCTAGTCAAGTAATTATGTTTTGACTACAACATGGTGCATCCCGCCAATATAAAATGCAAAATTCACTAGAAAAACTCAAAAATATAGAGACATTAAAATACAACCAAAATCGAGGATACATAGCATCCAAGCAGCTGGATAACAGCATAAATCTAAAAATCTGAAATATATCGTGGGTATTGTTAATGAGAATGAAGAAGGCGAAACTACAATGGAGAACTCTCGTGTGATGAAGTGATCAATGAGAACATGACTGAATTTTTTGAGAAATTTGAAGTTGTAGCCAGACAATTACAAATCAGCCACGCGATACTGTCTGTTCTTTTACGATTGCATCGTCTGGAAAACAGTAATTTAGAACCATACGACACCTTTCATCCAACATATCGAGGTCCAACGATTCATTCGACAGCAACCTGACACGCAACGTTAAGGCACCTAGATCCCTTCTCAAAAGTTCTAATTTTTCGGTTTGCTCAGTAAGCCGCTTCTTTATTTTTACGTAAGACAACAACCCATTATTGCCGCTGATCGCGTGAAATAAGAAATACCCAAATAGCACAACAACAAACGAAATCTTGCATACTAATTTGAAATTATTCGAGCTACCGACAAAACGACTTTGAAAATTCATACATTCACCACAAAAGATAATCCAGAACTCACAACGTAAATTCTGGATTATCTTTTTAGAGCGATAAGTTAACCAACAACCGTCACAGCGCGACGATTCTTGGCGTGAGCAAGCTCCGTTGTCCCCGTATCAACGAGACGCTCTTTTCCATACGATACAGTCGTAAGTCTGTCTGATTCGATGCCGCTAGCCTTGAGCGAATTCGCTACCTCGTTTGCACGTGCTTGACCAAGAGCTATGTTGTATTCTGCGGTTCCTCTAACGTCTGTATATCCCTCGACCGTAGCCTTTGTTCCTGAGTACGTCTTGAGCCAAGCTACCTGTGCCTCGACACGTTTCTTAGCTGCTTCAGAGAGTTTTGACTTGTCGAAGTCAAAATACACAACATTCGGAACATTGGCCTCAAAATCAGCGCTTGAACCAGGAGTCACTGATGAATCCTTAACTCCGCATGTGCAATTACAGGCTGACAAAAGCGCAGCAGCAGCGAATAAACCTGATAAAACCTTTCTTTCCATGATTCTACAATCCTTAAAAAATTAAAACTAATCCCATGTTCAAAGTGTATCAGATTTAAAATGTGATATCCAAGCCTAATACATGTAAAGTTCCACATATTTGTCATTTTTTTCTCGTTGTTGCTTTTTAGCAACACTCAGTAAGTGAAAGTTGTATTCAGCGTATTTTTGTGTGAAATATTCCGGAATAGTCACTAAAGATTTTTTCACTACGCAGAAAGCTTGAACTTCTAGTATCCTAGAATTATTTCACTACTTTTTTTTTTTTCATTTACGTAGTACAGCTTCAAACACCGAGAAAATTCGCATATTGAGTTGTGCGATTCTATATCTTTTTAGATATAAAAAAAACACTTTCTGCTAATTTTTCAAATTCATGAAGTTCTCTATCATATCACATTTATATTTTCTACTCATCTTCGACTCAATACTCAATCCTCAACCCATAAAACTACTGTTTGGTTTCACTAATCCACCCCTATGTTTCGTTAAATGCGAAAAAGGAAGTAATATAGTACACAAATAAGTGCTACATTGATTTTTTCTACTCACAGTTTGTGAACACAAAGTAGCATCACATAGGCGAATGAATCACTCGTACATTTATTGAGTAGTATCAACCATATTGTGATTTTTAGAATTTTGTGAAAAGAGTACATCAATACTGAATGGAGGGCATCAATACTAAAATCAGCAATTACCAAAACAGGCAAGAGTGAATAAAAGTCGTTTCTTCAAGCAAAGTGAATTTTTGTAACTAATAGAACTCGATATCATTTGTTGGGGCTGGAATTAGGCTGTCGCTCGTTTGTGACGTATCAGAACTATTCTGAATACAAAGTTTTCCCGATTGTTATGTAACGTGTGATCGTTCTTTTATTCTTTGAGCATTTTTGGTAGAATGATGCTGATTTGCGATCTTGAGCAGCGCATCTGCGCTTCATGTTTTAACGAAACTAACAAGGGACAACTGTCAATGAATGAAAAATATACCGCCGATTCAATAAAGGTGTTAAAAGGACTCGATGCTGTCAGGAAGCGTCCAGGAATGTACATAGGTGATACGGATGATGGGACCGGCCTGCATCACCTTGTATATGAAGTTGTCGATAACTCGATAGATGAATCGTTGGCTGGGCACTGCGACAGCATCACCATTACAATAGAAGAAAATGATTGTATTGCGGTGATGGATAATGGTAGAGGGATTCCAGTCGATATCCACAAAGAAATCGGGGTATCTGCAGCTGAAGTTATCATGACTCATCTTCATGCAGGAGGAAAATTTGATCAAAACTCATATAAAGTTTCGGGAGGATTGCATGGTGTCGGCGTTTCCGTCGTCAATGCGTTGTCGGAAAGTTTGGAACTAACAATCTGGAAAGACTATAAAAAATACTTCATGTCATTTAGGCATGGTGTTCCAGAGTTTCCACTGAAAATTGTTTCTGAAGATGAAAGCATAGAATCTGGAACTATGGTGAGATTTAAGCCAGATACGCAGATATTTAAGATAACGAAGTTTGAAAGACCGATTATCGAGAAGCGGATAAGGGAACTCGCATTCCTGAATTCTGGAGTGAAGATAAATGTTATAGACGAAAGACCGGAATCTCCGTATTCAAACGAATTGTATTATGAAGGAGGGTTAGAGGCTTTTGTAAAGTACATAGATTCCGGAAAAAACGTTTTGCACCAGCATGTAATTACCGTTGACAATTCTGCATCCGATTCGGAAATTATCGTACAGGCGGCAATGGAATGGACGGATAGCTATCACGAAAATATCCTGTGCTTTACGAATAACATTCCACAGCATGATGGAGGAACTCATTTGGCTGGATTTAAAGCAGCTCTCACGAGGGTTGTAACCAATTACATTGCGAACAATCATGTGAAATCCTCCAATAAAAAGGACCTTAGGACCGCAATTACTGGTGACGATGTTAGAGAGGGACTCACATGTGTCCTGTCTGTAAAGGTACCGGATCCAAAATTTTCTTCACAAACAAAGGACAAACTGGTTTCTTCGGAGGTGCGTCCAGTTGTGGAAAATGTCGTTTTCGAGTCCGTAAATAACTGGTTTGAGGAAAATCCAGCAATTGGCAAAACTATTTTAGATAAAATTTTCGAAGCGGTTGCCGCAAGGGAGGCAGCTAGAAAAGCGCGGGAATTGACGAGAAGGAAAGGAGCACTGGAGATAGCTTCTTTGCCTGGAAAATTAGCAGATTGTTCTGAAAAA